>NZ_ALOW01000034.1:0-175453 GCF_000292385.1 Acinetobacter sp. GG2
TAGAGTCCGGGGTGTTGCTTATTGCGTGGAATAAATTTGTACGGTTGTCCTGTTTCAGAGATATAATGAAGAAGCTTTTAATTTTGGCATGATCTCGTGAAATTTAATTCTTTCTCTCAATTACCTGAAGATAATGAAGAACTTTCTCTTCCAGAGTTGATCTATTGGGCATCTTTAGGTGATCTAGAGCAAGTAAAACAATTATTAATAGATGGAGAAGACCCTAATCAGACTGATGATGAAGGGTATAGTGCTTTACAAGCAGCAGCTGAGAATGATCATTTAGAGATAGTGAAGCTCTTGGTAGGAAAAGGTGCGCAAGTTGCTTATAAAAGTGAATACACAGCACTACAGCTTGCAGAAATGGCAGGTAATACTGATGTAGTGGAGTATTTAAAGAGTTTATAAAATTAAAAAGGCCTCTTGTGTTTGGAAAAGAGGCTTTTTATTCAATTTAAGACAAATGATATTTTTGTAGCTTTTCAACAATTGATTGAAGACCTTTTACTTCAAATTCATTGGCTTCAAACTTTTCATCTTTATTGCGTTTAAAGATATCTCGTATTTCTATTACAGCATTTGGGTCAACAATACTTAAACTTGAGGTGACTTGGCGTATTTGGCTAATAGAGCGAGAGCCATTTGTGGAGCCATAGCCAATAAATGCGGCTGGTTTACCGCTCCATTCCTTACCAACATAGTCGAGTGCATTTTTTAAAGCTGGACTGTAACCGTGGTTGTATTCTGGGCTAATAAAGATAAAAGCATCTGCTTGAGCAATTTTGTTTGCCCATTCTTGTTGTTTAGGTTGATCATAAATTCCGGTAGCGGGTGGGTGAGAGCCTGAAAACAGAGGTAAATCCCATTCTTTTAAATCAACTACTTCGGTTTGGAAATCTTTTAGACCCAATGTTGGAATTGTTGATTCTACCCAATTGGCAATTTTAATTGCTATACGTCCTTCACGAACACTTCCCACGACAATATAGACCAGCATATATTTTTCCTAAGGATTTTTATCTTTATAACTTAATTCATTACATAGGACGTGAGAATATAGAATTTGTAAGGATTATTATGTCATGCATAAAGATTAAATAATAAAAAAGCCCTCAATCGAGGGCTTTTTTTACATCAACTTAATGCCTTGCTGGCCAGCTGGAGTTACTTTGAATATCTCTACTTCAAAAGTAATATTTTTGCCAGCTAAAGGATGGTTGAAATCAATTTCAGTAATATCATCATTCACTGACTTCACGACACCAAATAAAGTTGCTTTTGCTTTATCTTCAAATTCGATCATGTGACCAGGAATAGGTCGTTGTTCGAATTTAACCGTATCAAAAGTTTGTATATTTTCCGGATTCCAAGGACCAAAAGCATCTTCTGGTGGAAGGTGTACTGTACGTCGGTCACCTGCACGTAAGCCGAATAAGGCTTTCTCAAAACCTGGTAACAAGTTACCGTCACCAATAGTCAAGCTAACAGGTTCTTCACGGCTACGTGTATTGTCAATTTCTACGCCATTTTCAAGAGCAACAGAAAAGTGTAGGTCAACTTTAGAACCGTCAGTAATACGAATTTCTTCATTAGGTTGAATAATTTCGGTCATATTATGCATCCGAATTTTTAGGTCTTTGCTTCTCAAGGAAGAATGTATCGATGAGTAGCAAAATGGTACCTAGAGTAATGGCACTGTCCGCAATATTAAAAGCTGGAAAGTGATGATTTTGGTAATAAACATGAATGAAATCGACCACATAACCTAAAGTAATACGGTCAATTAAATTACCAAGTGCTCCACCTAAAATTAAAGCAATAGCTACAGGTAGCACCACCATTTTTTTAGGCATACGCAGCAACCAAAATACAAAAAGTATTGAAACTAAGCCTGCCAAAGATGTGAAGAAATAGCGTTGCCATCCCCCCGCATCAGATAAAAAGCTAAAAGCTGCACCATAGTTATGTAATAGTGTCCAGTTTAAAAATGGAAGCACAGGTACAGGATCTGCATAGTTCAGATGTGTACTTGCGATCCATTTTGTCCATTGATCCAACACAATGGCAAGGACAGAAAGTCCAAGCCAAATGAGGTTGTGCGGATAAAACTGGAATAAGCCTTTTTTAGCTTGTGAATTAGGCATATTTTCTCACTTCGCCACGACCAGTGACGTTCACAATACAACGACCACATAAACCAGGATGATCGGCGTGTGTATTTACATCAGGAAGGACGTGCCAGCAACGTGCACACTTTTCACCTTCAGCTGCAGATACTTGTACACGTAAGCCTTCCATTTCAGTTGCTTCACCTTGTTCAGCAAATGGATGTACTACTACTTGCGAAGTAATAAGAACAAAACGGAGTTCATCAGCCAGTTGGTTTAAAACTGTTTGTAATGATTCATTTGCCCAAAGTTCAACTTTGGCTGAAAGATTACTACCGACAAGTTTAGCGTTACGAGCTGCTTCAATCTGTTTATTTACTGCAGATTTTACGCTAATCAATGTTTGCCAATCTGCTTCAGAAAGTAAGTTTGCTTTTGATGAAACAGGTAGATCATACCATTCAGCTGTAAATACATACTTCTCAGTTTGTTCTGGGATAAGTGGCCAAGCTTCTTGAGCTGTGAAGCTTAGAATTGGGCTCATCCAGCGCACAAATGCTTGTACGATATGATAAAGCGCTGTTTGTGCAGAACGACGCGCTTGTGAGTCAGCCTTAGTGGTGTATTGACGGTCTTTGATGATGTCAAGATAGAAACCACCTAAGTCATTAATACAGAAGCTTGTTAATGCACTACACACGACATGGAAGTTCATTTCTTCATATGCAGTGATAATAGTTTGTTGTACTTCATTCGCACGTTGCAAGATGTATTGATCAAGGGCGATAAGATCATCTACTGCTAAAGCATCTGTACTTGGTTTGAAACCATTTAAGTTTGCAAGCAAGAAGCGTAGCGTATTACGAATACGACGGTAGCTATCACTTACACGGCTAAAGATTTCTTTTGATGCTGCGATTTCATAGCGATAGTCGCTAGACGCGACATATAAACGTAAACCGTCAGCACCAAGTTGTTTGATAATTTCTTCAAGTGGAATATAGTTGCCTAAAGATTTCGACAATTTACGGCCATTTTCATCCACTGTGAAACCATGTGTTAACAAGGCTTTGTATGGCGCGCGATTATGAATTGCCATAGACGTTAATAAAGAAGATTGGAACCAGCCACGGTGTTGGTCTGAACCTTCTAAATATAAGTCAGCAGGGCTTTCTAATTCTTCACGTTGCTCAAGTACCGCATAATGTGTTGTACCAGAGTCAAACCATACATCTAGCGTATCGCGAACCGCATTGTACTGTTCAGCATCTTCACCAATGAAGTCTTTCGCATCACGGTTAAACCATGCATCAATACCTTCTTGTTCGATAAGTTTTGCAACTTCTTCGATGAGTTCCGGCGTACGAGGGTGCAATTCATTCGTATCTTTATGAACGAAGAAAGGAATTGGCACACCCCAAGTACGTTGACGTGAGATACACCAGTCTGGACGACCTTCAATCATTGATTCAATACGGTTTTTACCCCAGTTCGGTACAAACTCGATATCGTTTTCAATAGCGTTAAGCGCACCTTCACGTAAACCTTTTTGATCCATGCTGATAAACCATTGTGGTGTAGCACGGAAAATAATCGGAGTTTTATGGCGCCAGCAGTGTGGGTAGCTGTGTTTAATAGGTTGATGAGCCCATAAGCGACCTACAGCACCTAAAGCTTCGATAATCTTTGGATTAGCTTTATAGATGTGCTCACCAGCAAAGATTGGTGCAGTTGGTAAGTAAACTCCATTACCACCCACTGGGTTTTCAACTTTAAGGTTGTATTGAAGACCTACTTTATAGTCGTCTGCACCGTGGCCAGGAGCAGTGTGTACAGCACCTGTACCGCTTGTTGCGATAACGTGTTCACCTAAAATAACCGGAACTTGGCGATCGGTAAGTAAAGGGTGTTGTAAAGTAAGGTTTTCAAGAGCTGAACCAGTAAAGTCAGCTAAAATAACTGGGTTTTCAAGCTTGTAACGCTCAATTGCAGAAGCAACTAAGTCTTTAGCAAGAATAAAGTTTTGCTTACCACGCTCAGTCGTTACTTGTACTAATTGATATTCAATTTCGGCATGCAATGCAACTGCTTGGTTCGCTGGTAATGTCCAAGGTGTAGTGGTCCAGATCACGATGTCTGTTGGGTCTTGAACATCTACATTTACACGAGCGCTTAAATCTTTTAAATCTACAACGCCAAAACCAACGTCAATTGCGTCAGATTTTTTATCTTCGTATTCAACTTCAGCTTCAGCAAGTGCTGAGCCACAGTCCATACACCAGTTCACTGGCTTTAAGCCCGGCTGGATATGACCATTTTTTTGGATTAAACCTAAAGCACGAACGATATCGGCTTCTTGTTTGTAGTTCATGGTGAGGTAAGGATTATCCCAATCACCTAAAACACCAAGGCGTTTAAAGTCAGCACGCTGTAAATCAATTTGTTTTAGCGCATATTCACGGCACAGTTTACGGAAAGTCGCTGCATCAACTTTTTCGCCTACTTTACCTACTTTTTCTTCAACTTTTAGTTCGATTGGCAAACCATGACAGTCCCAACCCGGAACATATGGCGCATCGAAACCTGCCAAAGTACGGCTTTTGACGATGACGTCTTTGAGTACTTTGTTAACAGCGTGACCCAAGTGAATTGTACCGTTCGCATATGGAGGGCCATCATGCAAAATATATTTTTTCTTACCAATACGCGATGCACGAATCTGCTGATAAATGTTGTCGGTATACCACTCTTCTAACCATTTCACTTCACGTACTGCCAAATTTGCTTTCATTGCAAATTGAGTATCCGGCAGGTTTAGCGTGGCTTTGTAGTCCACTGCATTTTCAGTAGTTTGCTTATCGCTCATGCAAGTTGTCTTCCAGTTTAATCAGCTTGGGAGCCGACATGTTTTACAATCAAAATTCGAATTAAAAAGGAAATTGTGTCGTGTCTTTACGATATTGTCGTAATTGTTGCACGTCATTATCAATTCCTGCCTTAAGTGCCTCAAGCGAAGGGTAGTTCAATTCACCATGAAGATAGTGAAGAAAAGTCACCCGCATAAATAAGCCATACAGATTAGCAGAAACATCAGGGAAATGTACTTCTAATCTCCACTCTGGATGTTCTTGCTGAATGGCTGGGCGAGTACCGACATGACCTGCACCATAAAGGCTATTTTCATGATATCCGGCAATTCCTGGCTTTTCAGGGTCATCCTGAAGCACTTTTTGAGTTAGCGAAGTTGTTTCGCAAATGACTTCAACGCCATAAATACCATTTAAACAAGGCTTATGGCGGTTGAGACGGACATTAATCGTTGGAAAATCTAAAGTTCGTCCAATTTGGTCGCCATATTGAACTCGTCCAGTAATACTGTACGGACGGCCTAATAATTTAGCTGCTAAAGCGAGATTACCCACTTGAAGCACTTGGCGAATACGAGTTGAACTGACGCGTTCACCTTCGAGTTCAATCGTATGTAAATTTGTGACTTGAAAGCCGTAATTTCTTAAAAATTCGCTGTTGCCTTGACGGTCTTTGCCGAAATGAAAGTCATCTCCTAAAACCAAAGCCTGCGCATTTAATTTGTCTTTTAATAAATCTGCGAATTCTGATGCGCTCATGCTACGGAAATGCTGGTCAAATTTGGCAACCGCAATGTAATCCACCCCAAGTTCAGCGAGGTATTCAACTTTTTCTCGTAATGAATTAATACGAGGTGGGGCATCGTAGCCTTTAAAGAACTCAAGCGGTTGTGGCTCAAAAATCATGACCAATGTTTTTAAGCCTTGTGCTGCAGCAATTTTTTTGAGTTGAGCAATCATCGCTTGGTGACCTAAATGGACACCATCAAAATTACCAATAGTTACCGCTGTTTGCGGCAACTGGAAATTGGGCGATAACGCATTAAGACGAAGCAGTTTCATGAACTTAAAATATGGCTATTTTTGCAAGGGCTATATATTGCCATAATCTCACAGATTCGTCTTGTTGTTGTGTTTTTACTCAGGTATTTTTCAATATGAATATCTTTTATATCTAAAAAATTGATGAATTAAATAAAAATAAATCAATTTTTCTTATTATTAATTTATCCTACTATAGCTTCATCCACTCTTTGACTAGAGACTCAAGATGAAAAGACCCTTTTACCAATTAAATCAAAGTAAAGATGTTATACGACATTTTACCCCAAATTGGTTTACAGCAACTATGGGTACTGGTGTGGTGAGTATGATTTTAATTCAGCTTCCATTTGCCAAATCATTTTTATTTATGCTGGCGACGCTGTTATGGCAATTTAATATTGTTCTATTTAGTGTTTTTTCAGGTCTTTATTTATTGCGGTGGTTTCTTTTCCCTCATGAAGCGAAGCAAGTATTTAATCATCCAAATATGAGCTTGTTTTTAGGCGCAATACCGATGGGGCTTGCAACCATATTAAATGGCTTTTTAAGCTTCGGTGTCGGGCTTTATGGTGAAGTAGCAATCCATATTGCTCAAGCTTTATGGTACGTCGATGTATTTTTAGCACTCGCAATTGCTTGGATTGTGCCGTTTTGCATGTTTAGCCGTCAGAACCATCAGCTACATACCATGACTGCAATCTGGCTTTTACCTGTCGTTGCTTGTGAAGTAGCAGCAAGCTCTGCGGGCATGTTGGTTGCACACTTACCAGCAGATTTGCATAGCTTTCATTTATTAATGGCGGGCTACGTACTTTGGGGAATTTCTGTTTTACCTGCATTCGCTATTTTGACCATTTTAATGCTGCGTATGGCTTTGCATCAGTTACCGGAAAAAGAAGTCGCAATTTCTAGCTGGTTATCTTTAGGTCCAATTGGAACAGGTGCGTTAGGTCTATTGTTGCTAGGTGAACAGGCAAAAAGAGTGGCGCCAAATGTAGGATTTGACCAGTTTGCTAATGTATTTCAAGCATTAGGCGTGGTAGGCAGTTTGGTACTGTTAGGCTTTGGGTTATGGTGGCTAGGTCTTGCGATATTAACAACGCTTCGTCATGCAAAAACAGGTATTCCGTTTAACTTGGGATGGTGGGGCTTAACCTTTCCACTTGGTGTGTTTATTTTGGCTTTATTTAATTTAGGGCATCAGGTTGAAGTTGTATTTTTACAGTATGTTGCAGTGGCACTTAGTGTTTTATTATTAGTGATGTGGAGCGTTGTAATGAAGAAAACCTTAGCCGGAGCCTATAGTGGGCAACTGTTCTTCTCTCCATGTTTAATCGCCTTACAACAAAAAATGCAGTAATAGTGAAAAGGTGCAAAAAAGCTTTTGCACCTGATTTATACTTATTTTCTAATTTATTTAATTTTGATTTGAGCTTTTTGAATGAACAAAGATATCGCTTTAATTATGGCACTTCCTAATGAATCTAAAGGTTTGTTTGAGCAAGCAGGTATTGAAGTCCATTATAGCGGTATCGGTAAAATCAACGCTGCCTTTAAAGCATTTGAAGTTATTCAAAAAACAGGCTGTAAAACTCTAATTAACTTAGGTTCGGCAGGAAGTTCATCTTTTAATAGACATGATTTGGTCGAAGTAAAAACTTTTGTGCAACGTGATATGGATGTTTCACCATTAGGGTTTGAAGTCGGTGTAACGCCGTTAGATGAGCACTTACCTGCTGAAATTCATCTTCAATCACATTTTTCTGATTTACCAAAAGGCATTTGCGGGACAGGGGACTCATTTGAAACGGGTCAGCCGAAAGTCGCTTGTGATGTGGTGGATATGGAAGGGTATGCCTTAGCCAAAGTTTGCCATAAGCTAGGTGTACGCCTAATTTCAGTCAAGTATATTACTGATGGCGCAGATGATACCGCTCATTTAGATTGGGAAGAAAATTTATTATTGGGCGCGCAAAAACTCTTGGCTCTTTATCAAAATCATTTCTAAAAAAAAGATCGGCAAATTTGCCGATCTTTTTTTGTTTTAACGAGGGATTACGCCGTAGAGCATGAGATGTACTGTATGCTCAATCGAGCGTTGGAACATACTGCGGTTTCGCAACGTTTTTCCAGTCACCATTTCCATTTGCGTGGCAAAATCGGCATAGTTTTGTGTAAGACCCCAAATATTGAGTATTAACAGTTCAGGATCGATATCTGGGGAAATTTTTCCTTCTTCTTGCCAAGTCTGAATGACTTTAGCTTTGCGCTTAAATAGCTTTTTCAAAGGCCCTTTCAGTATAGGTAAAATGTGCGGCGCCCCTTGGATAATTTCCAAAGCAAATAGTCGCGAAGCTTTTGGTTGGCTACGTGAAAGTTCGATTTTTTGTATTAAGTAGTGAGACAAAGCTTCGGCTGGTTCTAACTCAGCTTCTAAGGTTTGTAAGGGAGCAAGCCATTTTTGTAAAACTGTGGTCAGCACTTCCACATATAAAGACTCTTTATTTTCATAGTAATAGAAAATATTCGACTTATGCATGTCAGCGAGTTGGGCAATTTCATCCAGACTTGCACCACTGAACCCATATAGTGAAAACACATCAAGGGCGGCAGCAAGAAGCTGATTGCGCTTTTGAGTACTCTTCTTTTGTTCCATTTGCTGCATAAATTAAAAAGATAGTGCTCCCATTGTAAGGTAAATCGTTTGATTTGTGCACAGGTGTCTCACTTTTTTAGTGAAAAAACGGATAGTTATTTGAGCAATAGATATACTATTGTGCAAAAAATAGAGAGATTCACTAGTTTATTGTTATTCTTAAAAATATTTTTTTATATTCGCCCCAAAAAAGAGCAATAAATCATCAGTTTTATTGCTCGTTAATTGGACATTTTGTGGTTGAAATGGTTCTCATTACTCATCTCAGCTTTAAGTTGCTAAAACAGCATCGAGTACTTGTTGTTCAAGCTGGGCAAAAGTTATGCTCTTTTTACGCGGACGTGGCAAATTCACTTGGAAACTTTGGGCAATTTGGCCCTTATCTAATAGGATAATACGGTCGGCCAGTTGCACTGCTTCACTTACATCGTGTGTGACCAAAATGGCAGTAAAACCTTGCTCTTTCCATAAACGTTCAATCAAGCTTTGCATCTCAAGACGGGTGAGTGCGTCTAATGCACCTAACGGCTCATCTAACAGCAAAATACGTGGAGTATGCGATAACGCACGGGCCAAGGCTGTACGCTGGCGCTGGCCACCTGAGAGCTGTGAAGGCCACTGTCCCGATTTTTCTTTTAAACCCACCTTTTCCAGTAATTCTTCTGCCAAAGCATGTTGTGATTTTGGTAGTCCAAGTTGAACGTTTTGAAGAATATTTCGCCAAGGAAGTAAGCGTGGGTCTTGGAACATAACCCGAATGTCATCGTTAGTAATGCCTTCGCGTAAATGTCGCGCAGATTTAAATTTAATTTCTCCGAAACTCGCTTTTTCAAGTTGGGCAATTAAGCGTAATAAGGTACTTTTACCGCAGCCACTACGACCAACGATCGCTAAAAATTCGCCCGGTTGAATATGCAGATTAAGATCTTCAAGAACTTTCACCTCACCATAAAACTTGTAAAGCTGTTCAATCAGAATCTCTGCACCTACGACAGGTTCTTGTGACTCTGGATGATTTTCTGGAATGAGCTCTACGTCATTCTGATTAATATTTAAATTCAGATTTGTCATATTTTAAGCTCCCTTATTTTTGATAACCAGCGTGCCAACGTAGTAAATAGCGTTCCAAAATTTGTGCTAAAACATCGGCTAACTTGCCTAATAGGGCGTAAAGAAGAATACCGACCAGAACCACATCTGTTTGCAAAAACTCTCGTGCATTCATGGTCATATAACCAATACCTGCTTGCGCTGAGATCGTTTCAGCCACAATGAGTAATACCCAAACCAAACCTAAGGCAAAACGTAGACCCACTAAAATAGAAGGCATTGCACCTGGTAGAATAATTTCTTTGTAGAGCTGCCAGCGGGAAAGCCCATAGCTTTTACCCATCTCAATCAATTGTGGGTCGACTGAACGAATTCCATGATAGGTGTTGATATAAATTGGGAAGAAAACACCGACAGCAACTAAAAACAATTTTGCTGTTTCATCAATACCAAACCACAAAATCACCAGCGGAATAAGCGCAAGAGCTGGGATATTACGAATCATCTGTAAGGTTGTATCGAGTAGGGTGGAGGCGAAACGTGAAGACCCATTGAGCAGACCTAATAGCAAGCCTAAACCACCGCCTACCAAAAGCCCAAGCAATGCACGACCAGCACTTACTTTAACGTGATGCCATAGTTCGCCACTCACCAAAAGATGCCAAAAAGCTGAAATGACAGCACTTGGAGCAGGTAAAATACGGCTTTCTAAAAGACCCGAACTTGAGGCAATTTGCCAAACAACCAATAGAACAATTGGGAAAATCCAGGGCAGCAAACGCTGCCCGATTTGTTTTGTTCCACGTGAAACAATATTTACATCTTGGCTCATGCAGGCTCCTTGACGGAACTATTTTGCTTCTTTTCGTCTGGAACATAGTTGTTGGCAATAATCTCACCGAATGGACCAGTTAAGTTTGGCTGAGCAAGTTTAGCTCGGGTCTCAATTGGTAATAACGGGAATACTAACTCTGCAAAACGGATCGACTCTTCAAGATGTGGATAGCCCGAGAAAATAAAAGTATCGATACCTAAATCAGCATACTCCTGAATACGAGCAGCAACTGTTTCTGGGTCACCTACAAGTGCCGTACCTGCACCACCACGGACTAAACCAATACCTGCCCAAAGGTTTGGAGAGACTTCTAGCTTGTCTCGGTTACCGCCGTGTAGCGCGGCCATACGTTGTTGGCCTACGGAGTCCATTTGAGCAAATTTTTTCTGTGCTGCAGCAATAGTTGCATCGTCGAGATATTGAATAAGCTCGTTAGCAGCTGCCCATGCTTGTTCGTTGGTTTCGCGAACAATCACATGCAAGCGAATGCCATAAGTTAATTTACGGCCTTTAGCCTCAGCTTTAGCACGAACATGTTCGATCTTTTGTTTGACTGCTGCTGGTGGCTCGCCCCACGTAAGGTAAGTATCAACTTGCTCAGCAGCCAAATCGACAGCGACGTCTGAAGAGCCACCGAACCAAAGTGGTGGATAAGGCTTTTGAACAGGTGGATAAAGTAGTTTTGCATCATCTACTTGTAAGCGTTCACCGTGGAATGTAAAAGCTTCACCCGTATGTGAACGCGTCAAAATTTCACGCCAGATTTTTACGTATTCATTGGCTGTTTGGTAACGCGTTGAGTGATCTTCATATAAACCGTCACCGCGTAGTTCTGCTTCATCGCCACCTGTCACCAAGTTGAGTAACACACGACCATTCGATAGGCGGTCAAATGTTGCAGCCATACGCGCAGCTAAAGCTGGTGTGGTTACCCCCGGACGTAACGCAACTAAAAACTTAAGGTGCTGAGTTGCATCAATAAGGCTAGCCGCCGTAATCCACGGGTCTTCACATGAACGGCCCGTTGGAATAAGTACACCTTCGTAACCCAAATTATCTACTGCCACAGCAATTTGCTTCATATAGGCATGGTCAACCTGACGAGCGCCTTTACTTGTACCTAAATAGCGACTATCACCGTGGGTAGGAATAAACCAGAAAATTTTCATGTGCATTACCTATATGTCTATTGAAATTACTTGGCACCCCAAACAGCTTGTTTAATGCTGATTGGCTTTGGAATGATGCCTTGTTGAGTAAAGATGTCTGCGAGTTGCTGCTGCTCAGCAATAACTTTGCTGTTAAGAGGAGCTGCTGCTGATGGACGTGGACGACGTTTAATGAATAAGTCACTAGTTGCAGGTTTTAGGCCTGTACTTTGGCCAATCGCGCTCGCCGTTTCTGTTTGATGGCTTTGAACCCATTTGTCAGCTTGATTAATCTGTTTGATGAGTTCAGGAACAGCTTTTGGATATTGCTTAACAAAATTTGGAGCTGCTAAATAAAAGGTATAGTTCGGGCTTAAACCTTTACCTGAAGCAAGTACACGAGCTTGGTCTTCTAGTTGCGCTGAAGCGTAGTAAGGGTCCCAAATTGCCCATGCATCAACGGCACCTTTTTGAAATGCTGCGCGCGCATCGGCAGGTGTGAGCCAAATTGGCGTAATGTCGCTCCATTTTAATCCCGCTTTACGCACAGCCTGTACGAGCAAGTAATGTGAACTAGAACCTTTTTGCAACGCAATACGTTTGCCTTTTAGGTCTTTAAGCTGGGTGAGCTGTGAGTTTTTAGGAACTAAAATTGCTGATGCCAATGGCTTAGCTGCTTCATAAGCAATGTAATATAAAGGCTTGCCCGCTGCTTGAGCATAGACTGGAGGTGTGTCTCCAGTAACGCCAACATCGAGTGAGCCAACAGCCAAGGCTTCTAAAATTTGAGGGCCAGCCGGGAACTCGTTCCAAGTGATCTTGGCATTTGGAAATTCTTGTTCAAATAATTTTTGCTGCTTAGCAATTGCAAAGTTGATCGAGCTTTTTTGAAAACCGATACGCAGTTCTTTTACGGTTGGGTCAATTGCCCAAGCAGGTGCAGCAATCGTTAAACCTAAGACAGCGACTGCACTAAAGTGCTTAACTAACTGAGTCCACTGACTCTTATTAAATAATGACTGATATTGCATATAGATATCCTTGTTCCCTTCAGGCAAGGCACAGCATTTATATCGTTATTTAAGCTGTACCAAAGCTGGGTTTATTTCAGTTTTAAAATGGCATCTTGAATGGTGAGCTTGTTTGGAATGAGCTTTTGCGCATAAAAGGCATCGGCTACATATTGTTGTTCTTGAGCGACCTTGTCAGATATTGGCTGAACACCAAAACCCATTCGCGAAATAGAAGTTTTGAGTACATCAAACTCAAGTGCCGTAGGTTTTTCGAGTAGCTTGGCCGCTTCATCTTGATGCGTGCTGACCCATTGGGTTGTTTGATTTAGCGTTTGCACAACAGTGTTGAGTACTTTTGGATTACTTTCTGCAAATTTACGATCAGCTAAGTAGAACTGATGATTGCTTACCAAGTTTTCACCTGTTGCTAAAACTCGAGCTTGAATTTGATGTTCAGCTGCTGCAAAGAACGGGTCCCAAATGACCCATGCGTCGACAGCGCCTTTTTCAAAAGCAGCACGTGCGTCTGATGGCGGTAAATAAACAGGTTGAATATCACTTAAGTTCAAGTGATTTGCTTCTAGAACTTTCAATAATAGGTAGTGAACATTCGAACCTTTATTCAGTGCGACACGTTTGCCTTTTAAATCTTGAATAGAGTGAATAGGAGAGTCTTTTTGTACCAATAATGCTTCTGCTTTTGGTGCAGCCGGTTGGTTTGCAACATAGACTAAGTTTGGATTGGCTGCTTGAGCAAAAATAGGTGGTGCTTCACCTGCTTCACCCAATGAAACGCTTCCGACATTTAGGCCTTCAAGTAATTGAGGACCCGCAGGAAATTCGACCCATTTCACTTGTACGCCTTGATCTTTTAGCGCTTTTTCCAAGTCACCACGAGCTTTTAAAATAGGAAGGATGCCATATTTCTGGTATCCAATATTTAGAGTTGTGGTGGTCTGTTCCTCTTTTTTAGCACAACCACCTAGCATCATCACTCCCGCAAGGCTGGCAGCAATGACTGAATATTTTGCCCATGAAGTGGAATTAAAAAGTGCCATGTGGTTTCGTGCTCCCCGAAAGAGAAAAAGAAAAATAATTGGATGAGCAGATACCCTAAAGGGATTTTTATTTCATAAAAAATAAGTATTCGGTCTTTATTTATACAAAAAAAAGCTAAAAACATTCGACGATAAACTTATGCAAAAAAATGATTTATTAAATAAAATAATATTTTGAAAATAACGTTTAAGTTTTTGTAAATAAAATGAAAAATATGAAATGAAGAAAATTTAAAGATTTAAAAAAAGTACAACCATACATTAATGGTATGTATGGTTGTACTTTTGGGACTAAGCTTATCTGAAATAAGAATATCTTAAAAAATGCAAAGGCTAGGGAAGTAGTTTTTTAAACACTAAAGAATTTCTTTGATAGTTATATAGTGCCTGACGGGCATTTGGTAATTCATCAACAGTGACTTGGTGGAAACCATGTTCTAAAAACCAATGAGCAGTTCGTGTTGTTAAAACAAATAATTGACGAATACCTTGTTGTTTAGCCTTTTCTTCAAGGAATTGCAGAATTTGGCTACCACGATTTGATTTGCGATAACTAGGGTGTACTGCTACACAAGCAATTTCTGCCGAACGAGTTTCATTAAATTCAGTTGGAATTGGATAAAGAGCAGCACAAGCCAAAATCATACCGTCTCGTTCAATAACCGCAAACTGGCTAATTTCCTGCTCTAAACGTTCACGCGAACGATAAACCAAAATGCC
This sequence comes from Acinetobacter sp. GG2, assembly GCF_000292385.1. Classification (NCBI taxonomy): domain Bacteria; kingdom Pseudomonadati; phylum Pseudomonadota; class Gammaproteobacteria; order Moraxellales; family Moraxellaceae; genus Acinetobacter; species Acinetobacter sp. GG2. The sequence goes on from NZ_ALOW01000034.1 coordinate 14,500, forward strand.
TTCTTCTTCTAACGGACGCAATAAATTCATTAAGCCACCCACATCTTGAATATGGGCTGTGCGAACTTCTTCATAGTGCGCATCGGTAATCATGGTACCCACACCGTCACGGGTGAAGAGTTCTTCAATGAGTGCGCCATCATAGGCGTAAGAAATTAAATGAACACGGTGAACACCCGATAAAGATGCCTTTTTTGCTTCCTGTAAATGTAGGGTTAGGGTGGGGCTACTGGTCTGGTATTGCTGAATATAGTAATCAAGTTGATGCGGGCTCAATTCACGCAATAATTGTCCTTCTTCATTAAGCAAACCTTGTTGTTCACCTAAAAAGATTAATTTGTCTGCTTTTAAATAGGTTGCGGTTTTGGTTGCCACCTCTTCAGCTCTTAAATTAAATACTTCACCAGTGGTTGAATAACCAGTCGGGCCCAGTAAAACAATATTATCGTTATCAAGATGACGCTCAATCGCGTCGGTATCTATGGAACGAACTTCACCCGTAAGCTGAAAATCCATTCCATCACGAATACCATAAGGTTTAGCTGTTACGAAATTACCTGATACAACATCTATTCGAGCGCCGTACATTGGAGAATTAGCCAATCCCATAGATAACAGTGCTTCAATTTCTAACCGAATAGACCCCACAGCACTCATGACACAGCCTAATGATTCGCGTGTGGTAATACGGCTATTGTCATAAAAAGGTGTTTCGATACCTTTATCTTTAAGGTTTTGATTAATTTGTGGACGTGCGCCATGGACTAAAATTAAGCGGATACCAAGTGAATGCAATAAAGCAATATCATGAATAATATGTTCGAAATTAGGATCGCGGACGGCTTCACCGCCAAACATTAATACAAAAGTTTTATCGCGATGGGCATTAATATAAGGTGCTGAGTGTCGGAACCAATGTACATAATGTTGGGTGTTATTATGTGATTTCTCTAAAGACTTAGTTGGCATACCGATCTCGAATCAACAGCAAAAAGATATAAAGATGATTCTAAACAAAAAAGCTTAAAGTCGCATGTTTTAGATATAAAAACACCCAAATTAGATTTGGGTGTCTGATATTTTGTTAAATTAACGAATCACTTTAATGATTTTATGGCTTTGTTCATTTACCAGTACATAGTTACCATTCACTTTATACCATTTTTGAAAACGCCCTGGCTTGGTCAGTTTCTGGTGTGAGCGGTAGTCAACTGCATAACGTGGGTGCTGATATTCACGGGGTACAACTTGACCTGCTCGCCAGTCATTGCGATGGTCGTCTTTTTTAATCACTTTAACTGTTTTTACTTCATGGTTTGGGTAATTACCATGACGATCATGGTCATTTGGAGCAGCCATTGCTGTTGTTGCGATTAAACCACTCATTGAAAGAACAATTGCTGTTGTTAGTTTTTTCATCATGAACCTCGAATGATCAATTAAATTTCGATAATTGAAGATTAGTGAATAATTAAAGATAAATCGTGAAGACTAAGAACGATAAATGTGAAAAAATTCTATGAAATAAGAAGAAATTTAGAATATATGAATTTTTATTATCTAATTGATATATAAAATAAAAAAAGGATAAAACCGATGGGGTTTATCCTTTTTAATGACTGATAGTGAGGAGCTATCAGTTTTATAAACCACGAATGCTAACAATACTGTTAGAGTCTGTGTCGACTAAAATATAGTCATTGTTAATTTTATACCATTGCTGGTTACGGTCTGGTTTAGGCAAGTTACTGTCTCTATAGTCGACCTTATAGCCATTGCCGCGATAATGCTGTGGCATGACATAACCTGGCTGCCAGCGATGTTGTTTTAGACGCTCAAAACCACGTTCTTCACGCATACGGCGTTCATCGCGGAAACGATCATCGTCATTGTCCCGATCAAATTTATGTCCACGATCATTCCATTCACCATGCGGACCACCTTTAGGGCCATGTCCTCGATCAAAAGGAGGGTCGGCAAAGCTTGCCATACTAGTAGTCAGTACGGTTATGCAAAGAGTTAAGGTAGTGAACAACTTTTTCATGATGCATCCTCGTTTACATCTGATGTCTCTCATGGTGAATACTCTACGCGTAAAATGCAGAGAAACTGTGAAGATCATTTAATGCTTCAATTAAAATTACGGATAGATCCAGAGTTTTTATCAATAATAAAAAAGGCTTGTATATATCTTTTCAGGTATAGCCAAGCCAGATGTGATGATCGGCTGTAATGTATTTTAGCTGTTCATCCGTAATTATTTAATCCTGAGCATCAATACTTTGTCCATTGAGCGCCAAACTATCTTCACCCATTAAATAAAGATAAGCTGGCATAATCGACTCAGGCGTCAATAATGTTTTTGGATCTTCTTCAGGATAGGCTTTTGCACGCATTGCAGTACGTGTCGCACCGGGATTAATGCAGTTAAAGCGGATATTTGGATAGGTATGCTCAGCTGCAAAAATTTTACTTACAGCTTCAATTGCGACTTTAGATACTGAATACGCGCCCCAGAGTGCACGTGCTTCGCGACCTACGCCAGAGCTGGTAAATACCACAGAAGCGTTATCTGATTTTTGTAAAAGCGGGAGTAGGGCTTGAGTAAGAGCAAAAGGTGCACGTAAATTTACTGACATTACATCATCCCATACTTCTGTTGGATAATGTGCCAGTTCTACTCGATCACCTAAAATGCCGGCATTGTGCAAAATACCGTCCAGACGTCCAAATTGCTTTTCTAACGTATTGACTAAAAAGTCATAATCACGATCAGAAGCACTCGAAAGTTGTAATGGTAAAATTGCAGGCTGAGGAGCGCCTAAACCTTCAATTTCATCATAAATTACTTCAAGTTTATTTAAGGTTCTACCATGCAAAACCACAGTTGCGCCGTGTAAAGCATAACTGAGGGCCGCAGCTCGCCCAATTCCATCACCTGCACCGGTGATTAAAATAATTCGATCTTTGAGAAGATCTGGACGAGGTTGATATTCTGAATATTTCATTGGTAAACCTCCTTCTTTTTATATTGATATAAATAACTGTTAAAAAAGCCTGTAAAACTCTTGTGTTAACCTATCATACGCTGATTTTCCTGTAGAGCAGGAAGCTTTTGACGTAACATCTCGTGTAATTCTGTCACCGTATTTACAATCGAGTCGGCTTGCCAAGCGGCTAAATCATCACGATGTTCGATAGGTAAATAACCGTATGCTGCCAAGATCGTATACATATCGGCATTGCGACCAGCATCAATATCACGTGGATGATCACCCACATAAATAATTTCATTTGCTGGTATATTTAACTGCTTTGCAGCCAAATACATTGGTTCAGGGTCTGGCTTGGTTTTAGAAACGTCTTCTGGACACACTAGAACTGCACAGCGTTCAGTCAGATTTAATTTTTCTAACAATGACTCACTTAAACCACGTGGTTTATTGGTCACAATACCCCACGGAATTTGCTGAGCTTCTAACTCTTCTAAAAGCGGATACATGCCTTCAAACAGGTCTGTATCGACGACAATATTATTGCCATAAATATCTAAAAAGTTTTGTCGATGCGCCAAGAAAATTGGATTGGCTACATCCAGTTCTGGATAGACTAATTTGACCATCGCTCGTGCGCCCTCAGAAACCTGAGTACGGATGAGGTCTGCATCAACTACAGGGCGTCTTGCATCACGACACATTTGTTGAATAATACGAATAAAGTCGGCAGCCGTGTCGATGAGAGTGCCGTCTAAATCAAATAAAACAGCTTTCATCATGCACCTGTATTTACTGTATGAACCATATAGTTAACATCAACATTTGGCGCTAACCAGTAATGCTTGGTAAGCGGGTTGTAGTGCAAGCCTGTCATTTCTTTTAAAGTTAAGCCTGCATTACGAATGTCATGTGCCATTTCTGAAGGGCGAATGAACTTGTGATAATCATGCGTGCCCTTTGGAAGCATGCGTAATACGTATTCAGCACCAATAATCGCAAATAAATATGACTTTGGGTTACGGTTAATGGTCGAGAAAAACACATGACCACCTGGCTTCACTAAAGCCTGACATGCTTTAACAATAGATGCTGGATCAGGAACATGTTCCATCATTTCCATACAAGTGACCACATCGTATTGGCCTGCTTGCTCTTGGGCCAATTCTTCAACTGGAATTTGGCGATATTCAATATTTTGAACATTATCTTGCTGAGCATGCAAACGACCTACAGCTAAAGGTGCTTCACCCATATCAATACCGAGTACATCTGCACCACGGCGAGCCATACTTTCAGCTAAAATACCGCCACCGCAGCCAACATCAAGTACTTTTTTGCCTGCAAGACCACCAACACGTTCATCAATCCAGTTTAAACGTAATGGGTTAATTTGATGAAGTGGGCGAAATTCAGAATGTTGATCCCACCATTTGGCAGCAAGTGCTTCAAACTTTGCGATTTCTTGTAAATCAACATTCAATTGCGACATGGTGCTACCTCTAAACTTGAGTTATCTTTTTGGATGTAGTTCGCCGTTAGTGTAGCGATTATTGGGAAAAAAGCGATAAACCCAATAAAAAACTTCACAGAAGCAAAACGAATTTAGCATATTTGTTTTATATTTAGAGCATAAGCTAATGCATAACAACTTAGAGGAAAAGCTGTAGCAATGAAAAAATTGGTTTTGGGTGGTTTGAGTGCAGCAATTATGGCCGTATCGGGTAGTGCAATGGCAGCAGATTTCGTTGCTGGTAAAGACTACACCGTGATTGCCAATCCAGGCAAAGTGGAAGTACCGGGGAAAATCGAAGTACGTGAGTTCTTTTGGTATGGTTGTCCGCACTGTTTTAAACTTGAACCACATATGCAAACGTGGTTAAAACAAATTCCTAATGATGTACGTTTTGTACGTACACCAGCTGCTATGAACAAAGTATGGGAACAAGGGGCACGTACTTATTATACATCTGAGGCATTAGGTGTCCGTAAGCGCACACATTTACCATTATTCCATGCTATTCAGGTGAATGGTCAGCAGATTTTTGATCAGGCTTCTGCGGCTAAATTCTTCACGCGTTATGGGGTACCTGAAGAGAAATTTAACAGTACTTACAACTCATTTGCCGTAACTGCAAAAGTTGCTGAGTCAAATAAACTTGCTCAACAGTACCAATTAACTGGTGTTCCTGCTGTAGTGGTAAATGGTAAATACGTAGTACAAGGCGAAGATGGTAAAGTGACCCAAGTACTTAATTACTTAATTGAGAAAGAACGTAAGGCAAAATAATATTGATTGCTTTAAAAAAGGGACTTCTATTGAGGTCCCTTTTTTTATAAATTTACATATTCAATTGCTTTCATAATCACGAAATAATTCAATTAATTTTGATGATTTTCATCTTCGATTTGGAAATTTAGTGCATCAAAATTGGTAGTTTGTGTTGGCAACGACAATGCCTGATTAATATATAAATTAATGAGTTTTTGGCGAGAACCAATTGAACGCTGATAATAAGTCGAATTTAAAAGCAGTGATGCGCCATAAGTCAGTGACCAGATATATGATAAATAATCACGAATCGACATGTCGTAGTTCAATGATTTTAAATAATTTTCAGTAATATCTTTAATCGCTAAAATACGTTGCTGACGAATTTCATAAAGCTCTTCAAAGAGGTGTTTCAACTTAGACTCTGTCATGGTCAGATTTTCTTCAAGTTGATGCAATAGAATCGTTTTGCCCGGTGTGAGCAAATGATGCAGCATGTAACGGGGTGCATACTCTTTAAAGTCGGTATTATATTTTTGAGAAATTTCTAAAATTTGTTTTTCATTTTGAATAATGAGTTCAAGTAGAAGTTCATTTTTACTTCTAAAGTGCTTATAAAGCGTACCTTTTGCAATATCTAGCTCGGCCACTAATTCATCTAGAGTAATTTCCTGATTGTTTTCTAGTAACAATTTTTCTGCAACGCTCAGAATCTTTTCTTTGCGCATTAAAAACTGTGTATGACGATCAAGATTCATAGGTATTCCCACACCAGTTTGGCCTAACGAATAGTTTACTTCCTGTAAAAAAGAAAAAGACTTTTCTCGAAATTTTGAGCCTTTTTCTTTCTCTGTTTACGTATTACCACATAACCTGTTTTTTGTCATTTGCCGCTTCTATCGTTCCCAGTTCGCAATCCCTCTAAACAGTAAGCGAACTTGTGTAGATGCGTTTTCAATAAAGGCAGTTTGTTGCTGCTTGAGCTGTTCACCTTGATATTGTTTGGCGAGGTTGAGCCACGTCATTGCCCATGTAAATGACATATTAGTCAAAATGGTAGATAAGACATTTAAATCTTGAGGGTTTTGAATATGTTTAAAATTTTCGAGCTTAGTCAGATCTGTTGTTAAGTCTTCAATCAGAAATTCGATTTCTCGAGCAATCGCTGCACGAACCGTTTCTGAACCGCCCCAACGTTCAGCAATCATAAATTGCCACTGTTTAGGACTATGGTTCACTGCCTGCACAAATAGCTCAATGCTGGTTTGGGTTTTAGCGGATTTATGTTGTAAATAACTTTGTCCAAGTTGATGTAAAACGCTTTTTAAATGTAGCGCGACTTGATCGACTAGTTCCTTACCGAGTTCATCCATGTCTTGAAAATGGCGATAAAACGCTGTTGGTACCAAACCAACTTCACGTGCAACTTCACGCAAACTGATACTACTGAACGAACGCCCAGACGTACTTAAATGCAAGGCTGCATCGAGAAGTGCCTGACGACTTTGCTGTTTTCGTTCATCCCGTATCGACATTAAAAGAACCTATTTAAACCGTGAGCCAAAGTCTAACAAAAAAGAGCAAACTTTCATAAAAAAAATAGTGAACAAGTGTTGACTGAGTGAACACTTATAAATATAGTGTACATATGTTCACTATACGAACATGTGTTCACTCAAATAAATAGCCAGAAACAAAAGAGGAACGTATGAACGCAACACTTAACTATCAACCACATTGGGTTCGAGAAGATTTCGTTGATTTTGTTTTGCAAAAAATTAATGTGTCTTGGGCTTGGAAAAGGGTACTTGCAGAAGTTACCGCAGTTCAGCCACTTCATACCGATATGGTGCTGATCAAGCTTAAACCGAATCGTAATTTTAATTTCGATCAGGTTTGTGCGGGCCAAAGTATTTTACTGACGTTACTTATCGATGGCGTTTATCAACAGCGTAGTTATTCAATTATTGAAGTAACCACTCGAGGTGAAATTGTTTTAGGTATTAAAGTACAAGGCTTGGTGTCTCGTGCAGCTCAACTGTTACATGTGGGTGAGTGTGTTGAGATTTCACAGCCACAAGGTGATTTTACTTTGCATCAAGGTCAACAACCTGCGATTTTAATCGCGTCAGGTAGTGGCATTACTGCAATTTATTCACTTTTGCAGCAAGCTTTGAAACAGCAGCTTGAACAAATTCATGTGATTTATTTTAATCGTGCGGAAATTTTTCATGCTGAATTAAAAGCTTTGGCAGAGCAGTACCCACAGCTTCAGTATCATTTTTTTAATACTACCGAGCAAAAGCAGCATTTAACTGAAAGCCTGCTAGAAAAGCTGGTTCCTGACTTTGCGCAGACTGCGACCTATGTGTGTGGACACCACGGCATGATGCAGCAGGCGAATGAAATTTATACACAAAAAGGTGCTCAGTCTCAGCTTCACCAAGAATATTTCCAACCACTTCAAGTGACTGGAACCCATACCGCACAGCCTGTTATTTTCCGCCGTGCCCAACACGAGTTTTTAGCTGAAACAAATTTACTGAGCAGTGCAGAGCAAGCAGGACTACGTCCGCAACATGGTTGCCGTATGGGTGTCTGCAATAAATGCAGTTGTACCAAGGTAAGCGGAGTGACTCAAAACCTGTTAACAGGTGAAATTGAAGATCAACCGAACCGTCCAATTAAACTATGCGTGAGCCAGGCATTAAGCCCAGTCACGATTGATCTATAAAAAGAATTAAAGAGGATTAACCCTATGAATATGGCATTAGAATTTTCTACCGTTTCTAAATCTGCTCATTTAACACCTGAACAGACTGAAGAGTTTGGTCGCCGTGTTGAACAGATTCGTCAAGAAGTGATGCAAAGTCTTGGTGAACACGACGCAAAATATATCTACAAAGTGCGTAATTTTGTTCGCTATACCGAAATCGCATCGCGTGGCATGTTGATGTTTGGTGGCTGGATTCCACCTGTCTGGTTATTGGGAACAGGCTTATTAGGCATTTCTAAAATTGTAGAAAATATGGAACTTGGTCATAACGTTATGCATGGTCAGTTTGATTGGTTAAATGAACCAAGCCTGAACGGTAATACTTACGATTGGGATACCATTGCATCGGGGGATGACTGGCGTGAAACACATAACTATGTGCACCATACCTATACCAATATTGTAGGTAAAGACCATGATGTGGGTTATGGCCTTTTACGAGTAAGTGACCAACAAAAGTGGGAACCTCGTCACCTGTTTAATATTCCACTCGGTCTACAGTTAATGTTTTTCTTTGAATGGTATGTAGGTGTACAAAACTTACATCTTGAAGATGCATTAGTTTATAAAACCAAGAGCTGGAAACAGGTTTGGAAAGACTCGGCTAAAGTCCGTAAAAAAGCCACACGCCAAGTTTTAAAAGACTATGTGTTTTTCCCTGTGATCTCTGGTCCTATGTTTTTACCAGTTTTTGCAGGAAATGTAGTTGCCAATATTATTCGTAACTTGTGGTCATCTGCCGTGATCTTTAATGGTCATTTTACTGAAGATGCAGAAACGTTTGAGCCGGATAATACCGACACTGAAACTAAGGCAGAGTGGTATTTACGCCAGATTCGTGGTTCGAGTAATTTTAGTGGGACAGAATGGCTTCATTTTCTGAGTGGTAACTTAAGTCATCAAATTGAACACCACTTATTCCCAGATATGCCTGCCAACCGCTATAAAGAAGTGGCACCGAAAATTAAGGCGCTTTGCACAGAATATGGTATTCACTACAACGAAGCGAGCTTTATGCGCCAGTTCTGGAGTGTATGGGTACGTTTAGCAAAATGTTCATTGCCAAACCATACCACTGGAAAAGTGATGCAGACATTAGAAAAGTTAAAAGCAAAATTTAAATTTGCATAATCTCAGTTAATCCAAAATAGCTCCTTTTTAGGGGCTATTTTTATTTTTAACTCATGAAAAGTGCAGACTTACATTTCAAAGTAGGGAATAAACTCAACCTGTCAAAATCCTTTGCTATACTATGCCCAAGTTTGTATTTAAGAGAAGTTAGGAAGGATTATGCGTATTGACCAACGTGCATTAGACCAATTACGTGAAGTGAAAATTACACGAAACTACACCCGTTATGCTGAAGGTTCTGTGCTGGTCGAATTTGGTCACACCAAAGTCCTTTGTACTGCAAGCATTGATAACTCAGTGCCACGCTTTTTAAAAGGCCAAGGTCAAGGCTGGGTAACAGCAGAGTATGGTATGTTACCGCGTTCAACACATTCTCGTTGTGACCGTGAAGCTGCTCGTGGTAAACAAACTGGTCGTACTCAAGAAATCCAACGCCTTATTGGCCGTAGCTTACGTGCGATGGTTGATTTGAAAAAGCTTGGTGAAAATACCATTACCATCGACTGCGATGTAATTCAGGCTGATGGCGGTACACGTACTGCATCAATCACTGGTGCTGCTGTAGCATTGGTTGATGCGATGAATGTTTTACTTGCACAGAAAAAAATTAAGCATGATCCGCTTAAAGGCTTAGTTGCTGCAATTTCTGTGGGTATGTATCAAGATGAAGTACTTCTTGATCTTTGCTATGAAGAAGATTCGAACTGTCAAACTGACTTAAACGTAGTAATGACACAAGCGGGCGAGTTTATTGAAATTCAAGGTACAGCCGAAGATAAACCGTTTACTCGTGCGCAAAGCAATGCCATGTTAGAAATGGCAGAAAAAGGAATTGCTGAGCTGATTAAAAAGCAACAAGAAGCTTTAGGCTGGTAATTTCAAGTTATCTAAAAAACGCATCTTCGGATGCGTTTTTTTATGCCTTCATCAAATCGACATAAAAACATCACTTGCCTGTCACTTTTACGCTTTATTAGTAGTTCGCATTTAAACCGTTTGGAAAAAAATGATGCGAAAACTTTCACTTTTATTTATTACATCTTTAGCGCTTATGCTCAGTGCTTGTAACGATGACAACAACTCAGATAATTCATCGCCAACAACACCGCCAACCAGTAATTGCAAAATGCACTGTGCACCATAATAAAAATTAAGGATGAAAAAATGAATCGTCGCGAATTTCTTTTAAATTCTACAAAAACTATGTTTGGGACTGCTGCTCTGGCAAGTTTCCCGCTAAGTATTCAAAAAGCGCTGGCTATCGATGCCAAAGTTGAAAGTGGAACTATTCAAGATGTTAAACACATTGTGATTTTGACTCAGGAAAACCGCTCGTTTGATAATTATTTTGGAACGTTAAAAGGTGTGCGTGGTTTTGGTGACCGCTTTACCATTCCAATGACAGAAAGTCGTAAGGTCTGGGAGCAATACGATGCTAAGAAAAATAAAGTTTTGCCTTACCATCTCGACAGCCGTTTAGGAAATGCTCAGCGTGTTTCAGGTACACCCCACTCATGGTCTGATGGCCAAGCAGCTTGGGACAATGGTCGCATGAGTGATTGGGTTGCTTATAAAAAACCGCAGTCGATGGGCTACTATAAAAAGCAAGAAGTTGAATATCAGTTTGCTTTAGCCAACGCTTTTACCATTTGTGATGCCTACCACTGCGCTATGCATGCAGGGACTAACCCGAACCGTAAATTTATCTGGACTGGAACGAATGGCCCTACAGGTGCAGGTGTAGCCAGTGTGGTCAACGAATTTGATGGGATTGGATCATCAACAGAAGGTTATGAATGGGCGACGTATCCTGAGCGTTTACAGCAGGCTGGCGTGACATGGAAAGTTTATCAAAATATGCCAGATAACTTTACCGATAACCCTTTAGCTGGTTTCAAGCAATATCGCCGTGCTAACGAGCAATCTGGTCAACCGGTCAGTAATGACACCCCAACATGCCCAGCATACGATGAAAAAATCGATGCAACACAGCCACTTTATAAAGGTATTGCTAATACCATGCCAGACGGTGGTTTTTTAGGAACTTTTAAAGCTGATATTGCACAAGGTAAATTACCGCAAGTGAGTTGGTTAGTTGCTCCAGCAAATTATAGTGAGCACCCTGGGCCATCTAGTCCTGTACAGGGCGCTTGGTATATTCAGGAAGTATTAAATGCTTTAACTGAAAACGCTGAGTTGTGGAGCCAAACTGTTTTATTGGTAAACTTCGATGAAAATGATGGTTTCTTCGACCATGTTCCTTCACCGAGTGCGCCATCTAAAGATATAAATGGCGTTGTATATGGAAAAACAACTTTAACCGATCAGCAAGTATCTTATGAATACTTTAATCATCCAGCAGTAGCGACTTCAAAATCTCAACCTAAGCCAGATGGTCGAGTGTATGGGCCGGGTGTGCGTGTTCCTATGTATGTGATTTCACCGTGGAGCCGTGGTGGCTGGGTAAACTCTCAAGTCTTTGACCATACTTCTATTTTACAGTTTTTAGAAAAACGCTTTGGTATACAAGAACCTAACATTAGCCCATACCGCCGCGCCGTATGTGGTGATTTAACGACAGCATTTAATTTTAAAACACCGAACCTTTTGCCTGTTGCTGAACTAGATGGCAAGAAAACCAAAGCCGAAGCCGATGCGATTCGTGTTGCTCAAGCTTTATTGCCACAAGTTCCTGTACCGAGCCAGCAGCAATTTCCTCAGCAGGAAATGGGGATTCGACCATCACGTGCTTTGCCATATATTTTGCATACCAGTGCCAAAGTTGATGCCACTCAAAAAACAGTTAAATTGATGTTCTCTAATACGGGTAAACAAGCAGCCGTTTTCCATGTCTATAATCGATTAGATCTTACAGTAGCTCCTCGTCGCTATATGGTTGAGGCGGGTAAACAGCTTGATGATGTGTGGAATACTATAAATGGACAGTACGATTTATGGGTACTTGGGCCAAATGGTTTCCACCGTGCATTTAAAGGTAATTTGAGCCAAGCCAACCAAACTCAAGCGTTACCGGAAATTAGAGTATGTGTGGAAGAGTGTGATGCGAATTTGTATTTAAAGGTTCGTCACGACGGCAATAAGTCAGTCAAACTTAACGTTAAAGCAAATGCTTACCTTCCAAGTAAGACATGGACTATCGAGACGAATAGTTCTGAAAAAGAATTAGTTTGGGATATGTCTGAATTTGGTGGTTGGTATGACTTTACGGTGACATTAGCTGATGATGCAACGTTTAGTCGCCGTTTTGCAGGACGTATAGAAACTCAAGAAGATTCGATTTCTGACCCATATATGGGTTATTTAGAGTCTTAAGTCATATAGCCTGAATTGGGATTATTATCTAAAGTTAATTCAGATGACTTTGATCAAAAAGCACAGCCTCATATCACATGTAATTCAAATAGATGTTGTATAGGCTTTCCTCACTTTTGAAAGGTCAAAAGTGACAAAAACCTCTGTTTCTCTGATGTTACTTCCCTGTAACACAGAGAAACGGTGACATCCATGTCACCTGTCACCATAGTAAATAAAGGGATTAGGGTATTGATATAAAATATTATGTGGGAAGATGCTGTCGTATAGATGAATAATAAAAATAAAGACTTACCTTTTGTAACAGAATCTCCTAAGCTTGGTCATATTTATCTTTTACCTTGAAACCCTGAATTTTTAAAAGTGATGGGGAAAATTTATGCTACAAGGTTTTATTGTATTATTAGCAGTAGTTACTTTTGTTTTAATGGCTGCCGACCCACGAGATAACGGGGCACAAGCGACTCAGTCAGCATGGCAAAAAACACAAGCGGCAGACATAACTAAGTCGCAGAAACAAACCAATAACGATGTGGATTTTATTTAAGCATTAAAACGCATAGATAAATCAACAGCTCTGACGTCTTTAGTCAGGACACCCATAGAAATATAGTCGACACCAGTAGTTGCTACTTCACGCAAGTTTTCAATGGTGATATTGCCAGAAGCTTCGAGTTTACAACGTCCAGCTACATGCTTTACGGCATCAATCATTTGCTGTTGGCTGAAGTTGTCTAGCATAACAATGTCCGCGCCAGCCTCAAGTGCTTGGTTGAGCTCATCCCAAGTTTCAACTTCGACTTCAACTGGTTTGCCTGGTGCAATTTGATGTGCTTTTGCAATTGCTTGAGCAATACCACCAGCTGCCATAATATGGTTTTCTTTAATTAAGAACGCATCAAATAAACCAAGACGATGGTTTTGTCCGCCGCCAATAGCAACCGCATATTTTTGTGCAATACGTAAACCCGGTAAAGTTTTACGTGTATCAAGAAGTTTTGTATTTAAACCTTCAAGATGCTGAACATATTCAGCAGTTTTTGTTGCAACAGCAGACAAAGTTTGAATAAAGTTTAAAGCAGGGCGCTCTACCGTCAGTAAGCTACGTGCAGAACCAGCAAGCTTTAAAAAGGCTTCATTTGCAGCAACACGGTCACCTTCTTGTTTTAACCAAGTTACCTGTACAGTATTGTCATAAGCTGAGATGAGTGCATTTACCCACGGCTGTCCAGCTAAAACCATATCTTCACGGCTAATGATGGTCGCGGTTGCCTGCTCATCTTCAGGCGTGAGCATAGCGGTAATGTCACCGTCCCCAATATCTTCTTGTAATGCTTGTTGAATATTGATTTGAATTGACTGTTCAAGCAAAGACTGAGGTATGCTCATACGGTTTCCATTTTGTCGATGACCCTAAAACTTGCGATATATTAGCACCGTCGACTTTAAAAATAAGCTGTTTTATGTGTTTAATCGCGATAAACAATCGTGCTGACTACTTTGAAAAGCACATAACTGTTTTAAACTAAAACAATTGGCAAGCAATTTATTGGCACTTCAATGAAGAAAATCACACCGTATGAAGTTATAGATGGACAATTAAAAGGGGCGAGACAAGTCCCTTCTCCAAATTTTAACCAGCGTCCGACTGGTACCGAAATTCAAATGATTGTGGTTCATAATATTAGCTTGCCGCCATCTCAATTTGGAGGTGGGTATATTGAGCAGTTTTTTCAAAATAAATTAGATTGGTCGGTTCACCCCTATTTTCAAACTATTGAGGGGATGCAGGTTTCTACGCATTTGCTGATTTTACGTAGTGGGGAAGTCCTACAGTTTGTTAGCTTTAATGATCGGGCATGGCATGCAGGGCGTTCGAGTTATTTAGCTAAAGTTGAGTGCAATGATTATTCAATTGGTATTGAACTTGAAGGAAGTGATGACTTGCCTTTTGAAGAAGTACAGTACAGTGTACTAACTGATGTGGTTGCCGCTATTCGTCAAGCTTATCCAGAAATTAAAAACCATATTGCAGGACATTCAGATATTGCACCGGGCCGAAAAACCGATCCGGGACCTTATTTTAAATGGCAGCACTTTAGACAACTGCTAGCACAGAAAAAAACTTGAGTTCATTCATCATTTCACAACGAAAAGATTTTCTAGTTTCATTACAATAGCGACTTTCGAATATATAGCTGTAGGTGAGTACGATGGCATTGTGGCGATCGACTTTTATTGTCAGTGCGATGACGATGTTGTCACGGGTATTGGGTTTAGTACGAGATGTCGTATTGCTCAATGTGTTTGGTGCGGGTAAAGATTTCGATACCTTTGTCGTTGCTTTTCGTATTCCCAATTTCTTTCGAAGGTTATTTGCAGAAGGAGCTTTCTCGCAAGCTTTTATTCCGGTACTAACCGAATATAAAACAGGCCGATTACATGCTGAAGTTCAAATCTTGATTAGTCGGGTATTTGGTTGTTTGCTTATGGTCATGACTTTACTCACTTTCGTGGCTATGGTTTTGGCACCAGCAATCATCTATATGTATGCGCCGGGTTTCCATAATGACCCTGAAAAATTCGATTTAGCGGTCAGCATGTTCCGTCTGACTATTCCATATTTAATGTTTATGTCACTGACTGCTTTTGCCAGCAGTATCTTAAACAGTTATGGTTCTTTTGCTTCCCCAGCCTTTTCGCCTGTTTTGCTCAATGTCGCAATGATTGCAGGAGCATGGTGGCTTACCCCATATATGGCTGAGCCTATTAAAGCATTAGGATGGTCTGTTGTCGCAGCAGGTATTTTACAGTTAGCCATACAAATTCCTGAATTATGGCGTAAAAACTTACTGATTCCACCCAAAGTTGATTTTAAACACGAGGGTGTAGAGCGTATTTTAAAATTAATGCTTCCAGCATTATTTGGTGTGTCTGTGACTCAGATTAACCTATTGTTAAATACGATTTGGGCCTCTTTCATGCAAGACGGTTCGGTATCTTGGCTCTACAGTGCAGAGCGTATGACTGAGCTACCTTTAGGTTTAATCGGTGTTGCCATTGGTACAGTGATTTTACCTTCGCTTTCAGCACGTCATGCTGAGCAAGATCAGGAAAAGTTCCGCGGCATGATCGACTGGGCAGCAAGAGTTATTGTGTTGGTTGGTTTGCCAGCAAGTATCGCCTTATTTATGCTTTCTACACCGATTATTCAGGCTTTATTCCAACGTGGCGAGTTTGACCTACGTGATACTCAAATGACAGCACTTGCATTGCAATGTATGAGTGCTGGTGTAATTTCTTTTATGCTCATTAAGGTGTTTGCACCAGGCTTCTATGCGCAGCAAGATACTAAAACACCA
The DNA here is from genome assembly GCF_000292385.1 of Acinetobacter sp. GG2. Classification (NCBI taxonomy): domain Bacteria; kingdom Pseudomonadati; phylum Pseudomonadota; class Gammaproteobacteria; order Moraxellales; family Moraxellaceae; genus Acinetobacter; species Acinetobacter sp. GG2. The sequence goes on from NZ_ALOW01000034.1 coordinate 30,367, forward strand.
GTACGTGTAGGTTTAATGTCAGTTGCCGCAAATGCCATTTTAAACGTTGTATTTATTGGATTCTTTAAACTGATCAATTGGCATGCTGAGCATATGGCGCTTGCATTGGCATCTTCTGGCTCAGCTTTGGTAAATGCTGGTTTGCTCTACTTCTATCTACATAAGCGTAATATTTTCCGATTTGGCTCACATTGGAAAAAACTAGCTCTTCAATATGGTTTAGCAAACCTTGCTATGATTGCAGTGCTTTGGTTTGGGTTAAATTGGTATAATGGTGAACTTTCTCAATGGATCCGTATTGCTGAGGTCGCAGGTCTATGCGTAGTAGGTGTAATCGCTTACTTAATGGGCTTACTGATTACAGGTTTTAGACCAAGAGATTTAAAACATTAAAATAAAAAAGCGATCTTAAATGATCGCTTTTTTTTGATCTTAAAAAAACTTATTTTGGCAAAACTTGTAGTAATTCAATATCAAAAATTAAAGTACTATTTGGACCAATACTATCACCAGCGCCTACTTCACCATAAGCAAGTTTAGCTGGAATAAAGAAACGGGTTTTACCGCCTTCTTTCATCGTTTGTAAGCCTTCTGTCCAGCCTGTAATCACCTGATTCAACTGGAAATCGACAGGGTGATTACGTGCAATTGAACTGTCAAAGACAGTTCCGTCGAGTAAACGGCCTTCATAGTTCACTTTTACACGAGAAGTAGCTTTAGGTGTTTTACCAGAACCTTCTTTTAAAACTTGATATTGCAAACCTGATTTTGTTGTAATCACACCAGATTTCTTAGCATTTTCCGCCAGAAAAGCAGCCCCAGCTTGGGCATTTTGTTGTCCTTGCTTTTGAAATTCAACGAGCTGTTTAGCTTCTAAAGTTTTTTTATACTCATTAATCGCTTTCGCCATTTCTTCATCAGTGAGGCGTGCTGACTTGTTCTGAGCACCTTCTTGAAGACCTTGATAAAAGATATCAAGATTTAAATCTGTTAATGCATCAGTATTATTACGTCCCATTAAATAGCCATAACTATAGCTAAACTGATCTTTTGCTGGGCTTTTATTTGTTATCGGTGTGGCAGCAAGAACAGATAAGCTCATTGTTGAAGCTGCAATAACCAAACTAATTTTTTTCATGCCATTTTCCAAAAAACAGGAGAGTATAATTACTCTCCTGGATTGTTATTATTTCACTGAAATGAGTTCTACATCAAAAATCAGTGTACTGTTTGCTGGGATCCCTGGAACTTCTTGTGGACCATATGCAAGGTTTGATGGAATAAAGAAAGTCGCTTTTCCGCCTTCTTTCATAAGTTGAAGACCTTCAGTCCATCCTGGAATCACCTGATTAAGAGGGAACTCGATAGGTTGACCACGTTTATAAGAACTATCAAAAACCTGACCGTTAATTAAACGACCTTCATAATGAACTTTAACAACAGACTGTGCTGTTGGCTGCTTACCAGTACCTTCTTTAGTAATGATATATTGCAAACCTGATGCAGTAGTTTTTACCCCAGCTTTTGTTTTGTTTTCAGCAAGGAATTGTGCATCTGCAGATTCAGCAGATGTGCCTGCTTGCGCTGGTTTAGCTGGGTGCTGCATTTTTTGTTGTAACTCTTTTTCATAAGCTGCAACAGCTGCTTTTAAATCTTCTTGAGTATAAGCACTTGGCTGTTTGCTACGAGCATCATGGATCCCTTGAACAAATGCCTTTGTATCCAGTTCTGGAGGAGTTTGTTGCGCAACCTCATACCCAAGCACATAACTGATTTTTTGAATTGGAGAAGCATTTTTGTCTGCTTTACGTCCAACTTCTGTGGTCGGATGTTGAGTTGCATAATATACAGGTACAAGTGCAGCACCGCCTAAAACTACAGCGACAGCAATGGGTAAGGCTTTACTCATAAAAGGTTCCAAAAATAATCATTTGAGTCTAAAAGGCTGCTTCGATCTTAGCATGCTTCGACTTAAGCATAGAATGTTTAACAAAAAAAACGAGTGGTTTTTTTATATATTTTAGTTAGTTTTAATTTGGTGAAACTTAAAAAAATTAAATAAAAAAACCGGATCACTTGATCCGGTTTTATGAAAACTTGAAACTTAGTCTTCTTTTTGTGCTTTATAGGCATAGGCGTAATTATAACCATAGCCATAACCTGCACTAGCACGTTGAATATCATTAAGAATAAAGCCGTTGACTTTAACACCAGCTTGTTCGAAACGGTTTAGCGTTAATTCAAGCTCTTTCATTTGTGACTTGGCGTAGCGAGCAACAATTAAGTTCACACCAGTATATTGTGAAATAATAATACCATCAGTTACTGCAAGTACTGGTGGAGTATCAATAATAATGTGGTCATATTGACTTTGTAGCTGTTCAAGTAATTCCTTAAATTGTTTAGAACCTAAAATCTCTGAAGGATTTGTAGGACTCTTACCACGAGTAATCACATCAAGATTCGCAACTTGGGTTTTATGTAATACTTGTGATAAATTAGCTTGTCCACTTAACAGTTCAGAAAGACCAGGTTTTACATCGACATCGAAGTATTTATGCATATAACCACGGCGCATATCGGCATCAATCAAGAGTACTCGTTTGTCGCCTTGTGCGAAAATAGTTGCAAGGTTGGTCGAAATAAATGATTTACCTACTTCTGGTGAAGGGCCTGCAATCATAATGATATTGTTTTTTGCATTTGTTAATGCAAAGTGGATGGCTGTACGGATACTGCGTAAGCTTTCAATTGCAATATCATCACTATTTTTAACAGCAAGAATAGGAATATTCTTTTTCTTCTTTAAAATTTTGATACGACTTTCTTGAATTGGCGAACGTGGTACAGTTGCGTATACAGGTAAATCCAGTTCATTTTCAATTTGTCCGGAATCCTTAATACCAGTACGAAGCATATTGCGAAGTAATGCAATAAGAGTACCAATAAAGCCGCCCAAAAATAATGAAAGAATCAAAATTTGAAGTTTTTGCGGTTTAATTGGTTTAATTGGTTCAACAGCAGTATCAACAATACGGACATTTCCGATCTCACCAGCTTTTGCAATTCGTAGTTGCTGATAAGAGTTTAAGAGTGCTGTATAGAGTTGAGTTTTTACTTCTACTTCACGATATAACTGAAGGTATTGACGTTGTAAATCGGGTAATTGTTTTAATGTGCTATTTAACTCAGCAATTTGTTTATTAACGGCTGCAAGCTGCCCATTAATTTCACGCATCGCTGGGTGCTCAGCGGTATATTTTGCTGCCATTTCAGCTTGTTTTTGCTGAAGCTCAGATTTTTGAGTTTCTAAAGTAACACTTTGAGTTAAGTAAAGCTCAGACTCTTTAGTTACATCAACTGTGTTGTATTGTTGACGAAATTTGTTAAATTGACGCTCCGCATCATCAAGCTGTTTCTTTAGAGTTGGAAGTTGTTCATCCAAAAACTTTAAGGTTTGAGCAGTTTCAGCTGAGCGACGTTCAATATTTTGTGCGCTGTAAGTAGCCAAAATCGCATTTAAAACTTTAGTAATATGTTCCTGATCTTGACCTTGATAATTTAAACCTAGAATACCAGTTAATTTACCACGTTCGGCAACCGAATAATTTGAACTAATCGCATTAACTGCAGCGGGTAATGATAATTTACTAATATTGTAAGTCGTATCAAATTGGTCTTTAGTGAAAATCGAAACTTTCCATATACCATGTGGTCCAGTCACTTGATTTATACGATTTAGAGGAAGAGTTAATATAACTTCTTCAGTTGCTGGATCTGTTAAGCGTAAAGATTGTTTATCAAAATTCAGGTGTAAATTTTTATCTAAATAATAAGCAGGTACTACGAATTGACGGATTTCAAAACTTTTTTCACCATCTTTGAGTACAACTGATTTTTCATTATATTCAGTTTTATATTCAGTATTACTTAATAAGCGATGAGTAAAAGTATTTTCAGTACTAGAAACTTGTACATCTAAATTTAGATTTTTTGTAACTGAGCCTAAAACTAATCGAGATTTTAAAATTTCAATTTCTGCTTGAGCTGGCGACTTTTGCTCAATCATATTAGATAAATCGCCTAGTAAAGCAGCAGAAGCTCCCTTACTATCTTCTACCTGAACCAATGCATCAACTGAATAAGTATCCGGTGTTGCACGTAAATATAATAAGGCACATACAAGGCTTAAAATAATGCAAAGGGCGATTAGTTTCCACTGTGCAATGAGTGAAAAAAACAATTCTTTTAAGTCAATTGTATCTTCGGTATTAGTATTTTGGTTCATAAGCTTAAATATCTAAATGTTAAATATAAGGTGTCCAGTCAGCCACACATTTTTGAATGAGTTGACAAGTATCATCAAACACAGCTTGATCATGGCGGTATGGATCGGGCACATTTCTATTTTGCCAATGACCTAAGCGAAAAGTTTTGCCTTTGGCAAAAGGCCATGTTTGCTCAATATGCTTTTGCTGGTTTTGACTCATAACTAAAATAAGATCGGCTTTCTTAATATGCTCCGCATTTAGCTTACGTGCTATATGCGGTTGCATATCAATGCCTAAACGTTGCATGCAGAGTAAGGCTTTTTCATCGGCTTGATGACCAGTAAGACCTGAGATGCCTGCAGATTCAATACTTAATAGAGGATATTGCTGTTTTAATAAATATTCTGCCATAGGACTACGGCAGATATTTCCAATACAAACTACCAAAATATTTTTAAATTGCATTAGTTTATTTTCCCAAACGGTCTACGTTATATAAAGCACTTGAGAACGGAATAATCTGGTTGACAACACGTTGCCAGCGAGTTAAGCCTGTAGCATCAACATAGATAATATCATTACTACGTAACTTAAATTGATTCGCTAAACCAAAGTCGCCAATACTCATGAGATTTAAATGGTAGAGTTCTGTTGAGCGATCATTTGGATTGGTACGTAAAACATAAATACGACTTGCACTCGCAGATAGAGGATTTAGACCTTGGCTCTCACCTAATGCATCACTTAAAGTCATACCTTGGTCACGCATCGGTAAAGCCTGATTTTTACCTGCTTCCCCCATAATATAGACTTTTTGGTTTTCACGGGTGCTGACATAAAGAGTATCATTCGGTTGAACAAGTAGTTTGTGTAACGAATAACCTGCTTTTTCTAATTCGATTGTATTTAAATTATAAGTTATACCGTTTCGGATAAGTTGAATATACGTATTATCGCCCAAGTTGGTGATGCCACCAGCCATACCAAGAGCAGTATAGACACTTACAGGCTGGTCGCTTAAGAAAAATTGACCACCTTTAGTTACACTACCTTGTACTGAAAAGCGCTGTCCTTCATATGATATTACACGCACCACCACATCGGGGTTTTTTAAGAAACGTCCAAGTTGGCTATGTAACTCACGGTTAACTTGAGCTAAGGTTTTTCCAGCTGCTTTATAGCGACCGACTAAAGGGAACTGTATATATCCACTTTGATCAATAGGATAGCCATTTGCCTGAATAGATTCTTGGTTACTAATATTGCTAATTGGTGGTGTGATTTCAGGGTAGGCCCAAAGCTGAATAGATAGAACATCACCTGGGCTTAAATGATATATAGGCTGTTGATTTTTAAATAATGCAGAGTAGTTACGATTATAGTCAATTTGAGCGGGTTGAATTGCTGGTAATGTTTCTTGAGTAATTTTAACCACATTTACTGTGGTTCCGAGATCTGTTTTATACACACCTTCATTTGGAATATCGTAAGTTTGTAAACCGGAAGTAACTGCACAACTGGCAGCACTTAAACTTAAGGCAAGAACAGAAAAAAACTGGCAATACTTCACACGCAACCCTTTGTGTATTTATCTTTAATTGATATTGTCCACTGCATAGTAACAAGTGCCTATTAAACGCAGGATGAGCCGATTCTAGCTCAAAAAAGAACAAAAGACACTGAAAAATCGTAGAGCTTTGTATGTTTTAGTTTATCTAGACGTACTTTTAGGCAAAACTCATTTAATCGAAATATCAAAAACGTATTAGTTAAATTCAATTAATAAATATGCCGTATCGGTATTGTAAACACATTTATACAATTGATGTTCGGGTATAACTTAAAATCTGATATAGTACTTTGCGTTGTAAGTGCCAAAAGCATGATTTATTAGATATAAACTCTAAGGGAAAAGGCTCGTTTTATATGCAAATTGCCAAGTTAAAAATAGCAATTATTGGGTTAGGCTATGTTGGCTTGCCCCTGGCAGTTGAGTTTGGAAAAAAAGTTCCAGTTGTTGGCTTTGATATTTATCAAAAACGTATTAATGAGCTTGATAGTGGAATAGACCATACCTTAGAGGTTGCTAGTGAAGAATTAAAGCAAGCACTGCATTTAAGTTATACAACTAATCTAGACGATCTTAAAGATTGTAATTTTTTTATAGTCACAGTTCCGACACCGATTGATGACTTTAAACAACCTGATTTAACCCCTTTAATAAAAGCTTCTACCAGTATAGGGCAAGTATTAAAAAAAGGTGATATCGTTGTTTATGAGTCGACAGTATATCCTGGTGCTACAGAAGAAGTTTGTATCCCTGTTTTGGAAAAAGTGTCAGGACTAAAGTTTAATCAAGACTTTTTTGCAGGCTATAGCCCTGAGCGAATTAACCCAGGTGATAAGCTTCACCGAGTAACTAATATTTTAAAAATCACATCAGGATCTACACCTGAAATCTCTGATTATGTTGATGAGGTATATAATCTCATCATTGAGGCAGGAACTCATAAAGCGCCAAATATAAAAGTAGCTGAAGCAGCCAAGGTAATTGAAAACACACAACGTGATGTCAATATTGCTCTCATAAATGAACTTGCTCTTATTTTTAACAAGTTAGGCATTGATACAGAAGATGTTTTAAAGGCTGCTGGAACGAAGTGGAACTTTTTACCATTTCGACCAGGGTTAGTCGGTGGGCACTGTATTGGTGTAGACCCGTATTATTTAACCCATAAAGCACAATCTATTGGCTTACATCCAGAAATCATTTTAGCAGCACGTCGCCTAAATGACAGAATGGGTGAGCATGTGGCAACACAGCTGATTAAAGAAATGGTGAAGCAGCGAATACAAGTTGTAGGCGCGCGTATTTTAGTGATGGGACTTAGTTTTAAAGAAAACTGTCCTGATATTCGTAATACAAAAATTGTCGACTTTATTAAAGCTCTTAAAGAATATGATTTAGACTTAGATATATATGATCCATGGGTCGATGATACAGAAGTACAACACGAATATGGATTAGCGCCAATTAAAGAATTACAACAAGGCTTGTATGATGCGATCGTCATTGCGGTAGCACATAATCAGTTTAAATCCATGAGTGTTGAAGAGTTCCATGCTTTAGGCAAAGAAAAGCATGTACTTTATGATTTGAAATATGTTTTGGATAAAGAAAGTTCAAATATTAGACTTTGATTAGGGTTTTATAATGTCTACAGATATTCAATTAAATTTAATTGGCAGAACACAAGAGCTTTTTGTTGATGATATTCAACATTGGAATAATAAGTTAATCGAAATTGTTTCCTCATCAAAGTTTTTAGTTTTAGGTGGGGCGGGATCTATTGGTCAAGCAGTTGTTAAAGAAATTTTCAAACGCAACCCTAAAAAATTACATGTTGTTGATATTTCGGAAAATAATCTAACAGAAGTTGTTCGTGATATTCGTAGCTCGTTTGGTTACATTGATGGTGATTTCCAAACATTTGCACTAGATATTGGCTCTGCTGAGTATGATGCATATATTCAGAATGATGGTGATTTTGACTACGTTTTAAATCTTTCTGCTTTAAAGCATGTCCGTAGTGAAAAAGATCCATTTACCTTAATGCGAATGATTCATGTCAATATTTTGAATACTGAAAAAACGATTCAGCAGTCTATTGAAAAAGGCGTGAAAAAGTATTTCTGTGTTTCGACAGATAAAGCTGCGAACCCAGTAAATATGATGGGTGGTTCAAAACGTATTATGGAAATGTTTCTTATGCGCCAAAGTCAGCATATTGATATTTCAACAGCCCGTTTTGCGAATGTTGCATTTTCTGATGGTTCTTTATTACATGGGTTTAATCAACGCATTCAGAAAAATCAGCCAATTGCTGCACCAAACGATATTCGCCGCTATTTCGTTACTCCGAAAGAATCTGGTGAGTTGTGCCTGATGTCTTGTTTGCTAGGTGAAAATAGAGATATTTTCTTCCCTAAACTTAGCGAGCATTTACACCTTATTACTTTTGCTGATATTGCAGTCAAATACCTTAATAACCTTGGATATGAGCCGTATTTGTGTGAGTCTGAAGATGAAGCGCGTAACTTAATTCAGACCTTACCAAAACAAGGAAAATGGCCTTGTTTATTTGCTGGAAGTACAACTACGGGTGAGAAGGATTTCGAAGAATTCTTTACCGATAATGAAACTTTAGATATGCAACGTTTTAATAATTTAGGTGTTATTAAAAACGAGCTAAATGTTGAAGAAGATAAATTGCATGTATTCCAAGAAAAAATTCATACAATGCTGTTAAATAAGCAATGGAATAAAGAAGAAATTGTTGATCTATTTAACTATATGATGCCTAACTTTGGACACAAAGAAACAGGCTTATATTTAGATGGGAAAATGTAATGGATACTTCTAAATTTAATCAGTTTGTACGAGATATTTATCGTACCAATAATTTTATTCCATTACATGAACCTCGTTTTCTTGGTAATGAAAAGAAATATGTATTAGATACGATTGATAGTACTTTTGTCTCTAGTGTTGGTGCGTATGTAAATGACTTTGAAGCCAAGGTTCAACAATTTGCAGGCTGTGCTAAAGCTATTGCGACTGTTAATGGAACAGCTGCATTACATATTGCTCTTTTACTAGCTGGTGTAAAGCGTGACGATATCGTAATTACGCAAGCTTTAACTTTTGTCGCAACTTGTAATGCCTTGTCTTATATCGGTGCGGAACCATTATTTATTGATGTTTCATTAAAGACACTTGGTTTGTGTCCAAAGGCATTAGACGCTTATTTGCAAGAAAATGCTTTTATTGATGACCAGGGTGTATGTAAACATAAAGCAACTAATAAACGTATTTCTGCAGTTGTTCCAATGCATACATTTGGCCATCCTGTTGAAATTGATGAGCTTCAACAGGTCGTAACCAAGTGGAATATTGCATTAGTTGAGGACGCTGCTGAAAGTTTAGGTTCTTACTACAAAGGTAAACATACTGGAACTTTTGGTCTAGTTTCAGCACTTAGCTTTAACGGAAATAAAGTCATCACTACAGGCGGCGGCGGTATGGTCTTGTGTCAAGATGAAGAACTTGGCATAAGAGCGAAGCACATTACGACAACTGCAAAAATACCGCATCCTTATGAGTTTTATCATGATGAAAATGGTTTTAACTACCGTTTACCAAATTTGAATGCTGCTTTAGGTTGTGCACAAATGGAAGGCTTGGAAGGCTTCCTTGCTAAAAAGCGTGATTTAGCTCAGCAATATCAAGATTTCTTTAAAGATAGTGATATTTCATTTGTTGTGGAACCTGAAGACTGCCGATCTAACTATTGGTTAAATGCCATTGTTTGCAAAGATAAAGCACAACGAGATTTGATTTTGGATGAAACCAATTCAAATAAGGTTATGACTCGCCCAATCTGGACTTTAATGACCAGATTGCCAATGTACCAAACTGCATTACAAGGCGATTTAACTAACTCATTATGGTTGGAAGAAAGAGTTGTAAATATTCCAAGTTCAGTTCCTCTGGAGTAATGAGAATGAAAAAAATAGCCGTTTTTACAGGAACTCGAGCTGAATATGGTTTGCTGTATTGGTTAATGCGAGATATTCAGCAAGATCCAGAGCTAGAGTTACAAATTCTAGCTACGGCTATGCATTATTCGCCTGAGCACGGCGAAACTTGGAAAACTATTGTTCAAGATGGTTTCGAAATTACCGAATCGGTAGAAATGCTATTGTCATCTGATACATCGTCCGCTGTTGTGAAGTCAATGGGTGTGGGTTTACTTGGATTTGCAGATGCATTGAAACGTATGCAACCTGATTTATTAGTTGTTTTGGGTGATCGTTTCGAAGCTTTGGCAGTGACGCAAGCTGCTTTAATCATGCATGTTCCTGTTGCACATTTGCACGGTGGTGAAATCACTGAAGGTGCATATGACGAATCAATTCGTCATGCGATTACCAAAATGTCTAATATCCATTTTGCTGCGGCAGAGGAATATAAGAAACGAATTATTCAGTTAGGCGAGCAACCAGAAAAAGTATTTAATGTCGGCGCCCTAGGCTTAGATCATATCCAGCGTACAACATTTAAAAATATTGCAGAATTGAGTGAATTATATGATTTTGATTTTTCAAAACCATATTTTCTCATTACTTATCATCCTGAAACTAATTTACTAGAAGAAAATGTTGCGCCTTTATTTAATGCACTTAAGCAAATAAAAGATGTCAATTTTGTCTTTAGTTATCCAAATGCCGACAATGGTAATACTAATATTGTGAAAGCAATGCTTGATTTAAAAGCACAGTTGCCAGATCGCGTATTGCTTGTAAAGAGTTTTGGTATTCAAAATTATTTAAGTGTTTTGAAAAATGCTTTAGCTATGGTGGGTAACTCATCAAGTGGCTTATCAGAAGCTCCAGCTTTACAGGTCCCAACAGTAAATATTGGTGATCGTCAAAAAGGACGTTTGCGTTGTGAATCTATCCTTGATGTTAAATTAGACGAAAATGAAATTTTAGAAGCATTGCAAAAAGCAATTAATTTCCCAGATGATGAATTGAGTCAAGTTGTTCCACCTTTAGGGCTTGGCAACACTTCTCAGAAAATAATTGAACTTATTAAAACGACGGATTTTAAAAAGAAGGCGCCATTTTATGATCTTTAATCCAGACGAAATTTATGTTATTGCAGAAATTGGTGTAAATCATAATGGCTCTGTAGAGTTAGCAAAAGAGCTTATTTTAAAAGCCAAAGATTGTGGTGCGAATGCTGTTAAATTTCAAACCTTTAAAGCAGATAGTTTGTTATCTGATCAAACTGAAATGGCTGCATATCAAAAGGAAAATACAGGTTCTAGCCAAAGCCAATTAGAGCTTGTAAAAAGTTTAGAGCTCACTTATGAGCAGACAGAAGAAATACAGAAATTTTGTGATGAACATCAAATTACTTTTATTTCAACACCGTTTGACTCTGACAGTTTAAAGTTCTTAGTAAATGACATCGATGTACCTTACTTAAAAGTATCATCTGCTGATATTTCGAATTTACCGTTTCTTTATGAAATTGCATGTTCAAAAAAACATGTCATTTTATCTACAGGAACAGCGAGTTTAGGTGATATTGAACAAGCCTTATCAGTATTTGCTTTTGTTATTGATAAAGGAACAGATGTTCGACCATCTCAGCAATTATTTAGAGAAGCTTATTCAAAAATTTCAGTACGTAAACAGTTGAAGGAACAGGTTTCTATTTTACACTGTGTGACTCAATATCCGGCACTATTTGAAGAAAGTAATCTTAAAGCCATTTCAACTTTAAAAAATGTATTTGATTTGGCAACAGGATTTTCTGACCATACGCTTGATGAATATGCAGCGGTTATTGGTGTAAGTCTCGGTGCTCGCATTTTTGAGAAGCATATTACATTAGATAAAACGATGGCTGGCCCAGACCACGCAGCATCAATGGAACCAGATGAATTTAAGCATTATGTCGAAATTTTGCATAAAACACATGCAGCTTTAGGCGACGGTATTAAATTTATGCTAGAGCAAGAGAGCGATAACTATTACCTAGTACGTCGTAGTATTGTGGCTAAAACAGATATTGCGGAAGGGGAGCTTTTAACCTCTGACAATGTCACAACAAAACGAGCAGGTCGCGTTTGTTTAGAACCAAATAAGTATTGGGATGTAGTTGGTACAAAAGCAAAACGTAGCTTTAAAAAGAACGACTTTATTGAAATTTAAATGAAAAAGCTGGCAATTTTTGGTTCAGGTGGCTTTGCAAAAGAGCTAGTAGATTTAGCAATAGATCAAGGCTACCGCCATATATTTTTTTTAGAAAGAAATGCCAAAGATGGTGATACCCTACTTGGTTTTCCCATTTTGCCTGAATCAATAATACCGACATTAACGGATACTGTGTATGCAATAGGTGTTGCTGATCCGAAGATTCGTAAAAGGATATATGAAACTTATGCCGATTTACCTTATCCCAATTTGATTCATTCTCAATCATCACTTGGGTATGGTATTCGAGAGTTGCTAGAACATAGTAAAGGTGTGGTAATTGCGGCTGGAGCGCGAATTACAAATTCATGTCGTTTTGGTCATTTTATTATAGTAAGTTTTAACAGCACAATTGGGCACGACTGTATTCTAGAAAACTACGTTTCTGTCATGCCAGGTGTTAATGTGTCTGGTTGTATTCATTTGAAGAAAGGCACTTACATTGGAGCAAATGCTGCTATTTTGCCGGGCAAAAGTCCAGAGCAATTGAAATATTTAGGTGAAAACTCCGTTATAGGTGCGGGTGCTGTGGTTGTGAAACATACGGAACCAAATAAGGTCTATATTGGATCACCTGCTAAGGAATTAAGTCGTGACTAGAGATATTAATAATATAATTTTGCATAAAAATGATTCAATTTTGAAAGCATTAGAGCTACTTGATTTATATGCTTTAAGAATTGTTTTGGTCGTTGATGATCATAATCGGTTGATCGGAAGTATTACAGACGGTGATATTCGTAGAGGTCTCTTAAAAGGCCAAGATGTGTATGCAGCTGTTGAAACAATCATGCATACTAATCCTTATAGTATTGAAGAAGGTAGCTTAAATAACCGCCAGATTTTTGAGATCATGCGTGAAAAAAGTTATTTGGCATTACCAGTAATTAAAAATAACCAACTCGTTAATATTATTACGCTTGATGATTTGATTCGTAAAAAACGTAAAGAAAATCCCGTTTTTATTATGGCTGGTGGTTTTGGTACACGTTTACGCCCACTCACAGACACATGCCCAAAACCAATGTTACCTGTTGGTGGTAAGCCTTTACTAGAAACCATTATCTCAAGCTTTAAAAATCAAGGCTTTTACAAATTTTATATTTCTACTCACTATTTACCAGAAGTGATTAATGAGCATTTTGGTAATGGCGAGAATTTTGATGTACAGATTCAATACGTACATGAAACTGATCCGCTGGGAACTGGCGGTGCATTGAGTTTATTGCCAGCCTCAGATATTAAATTGCCATTCATTGTAATTAATGGTGATGTATTAACAAATATGAATTTTGAAAAATTATTGGATTTTCACGAGAAGCGTGAAGCTATTGCAACGATGTGTGTGCGAGAGTTCCAATATCAAATTCCTTATGGCGTAGTAAACTCCGAAGATAACGTAATACAAAGCATGACTGAAAAACCAAGTTATTTCTTTGATATTAATACAGGTATTTATGTCATTTCACCTGAATTGTTGGCTCAAGTTAATGCACAGTTTATTGGTATGCCAACTATCTTAGAACAGCAAATGGAAAAGAAAAATAAAGTGTTAAGTTATCCTTTACATGAATACTGGCTCGACATAGGTCATATGGAAGACTATAACCGTGCGCAAAAAGATATCCATATGTTGGGTTTAGAATAATATGAAAAATATTGCTGTTATTGGTTTAGGTAATATCGCTACCCGACATCGTCGTAACCTCAAAATGCTTTTTCCTGAAGCAAAATTAGTTGTGATGTCTGCTAGTGGTCGTATTTCTAAAGAGCCAGTGACTGATAGCGATCATATAGCAGAAAGTATTGATGAAATTATTCAGTTGCAAGTTCAGTTTGCAATAATTGCCTCACCAGCCCCTTTTCATGCCCAACACGCAATACCACTTATTAAAGCAGGTATCCCTGTGTTAATAGAAAAACCAGTTTCAGTTACCCAGACCGATGCTCAAGCTTTAATTGATGCAGAAGCGCAGTATAAGACACCTGTAGCAGTAGGTTACTGTTTACGCTATTTACCTTCAGCGCAGCAAGTACGAAAAATTATACAAGAGGGTGTCATTGGAAACCTATATAATGCATTTATTGAAATTGGTCAGTATTTACCAGATTGGCGACCTACCAAGGATTATCGCGAAACAGTATCTGCTAAAACTGAATTGGGTGGAGGAGTCCTACTAGAGCTGAGTCACGAGTTAGATTATGCTCAATGGATTTTAGGTTCGCTTACTCCTAAATATGTCGTTTTACGTGCTTCAGAAGAGTTAGGTTTAGAAGTTGAGGATAATGCCGATCTTTTAATGACAACAGCGAAAGGAGCTGTTGTTAATATCCACTTAGATTTTTTGCAGCGTAAAGCACATCGTAAATGTCGTTTTATTGGTAGTGAAGGATGTATTGAGTGGGATTTAATACGAAATGAAGTTGTGCTTATTAAGGCTAAAGATCAACAAGAAATTTATAGTGCCCCTGAGTGGGATAAAAATCAAATGTATTTAGAAATGGTTACCGATTTTATTAAAAAAATAAACGGACAGCCAAACCAATCTATAAGTCTGCAAGAAGCTGAAAGAACAGTAAGCCTAATTGTAGAGATGAAAGAATTTGTGACGAAAGAATGAGACTGCTTATATGAGAAATTTTGCATTTATTTTTGCTAGAGGCGGCTCTAAAGGTTTACCTGGAAAAAATATTAAACCATTGGCAGGAAAACCGTTATTACGATATTCAATTGATACCGCTTTAGCATCGGATTTGATTGAACAAGTTTTTGTTTCAACAGATGATCAGACTATTGCTGAAGTTGCTATAGAAGGTGGAGCAATTCTTATAGAGCGACCTAATGAACTAGCAAGTGACCAAAGCCCAGAATGGTTGTCTTGGCGGCATGCGGTTGAGTGGGCAACTGAGCACTATGGTTCATTTGATGGTTTTGTTAGTTTACCTGCAACTAGTCCATTACGTAGCCAAGATGATGTAGAGGCTGCGATTTTAAAAAGACAAGCAGAGACAGCTGATATTTGTATTGCAGTGACACCTGCAAGTCGCAGTCCATATTTTAATATGGTTAAGTACAACAAGGCTGGTTTTGTTGAGCTTGTCAATCAACCTGAAGGCGAAGTATCACGCCGTCAAGATGCTCCCCAAGTTTTTGACATTACAACGGTAGTCTACGCAACAACACCTGAGTTTGTATTAAATAACTATGGTTTATTTTCAGGAAAAGTTGTGAGCATTGAAGTGCCAAAAGCAAGAGCTGTGGATATCGATGATATTTACGATTTTCGTTTAGCTGAAGCTATTATTAAAGGTGAATAAATGATGCAAAATTTATTAGAGAATAGAACCTTTTTAGTAGCTGGTGCTGGTGGACTACTAGGCACACGTTTGGTGGCGGCTATATTAGAGCAAGGTGCAAAAGTTATTGCTGCTGATATAAACCTTGAATCTATGGCAACTCGATTAAGTAGTTTGGGGGTTGATCCTACAAACGAAAAGTTATCTTTGGTTTCTTTAGATGTAACAAATGAATCAAGTGTAAAGTCATTTTTTTCAACAGATCTTAAAATTGATGGAGCTGTTAATACAACATATCCACGTAATAAGACATATGGTTCGCATTTTTTTGATGTGACCCTTGAAAGCTTTAATGAGAACTTATCACTACATTTAGGTAGTATGTTTTTGTTCACTCAGCAATGTGCAAAATATTTTACACAATGCCAGACTCCTTTTTCGCTTGTGAATATTTCATCTATTTATGGAGTCGTTGCTCCAAAATTTGATATCTATAACAACACGAAAATGACAATGCCTGTTGAGTATGCTGCAATTAAATCGGCAACACTCCATTTAAACAAATACACAGTTGCTTATGTCAATGATAGTCGCTTCCGCATTAATTGTGTAAGTCCAGGTGGTATCTTTGATCATCAACCTGAACCATTTTTAGAAGCATATAAGACCCATACTCACGGAGCTGGTATGTTAGATGTTACAGAAATCATAGGTTCAGTTTTATTCTTACTTTCTGAACAATCAAGATATGTAACAGGTCAAAATATTATTGTAGATGATGGCTTTAGCTTGTAATTAGTCTAGAAGTAAGGATGTATTTTATGATGAATAAATTGAAAAGAATTATAAGCTATGCTAAGCCATATAAACCAAGCCCAATTGAGCAAGATTTTACTCAACTCAATAATCAATATTGGAAAAATGAAAAAACAGCTGTGGCTGAAAATGGTTATTGCCTAATAGAAGGCCAGATTACTTGTCCAGCAAGTATTATAGATAAAGCAAGAATAGGAAAAGCAATACAAGAGGTTACAGGAGCTAAGCCTGTTGTGTTTTTAAGAGGATTTCATGAGGAAGGAAATGATGTAACACATATTTATAAATCCTTTAATATCAATAATTTTTATATGTGGTGGAAAGGTTTTTTAAATCCTATAATATTTATACCTGCTTTTTTTGCAACCTTAAAAACAGTTGTTTTATATAAAGATGGTAATAAATTAGCTAGTCTTACACATAAGGGTGTGGAGGTCGGTGAGCTTATTTATGATACACTGATTAGATTTAAGCCAAATACGTATACAATAAATAAAATTAAGTTTACACATTATAGATTAATATTTCGAGCATTTTTGACCTTTTATAATAATGAATACTTAATTAAAAAATATAAACCGAAGTATTTAGTTACGAGTCATAATGTTTATGCGGAATTTGGTTTGTTGCCTAGACAATTAAAAAAAGTAAGTAATACAAATGTGATTTTCTTAAAAGACATTTATGCATATAAATGCTATAACTCGTCTATAAGTATAAAAGAGCATTTTCTTAAGCCTTCGATAGAGCTTTTTAATCAAAAATTATCATCACCTGAATATTTGGAAGAAGCTAGAGCTTACGTTGAAAATAGATTTAATGGAAATATTGACCAAATAGATGTCAAAAATGCATTTTTAAACAAAAAAACTTATAGCTTAGATGAGTTAAAAGAAATATTTCCGAAAGTAGACAAGAACAAAAAAAATGTTGTTGTAATGTCTCATGCCTTTTCGGATGCTCCACATGTTGGCGAAGGTTTATTATTTAACGACTATTATGATTTTTTAGTAAAAACCTTAATTAGATTAAATGAAAATACTCAAGTAAATACTTTTGTTAAAGCTCATCCTAGCTCTTATATGTGGAATGAAAAAGGAGCTGTAGAAGAGTTATTAGAAAAATATCGGTTAGAGAATATTTATATATTACCCAACAACTTAAATACTAACTCTATTGTTAACTTTGCAGATTATATCGTTACTGCAAAAGGCACGGCAGGGCTCGAGTTTAGCTGTCTGGGCATACCAGCGGTAACAGCGGGTAAAGGGTATTATTATGGATTTGGCATTACTAAAGAGCCAGATACTGTAGAAGAGTATTATAGTATATTAGATAATATCACTAAAATTGAACGTTTAGATAAAGAAAAAGTAAATAGAGCATTGGTTTTACTTTATATAGTCGCGCAAAGTAGACGTCATTCTAAAATTTTACCAAAAAGCCATATTATGCCAGGTGAGGTTTATTCAGAAGTCTATTTAAACAAGTATAAGGAAATTATTGAGAATTTCAAAAATGGAGAAGCTATGAAAGATAGTTTCTATGATGAAATTAAGAAGGATGTAGTAAATAGCCATGTTTAAAAAAGGGTTAATATATATACTGCTGAATTATATGATTCAATTTTTGAATATTTTATTTAATTTACTATTAATGAAATATTTAAATTCCTATCAGTTAGGCAGCTTAGCTCTTGCTAAAACATGGCAACAGTTTGTAGATTATTCACATTTAGGCGCTAGATTTTCTCTAGATCGTTATATTCCCGTAGCAAAGGATGAAGAAAAAAAATATCTAGTTGCAACAGTGTTGTTTACTACATTTATTGGTGCTTTGTTTGTTTTATTAGTGGCCGTTATATTTAATAAAGCGGATGTTGTGGTTTCGATTCTTACTGCAAGTGGTGTTTTTATTGCAGTGGGAAATATTGTAAAAGCCTATTATCGAGCAACAAATAATTTGACAGAAATGTTGAAGCTGGTCTTTTATAACCAGTTAGTGCCACTTTTAATTTCAATTGCTATATATTTTTATACTTTAGATTTTAATCTGTATCTTATTTCATTACTATCATCTTATTTATTTTTCGCACTTATTTTGTTTTATAGAGAAAGAGAAATTTTTCAATTTATTAAATATGAAAGAGTAAGACATGTAATCAAAGAAATAGCTGTTCCTTCTTTTTTGCTATTTGTAAACTCATTGGTGGTTTTTTTATATTTAGTAATGGATCGATTTTTTATTGACTATTCTAATGGTAGAGAAGAGTTAGGCCATTATAGTATTATATTGTTTGCTTTTAGTGCTTTAATGATTATACCAGCAAGTGTTGCAGAATTGTTGTTTGTAAAAATCATAAAACAAAGTTGTGAATTAGGAAAACGTGTTTTTTGGAAAGAAACTTTTATAACTTTAGGTATTACTCTAGTAGGTGTAATTGTAGCAAATTTTTGTATGGATTATTTTGTAGTTAAATATACTGATTATAGTTTTTTAATTCCTCAAATGCATATGGCAACTTTAGCAGTCATACCTTTTGCATTAACGGCAATTTATTATCATGTGATGAATGGTTTGGATTTAAGAAGGGAGATTGTTGTAGTAAATCTAACTGTCTGTATTGTCTTAATTTTATATTATATGTACCCCCTCTTTTTCAAACATAGCTATAATTTGAATTATTATTTATATGCAAAAATTTGTACTGGATGGTTTATATTTTTAGGATATGTATTTTTTATATTAATGGCTAGGAAAAAGTTGATTAGTTTTTAATTGCCAAGAGTGTTATGAAACTAATTTTTATTATTTGGAGCGAATATATATGAGAGTGTTTCTTAAAGAATTAAAAGAAGATATTCTTTTGTATTTGGCTTTATTTCTACTTTTTTCTAACTATATGCTTTTTACAGCATTTGACTGGGGGGGGGAAGATGCCTTTAATTTATTGAAAAATAGTGTAAGGATGGTTTGCCTGTTCTTATTGCTTTTATATATGGGGCAAATTGGTAAAATTAAATATTCAATTTTATTTAGTATTTTATTAGTACTTGTTTTTTATATTATTAATGGGAATGATATTTTACTTAATATTTTTTTTCTATTAATTATTTTTTCATGTTTGTCTCGAGTTAAATTAAATAATATTGTTGTTTTTACTTTCTTTAGTTATGTTATTTATTTTTTTCTACATAATATTTTTATATTTACGGGAATCTTGGAAAATTCTATTTCTTCATTTGATGAGCGTGTAAGAAATTCTTATGGCTTTTCAAATGCTAATAGATTAGGTGTTTTTTATTTTTATTTTTTTATGTTAAATTTTTATATGATTGCTCATAACGGTAAAGATTTTTATAAAAAAATTATTTTTTATTTTTTTGCTATCAGCTCTATAATTTATATTCAACTTTCAGATGCTCGTACTTCATTGTTTTTATGCATATTGATTGTATTTCTTTGGCAAATTTCTAAATTAGATTTATTTTATAAACTTCAGCGTTTTAGTCTGAATTTTATTATTATTTTTTCAGCTGGCGTTAGTTTTTATTTAGCTTCAAATGCTGGGGGTGGTTTTAATGAAGTTCTTAGTTATAGACCAGCTTTTTTTAAGCAGTATACAGATCTTTTGTTTGAAAATAATATGAGTATTATCTTTGGTGTTCCTTTGAGTGAAGATATCACTGTAGATAATAGTTATATTATTTTTTCAGGAGCAATAGGAATTGTTCTTTCTTTTATTATTTACTTTTTTTCACCATTTATTTCCTATAAAAAATATATACCTCGTGCATATGTAATTATGATTATTACTTCACTGTTATATGGAGTATTCGAAAGTAACCTGTTGCGTGTCGAAATGTTAGCACCAATATTTATTTTATTTTGCTTATTTTTTGGTAAAAAAGAAAATTTTTCTTGATAGGATAGTACATGATTTTACTTGATGCAGTTTATATAAATGATAGTGGTGGTCTAGTACTACTTAATTATTTAATTGGAATTGTTCAAGAAAGAAAACTTAATATTTTTTATTTATTGGATAGTCGTACAGAAGATTATTTTAATGATATAGATCAAGAGAGAGTAAGATTTATAAAAAACTCTCATACGGAGCGTTTAAAGTTTTATTCTGAAAATAAAGATAAATTTCAGTCTGTTTTGTGTTTTGGAAATGTTCCTCCACCATTGCGATTGAAAGCTAAAGTTTTTGTTTATTTCCATCAAAAGCTTTTTTTAGAAATTCCTAATGGATTTAGTTTAAAAGACAAGTTGGTTTATAAAATAAAACAGTTATATTTAAACTTTTACAAAAAAAATTGTGATAAATGGTTAGTACAAAGTAAATTGATGCAAAAACAGTTTGCAGAAAAATATCTGAATAAAAAATTAAGTAATATTTATGTATTGCCTTTTTATCCCCCATTGAATATAGACGTTGTAAAACCTTTACGTAATCAGGGTTCTTTTATTTATGTGAGTAATAGTGGACCACATAAAAATCATGAAAATTTAATACATGCGTTTTGTGAAGCTTACGATATAACTAAATCAGGCTCTTTAACGCTTACTGTTCCAAAACATGATGTTATTTTGAATAATTTAATTAGTGAGAAAGTCGAGCTAGGCTATCCTATTTTAAATGTGGGTTTTATAGATAGAGAACAGTTGGGGCAAATATATTCGTCTTCTGAATATTTAATTTTTCCTTCTTTGTCTGAAAGTTTTGGTTTGGGCCTTGTAGAAGGAATAGATGGGGGATGTAAGATTATTGTTTCAGATCTACCTTATGCTTATGAGGTGTGTAAACCTTCTTTGACTTTCAATCCTTATACTAAAGAAAGTATCAAAATTGCTATAATTCAGGCAATGAATGAGAAGTTAACAGATTCGGAAAAAACAATTTCCAATGATATTGATCGTTTAATTTTACTTTTATCGGATAACATATGAGTTTTAAAGGAAAAACATTATTAATCACTGGTGGTACAGGATCTTTTGGTAACGCTGTTTTAAAACGTTTTTTAGAAACAGATATTAAAGAAATCCGTATCTTTAGTCGCGATGAAAAAAAGCAAGATGATATGCGTAAGAAATATCATTCAGCAAAGCTAAAATTTTATATAGGTGATGTACGCGACTATAACAGTATTTTAAATGCGACCCGTGGTGTTGATTATATTTATCATGCAGCAGCTTTAAAGCAAGTTCCATCATGTGAGTTTCACCCGATGGAAGCTGTAAAGACTAATGTGTTGGGTACGGAAAATGTACTTGAAGCGGCCATTCAAAACCATGTTAAGCGTGTCGTATGTTTAAGCACAGATAAAGCAGTTTATCCAATCAATGCCATGGGTATTTCTAAAGCCATGATGGAAAAAGTTATGGTCGCAAAGTCACGTAACCTTGAGGGTTTAAATACGGTTATTTGTGGCACTCGTTATGGTAATGTGATGGCATCACGTGGTTCAGTAATTCCTTTATTCGTTGATCAAATTCGTCAGGGTAAACCTCTTACGATTACTGATCCGAATATGACTCGTTTTATGATGACTTTAGAAGATGCGGTAGACTTAGTTCTCTATGCTTTCGAGCATGGTGAAAATGGGGATATCTTTGTACAAAAAGCTCCTGCAGCTACAATTGCAGTATTAGCTGAAGCATTAAAACAGTTACTAAACGTTGAAGATCATCCTATTTCTATTATGGGTACCCGTCATGGTGAAAAAGCTTTTGAAGCTTTATTAAGCCGCGAAGAAATGGTGCATGCTTTTGATCAAGGCGATTATTTCCGCGTACCGGCAGACCAACGCGATTTGAATTATGAAAAGTATGTAGAAGATGGTGATTTAAAAATTACTGAATTTGAAGATTACAACTCGCATAATACTACTCGTCTAGATGTAGAGGGTATGAAACAATTATTGCTTAAACTAGATTTTGTTCGCGCATTAACAAGAGGCGAATACATTTCACCAGAGGCGTAAGCATGAGAGTTTTAGTTACCGGTTCTAATGGATTTATTGCAAAAAACCTTATTCAGTTTTTATCAGAAAAACCTGAAGTTGAGATTTTGAAAACTCATCGTGAAACAACAGATCAAGAGTTTGAGCAAGCAGTTCTCGCTTCGGATTGGATAGTGCATTTAGCGGGCGTGAATCGTCCTTTAAATGAAGAAGAGTTTGCTGAAGGTAATACCAGCTTAACTGAAAAAATCTGCCAGATTTTGCAGCAAGCAAATAAGAAAACTCCTGTTATTTTATCGTCTTCTATTCAGGTTGAACGTGATAATCCTTATGGTAAAAGTAAACTAGGTGGAGAGCAGGCTCTGGTAGCTCTCAATCAATCACAAGGTAATCCTGTTCATATTTGCCGTTTAGCTAATGTTTTTGGTAAGTGGTCACGTCCTAACTACAATTCAGCTGTTGCAACTTTTTGCTATAACGTGGCAAATGACTTACCGCTACAAATTCATGATGAAAATGCTTTGATTCGTCTTGTGTATATCGACGATGTAGTTGAAACATTCTGGAATATTATAAATGGTCAGCAGGTTGAGCAAGTTTTCCAAGTTGAACCTGAATATCAAATTACAGTAGGTGATTTGGCTAAAGTTTTAAATGGTTTTAAGGCATCTCGCGATACGCTTATCACAGATCGTGTAGGGATAGGTTTAACTCGCGCACTCTATTCAACATATTTAAGCTTTTTAAAGCCAGAGCAATTTGACTACAGTGTTCCAAAATATGGTGATGCTCGTGGCGTATTTGTTGAAATGCTAAAAACACCAGATGCAGGCCAATTTTCTTACTTTACTGCTCATCCGGGTATTACTCGTGGTGGACACTATCACCATACGAAAACTGAAAAGTTTCTTGTTATTAAAGGTAAGGCACTATTTAAGTTTAAGCATGTTGTGACAGGTGAGTTTTATGAACTTGAAACACATGGTGATGAACCAAGAATTGTAGAAACAGTGCCAGGCTGGACACATGATATTACTAACATTGGTGATGAAGAGATGGTAGTAATGCTATGGGCAAATGAAATCTTTGATCGTAATAAGCCAGATACTTATGCGATGCCAATAACAAATTAAGAGTAAAGAGTAGTGAAAAAGTTAAAATTAATGACAGTGGTGGGCACACGTCCAGAAATTATCCGTTTGTCTCGCGTAATGGCTGCGTGTGATGAATATTTTGATCATGTTATTGTTCATACCGGTCAAAACTATGACTATGAATTAAATGAAATTTTCTTTACTGATTTGGGTATCCGTAAACCTGACCATTTCTTAAATGCAGCTGGTGCTACAGGTGCAGAAACGATTGGTAATGTCATTATTGCAGTTGATAAGATTCTAGATGAAGTACAACCTGAAGCTTTACTTGTTTTAGGTGATACTAACAGCTGTATGGCAGTATTACCTGCAAAACGCCGCAAGATTCCAACTTTCCACATGGAAGCTGGAAACCGTTGTTTTGATATGCGCGTTCCTGAAGAAATTAATCGTCGAATCGTTGACCATACTGCTGATATTAACTTAACGTACAGTACGATTGCACGTGACTATTTGTTGGCTGAGGGATTACCTGCTGATTTAGTAATTAAAACAGGTAGCCCAATGTTTGAAGTACTTCATCACTACAAAGCAAAAATTGAAGCTTCTGATGTACTTGAACGCTTGAATTTAAAAGAGCATGAATATTTTATTGTGAGTGCTCATCGTGAAGAAAACATTAATTCAGATCAGAATTTCCTAGATTTGGTAGAAATGTTAAATGCAGTTGCAGAGAAGTATAAATATCCGGTAATTGTTTCTACACACCCTCGTACCCGTAAGCGTATCGAACAATTAAATGTTGAATTTCATCCTTTAATTCAACTATTAAAGCCACTTGGTTTTAGTGATTACAATAAGTTACAGCTTTCTGCAAAGGCTGCATTGTCTGATAGCGGAACGATTAATGAAGAATCATCAATTCTAAACTTCCCTGCACTTAACTTACGTCAAGCACATGAGCGCCCAGAAGGAATGGAAGAAGCTGCTGTAATGATGGTGGGCTTAAAAGCGGAACGTATTTTACAAGGTTTGGCAATTCTAGAAGGTCAGACTAGAGGTGAAGATCGTCTTTTACGTCTAGTTGAAGACTATAGTATGCCAAACGTAAGTGACAAAGTTGTGCGTATCATTATGAGCTACACAGATTATATAAATCGAGTGATTTGGAAAAAGTATTGAGGTTTAAGAAGTGAAGAAGAAGGTCTATTTAATCACAGAATATTATCACCCATATCAAAATACGACAGGTTACTTGTTAGGAAAGTTGTATGACACGTTGAATGTACAAAGTGATATAGACCTTGTTCTTATTGCAAAAGAGGATACGAATTGTCCTCAGTATGCAAATGCACATTTTATTAAAGCTAAAAAGCCTAATAAAGCGAGTTTGTTTAAAAGATTTTTATATGAGTTAGTTATTGCTTTTAGTTTCTTAACTAAAACTTTGAAAGTAGTGAAAAAAAATAGTATTGTTTTTACAGGTACGACTCCTATTTTGCTCCTTTTTGTTTTATTCATTATTAAAAAGTTTCTAAATTTTAAATGGATATTGTTAGTTCATGATGTTTTTCCAGAAAATTTGGCAGCGGCTAAAATTTTAAAAAATGATCATTTTTTATTTAAAATATTAAAAAGTTTATTTGATAGGATTTATGCAAGTGCTGATGAGGTCATTGTTATTGGCAAAGACATGAAAGAATTAGTGCATCAAAAAACGAATCAAAATAACAATATTACTGTAGTGCAGAACTGGATTGACTCTTCGGATATTGGTACAGAACTTAAAACTGATAACCGAATTTTAAAAGAATTGAATTGGCTTGATAGTGAAACTACGATTTTTCAATTCTTCGGAAATATTGGCCGTGTTCAAGGTGTGGAAAATATTCTGCATGCGATTCAGAAAATGGAATATGCACATTTGGCAAAATTCATTTTTATTGGTGATGGTGCATACGTGGCTCGTCTTAAAGAGCAAATTCATTCTTTAGGATCTCAAAATATTCTTTACTATGGATCTTTAGATCAGAAAGAAAAAACGACGGGTTTAAATGCGTGTGATGTTGCATTAATTACATTGGCTGATGGAATGTTAGGTTTAGGTGTTCCAAGTAAATCTTATTTTTCTATGGCAGCTGATAAACCTTTACTCGCGATTATGGATAATGGGTCAGAAGTTGCAGATATGATTAATACACACCATATTGGTTGGGTGGTTCCACCTAATAATGAAGATTTGTTGGCTAAACAACTTGATCAAATTGTGTTAGCAAAACATCAATATTCGTTTAATTCATCAAGAAAAATACTTAATGAATTTTATTCAGAAAGAGTAGCAATGGATAAAATTCTAAAAATTATTAGAAAACTTTCTTAAGACTGTACTTTAAAAATGAAGATATTAATTACAGGAAGTAACGGTTTTGTGGGCTCACATTTATGTGAGTATTTTTCGACAATTCCCGAATATAGAGTTCTTGCTCAAATTCGGGAAAAAACACAAAACTTAAGTACGTCCCTTAAGACTATCATTTTTGATTTGAATGATGATCTAACTAATCTTGATTTAGGTTCAGTAGATGTTATCGTGCATTGTGCTGGACGTGCTCATATTATGAAAGAAGTAGAGAGTGATCCACTTTTCCTCTATAGACAGGTAAATGTAGAAGGTACACTTAATTTAGCAAAAAAAGCAGCTAAAGCTGGCGTGAAACGTTTTATCTTTATGAGTAGTATAAAGGTAAATGGTGAAGTAACTACCAATAAGCTGTTTACACCAAATGAAAGTGTTTCAAATCTTCAAGATCCTTATGGATTATCAAAATTTGAAGCTGAGCAAGCTTTATTAAATTTGGCTCAAAACGTTAAAATGGATGTAGTTATTATTCGTCCTGTATTAATTTATGGCCCAAATGTTAAGGCAAACTTTAAGAGTATGGTAAATCTGGCAGCAAAAGGAGTTCCTTTACCCGTTGGCTGTCTTGATAATAAAAGAAGTATGGTGAGTATTTATAATTTAATTGATTTTATCCATACTTGTTTATTACATCCTTTAGCAAAAAATCAAATTTTCTTGATAAGTGATCAAGATGATATAACAGTTAAAGAATTATTTAAGAAGCTAGCTAAAGTTCAAGGTAAAAAGCTTATCGCTTTACCTGTACCTAAAGTACTGATTAACTTTGTAGCTAAACTTTTTAATAAAGATGCTATTGCCTTACGGCTTTGTTCGCCATTAGTGGTTGATACATCAAAGAATGTAGAATTATTGGGTTGGAAAGCACCTTATAGTGTTGATGACTGCTTAAATTTAATGTTTAAAAAAAATTAACGCTAGTATGAATATCGTGATGCCTCTCATTCTTTTTTTTATTCTTTCTTTTACTTTGACTTATTGTGTTCGCAAATATGCCTTAAGAAAAAATATTATTGATTTACCTAATTTTAGAAGCTCACATGTTGCACCAACACCGCGTGGTGGTGGTTTAGCAATAGTTTTAACTTTTATGTTAGCGTTGTTCTATTGTTTTATAAATCAATTGATAAGTTTTAATGAATTCTTCGTTATAGGTGGAGGATGTTTAGGCATTGCTATTCTCGGTTTCTGTGATGATCATACCCATATCAACTCTATGCTTCGTTTAACTATTCATTTTATTGCTGCAATTTTTATAGTGTTTAATTTGAGAAATCTCAATCAAGTTATTGTTTTTAATGGTTTAAATTTAGGTTTTTTTACCAATATTTTGGCCGTCTTATTTCTTGTCTGGATGTTAAATTTATATAATTTTATGGATGGTATTAATGGCATCGCAAGTATTGAAGCAATATCTGTAGGAGTAAATTTAGCTTTGCTTTATGGCTGGTATGGTTCTAATAATTTTATATTGCTTGTGATAGCTTCTATAGTGAGTGGTTTTCTATTTTGGAATTTTCCAAAAGCAAAAATTTTTATGGGAGATGTAGGCAGTAGTTTTTTAGGATTTTTATTCGCAGTTCTTGCTTTATATGCATTAAAAATAGATTTTAATTTATTTCTGGCTTGGATTATCTGTCTAGGAATTTTTATTGTAGATGCTACATTTACACTCGTGAGACGTATCTTTCGAGGTGAAAAAATCTATCAGGCACACCGAAGTCATGCGTATCAATACGCAGCTATATATTTTTCTAGTCATAGAGTTGTGTCGTTAGCAGTTTTATTAATTAATTTTGTTTGGTTAATGCCTTGCGCATTTTTAGTAATAAATAAAAATATATCTCCATTCTTGGGTTTAATAATTGCTTACCTCCCCCTCATACTTCTAGCTTTATATTTTAAAGCTGGGAAACCAGAATAAAAAATTTAATTTTCATATAAATATATAAATTTCTCTAAAATGGTATAAATATTCCCTTTAGTTTTTCTAAATTCATTGATTAACTTAGTCTCTAAGACCTGAAGAGAAATGTTTATTTTTGTTTTGAAATTGATGCAGAACTAAAATCTAAAACATGAAAACCATAATTTTATAGTTGATACTGAAGAGATGAAATGTTTCAAAATATTTTAAATATCAATATTTTATTTATTTTTTAAAGTCAAAAAGTTATAGTTATTTAGTAAGGTAGATGGATGAGTTTTTAGATAACAAATAAGTAATATTGAAGTACGATTTATAGCAGGGTAAAAGTTACGTCATCCAATCTATGGTAGTATGCTCTGCATAAATCGTCTTGAGAGAGACAAATGCTAAATAAAGCATATTTTTTAGTTTTCTTTGTAAATCAATTGAAAATAAGAGTGAATACATGATGAAACGGATAGTTGACATCGTAATTTCCTTAACCGCATTAATCATTTTGTCCCCAATCTTTTTTTGGGTAGCATATAAGGTTCGTAAAAATTTAGGTTCTCCAGTTCTCTTTTATCAAGAAAGACCGGGGAAAGACGGAAAATTATTTAAAATGATTAAATTCCGTTCTATGAAGGATGCGTTCGATTCTGAAGGTAATCCCTTACCAGATGAAGAAAGAATTACCCCATTTGGGCATAAGTTGCGTTCTACTACTTTGGATGAAATGCCGCAACTCATTAATGTCTTGAAGGGTGATATGAGTATTGTTGGTCCTCGACCTCAATTAGCAGATTTTTTAGAACATTATACTTCCCGACAAATGCGTCGCCATGATGTTAGACCTGGAATGACAGGCCTTGCTCAGATCAGCGGAAGAAATAACTTAAGTTGGGAAGAAAAATTTGAGCTTGATATTGAATATGTTGAAACACATAATCTATCTCTAGATTTTAAGATTATGGCGAGAACAGTTTTAGTTATGCTGAAAAAAGAAGGGATTAATGCACCAGATCAATTAGTTGGCGCGAGTCGTTTTTCTGGTTCAGTGCGTGATGAAGATAAAGCAAGTTTATAAAATATTAAGTAGTTACCCACATGATTAAAAAGGCAGTTTTACCTGTAGCTGGATTAGGTACACGTTTTTTACCGGCAAGTAAGTCAATTCCTAAAGAAATGGTAACAGTCGTTGATCGTCCTGCGATTGAATATGTAGTGCGTGAAGCTGTAGAGGCTGGAATTGAGCAAATTATTTTAGTAACCCATTCATCTAAAGCATCAATTGAAAATTATTTTGATAGAAACTTTGAACTTGAAACGACGTTAGAGCAAAAGAAAAAGTTTGATTTGCTTGATGAAATTACCCAGATTATACCATCCCATGTGAGTGTAGTAAGTGTAAGACAGCCTCAACCTTTGGGCTTGGGGCATGCTGTTTTATGCGCAAAAAGTATTATAGGCCAAGATGATTTTGCCGTGTTATTACCAGATGTATTGGTCAAAGATGGTTCAGGAAAAAATGATCTATCTCGTATGATTTCTCGTTATGAAGCAAGCCAAGCTGCTCAAATCATGGTTGAAGCAGTACCAGATCATTTAGTAGATCAATATGGAATTGTTGACGTTCAGCAGAGTCCAAATGAAGGTGAAAGTATTGTCATGCAGGGTATTGTCGAAAAGCCTGCTGTCGGCTCTGCACCTTCTAATTTATCTGTAGTCGGACGTTATATTTTGCCAGCTAAAATTATGCAGCTTTTAGAAAATACACCGAAAGGTGCTGGCAATGAAATTCAATTAACTGATGCTATTGCGATGCTTCAAAGAACAGATACAGTTGAAGCATATCGTATGCAAGGTCAAACTTTTGACTGTGGCAGTAAACTTGGTTATTTGAAAGCTGTACTACATTATGGCGTTACACATCCTAAATTGGGATTGGAATTTAAACATTTGATTCAAGAACTTAAACTATAAAGTTTTGTAGCTCTGCTTAAGTATTTGTAAAAACTGCTGAATATGGTAGCAGAGCAGTATATTCTTTTGCTGTAAAAAGAATAGAAATTTATAAAATCAGGTGTGCAATGAAAATCGCAGTATTTGGAACAACGTTACATGCCGGTGTTATGGCGGCATTATTGGCTGAATATGGTAATCAAATTTATTGGTGTACCTGTGTAAGTTGTGAAGAAGATATTTCTATCCTTTCTTATCAAGATCAAGAAGTAAATAATTATTTAAATAAACAAAGAAAGGCAGGGTTTTTAAAAGAAAGTGCTTTTTCTGAGATTCCTTTAGATATTGAAGTTTATTTATTTTGTTTTAGTCCAACACAAATTGAGCTTGCTTTAAAAACAGTTGAGAAGTTAAGCGAGCGACCTATTGTTCATCCTCGATTAATGATTAATGGCTCGACCTTTGGGTTACATGGTACAGAAAAACTTAAACAACATTTACCAAAAGATGAATGGGTTTACTTTCCTGATGTAATTCAGGAGGGGAATGCAATTAATAGTGTTTTGAATGTAAAACATGTGATTGTTGGTGTTGAATCTAGGGATGCAAGTGAAACCATGCAAGAATTATTGCGCCCTTTTTTCCAATTTAGTTATCAATATTTATTTATGCCCATTTTAGATGCGGAGTTTACCAAACTTAGTATCTCGGGCATGTTGGCTACCCGCATTAGTTATATGAATGACTTAGCAATGGTTGCTGAAAAGTTAGGTATTGATATCGCCAATGTAAAACATGGTATTGCTGCTGATACGCGTATTGGTGCTGCTTATTTATCGCCGGGTGTGGGATTTGGTGGTGAGAATTTTTCGCATGATATTTTAACCCTTTCGAGTACCGTATCTGAAACGGGAACAAAAAGCCGTCTCTTAGAACAGGTTTGGGCGATTAACGAGCAGCAGAAAGAGATTTTATTCCGTAAGTTATGGAATTATTATCACTGTAGTCTAAATGGTAAAACGGTTGCGATTTGGGGAGCTTCTTTTAAAGAGAATACCTCAAATATACATAATTCACCGATTCATATTTTATTAGCTGCGCTATGGGCACAAGGTGTAATAGTACGTTTACATGATCCTCAGGCTTTAGATGAAATAGCTGCAACTTATGGGGCTCGTGAAGATTTAATTTTATGCACTAATCAATATGAAGCGGTGCAAGGTGCTCATGCATTGTGTCTAGTCACGGCATGGAAGCAATATTGGAGTCCTGACTTTAAGCAACTACAACAATTAATGAAACATCCTTTAATTTTAGATGGTCGTAATATTTATGATCCAGCATATGTCAAAGCCAGAGGTTTTGCTTATGAAGGAGTAGGTCGCTTATGAGTAAATCAATTGAACAATTTCCAAAGGAATTAGTCTCGCCTCTAGCTCATCTTCGAACTTTAGCTGAAGAAAACTCAAAATTACATATCAAAGAGTTATTTGCTTTAGAACCAGATCGATTTCAAAATTATTCTGTAAAATTTGATCAGTTATTCTTCGATTATAGTAAGCACCGCGTAACCAAAGATATTCTGGGACACCTAGTAGCTCTTGCGAAGAGTAAAAATTTAACCGGATGGCTTAATCGTCTTTTTTCACAAGATAAAATTAACTGTACAGAACAACGTGAGGCAATGCACTGGGCATTGCGTTTACCAGCTGATTATTCAAAGTTTCCAGATTTAACAGAACAAGTTCATAGCCAGTTAGAACGTATGTATGCCTTGGTGGAAAAAATCCATGCTGGACAATATCGTGGTGCTACTGGCGAAGTCATTCAAGATGTTGTCAATATTGGAGTGGGGGGATCTGATTTAGGACCTCAAATGGTGACTCATGCTTTGTCTGATTTTAAAGTAAAAACAGCCAAGCCACTCAATGTTCATTTTGTATCAACTATGGATGGCAGTCAGTTATCAGAATTACTTCATCAACTACGTCCGGAAACAACCTTATTTATTATTTCTTCAAAATCTTTTGGAACGATTGATACTTTATCCAATGCCCAAACAGTGCGTCAGTGGTTAGAAAAAACGTTAGGGAAACACGCCCGCGTATCAAAAAGCCATTTTATTGGTGTGTCCACAAAAGCTGACAAAATGTCTGAATGGGGTATTGCGCCTGAAAATCAATTATTGCTGTGGGATTGGGTAGGTGGCCGCTATTCACTATGGTCTTGTATTGGTTTACCTATTGCTTTGACGATTGGTATTGAGGGGTTTAAGCAATTTTTAGCAGGAGCACACGCCGTCGATGAGCATTTTCAAAATACGAGTTTTGATCAAAATATTCCAGTTTTGATGGCACTCTTAGGAATTTGGAATAATAATTTCTTAAATATTCAGACCCATGCAGTCTTACCTTATGATGGGCGTTTAAAATATTTTGCAGCCTATTTACAACAACTCGAAATGGAATCTAACGGTAAATCGGTACAACGTAATGGTCAAAAAGTCGAATTAGATACTTGCCCAATTGTATGGGGGGAAGTCGGCCCAAATGCCCAACATGCATTCTATCAATTGCTACATCAAGGCTCCCAAGCAGTCAGCTGTGATTTTATAGCACCGATCCAACGTTATAATGCAGATCACTTTACCTATGCTGAAAATGCCGAAGCTTTGATTGAGCAACATCATCTTGCTCTCTCTAATTGCTTGGCGCAATCACGCTTATTAGGCTTTGGGAATGATGCTTTAGACCTGACTGAATTGGAGAATTTACCAATTTATAAGCAATATGAGGGTAATCAGCCAAGTTCTACCTTATTATTAAAAGAACTTAATCCGTATAATTTAGGAATATTGATTGCTTTATACGAACATAAAGTTTTTGTGCAGTCAGTGATTTGGAATATTAATCCATTTGATCAATGGGGAGTTGAGAAAGGTAAACAAATTGCTGATCAGTTACTTCCGATTTTAAACGGTATTCAAAATGACCTTTCAACACTTGATGCTTCAACACGTGGATTAATTAAAATATTATTAGGAAAAGTAGATGGCTAAGATTTTAGTCATGGGACGTAGGATATATTGGTTTATATACATGTGTTGAGCAATTATTACAAAAGTTGTCGGTTTCTAACTCAGAGTGGTCAATCGCATTACTTCGTTATTTTAACCCAGTAGGTGCACATAAGAGCGGACGTATTGGTGAAGACCCTCAAGGAATTCCAAATAATTGAATGTCGTATGTAACACAAGTTACCGTTGGGCGTCGTGAGAAACTATCCATTTATGGTAATGACTACGAAACTATGGATGGTACAGGTGTGCGTGACTATATCCATGTGGTGGATTTAGCGAGTGCACATTTATGTGCTCTAAATAACCGTTTGCAGTCGAAGGGCTGTCGTGCATGGAATATCGGTACGGGCAATGGTTCATCTGTATTACAAGTTAAGAATACATTTGAAAAAGTTAATGGTGTACCTGTAGCATTTGAGTTTGCCGCGCGTAGATCTGGAGATGTAGCCACATCTTTTGCAGACAATAGCCGTGAAATTGCTGAGCTGGGTTGGCGGCCTCAATATGGTTTAGAAGATATGCTTGCTGATAGCTGGAATTGGCAGAAGCAAAATCCTAATGGTTATAACTAAATAACAAGAAAAAAGGAGCAATTCGCTCCTTTTTTCTTTTTTGATTAGCTCTGAATTAACCCAGTCAACTCGTCTACATAATGCTGCATTGGTTGAGCTTGGCGATCTGCACGGCTTTCAATATTAAGACGTAGTAAAGGCTCGGTGTTTGAAGCACGTACATTAAAACGCCATGCACCAAAGTCGAGGCTTACACCATCGGTACGGTCAATTTCTGGATTTTGCTCGGCATAGAAGTCGAAAATCTTTTGAATAGTGATTTGTGTATCAGCTACTTTAAAGTTGATTTCACCACTACAAGGAAACTTGGTAATCATATTTTCAACGAGGGTTGAAAGTGATTGTCCTGTTTCAGAAAGTAGGGCAACTGTAAGTAACCATGGAATCATGCCGCTGTCGCAGTAAGCAAAGTCACGGAAATAGTGATGGGCACTCATTTCACCGCCATATACAGCATTATGTTCACGCATAACGTCTTTAATGAACGCGTGACCAGATTTTGACTGTACAGCAACACCTTTGTATTCATCTACAATATCAAATGTGTTCCACACTAAACGTGGGTCATGCACAATTTTCTCGCCTGCTTGTTTAATCAAGAAAGCTTGAGCCAATAGACCAACAATATAGTAGCCCTCAATGAACTGTCCCTTTTCATCAAATAAGAAACAGCGGTCAAAGTCACCGTCCCATGCAATACCCATATCTGCGTTATGCTCAAGAACAGCATTTCGGGTACTGTCACGGTTTTCAATTAAAATTGGGTTAGGAATCCCATTTGGGAAAGTACCATCTGCTTCATGGTGAATTTTAATAAATTCAACCGGTACATTAAGCGCTTTAAATTTTTCTTCGATTGCATCAATCACGTGACCAGCTGCACCATTACCCGAGTTTACCACTAACTTAAGTGGGCGGATTTTTGCAGGTTCAATATAGGTAATTAAGTGATCAACGAACTCAGGCAAAATGTTATAACTTTGAGTTGTGCCTTTTTGGCTAACTTCTTCAAAGTTATTGGTTTCTGCTAAAGCCTGAATTTCTTTTAAACCAGTATCTGCACTAATTGGACGAGCATTTTCTCGAACCAATTTCATACCGTTATAGTCCATTGGATTATGACTCGCAGTAACTTCGATACCACCTTGCACATCTAAATGGAAAGCGGCGAAGTAAACTTCTTCAGTACCTGTCATGCCCAAATCAAGCACATTGACACCCGCATCGTTTAAACCGCGGATGGTCGCCTGTTTTAAAGACTCACTGCTTAGACGAATATCACAACCTACAACCACGGTTTTTGGTTTATAGATTTGTCCGTATGCGCGGCCAATTTTATAGGCAATTTCTTCATTCAATTCGGTGCCGAGTTTGCCTCGGATATCATAGGCTTTAAAACAAGTTAAAGTAGTCATTATTCAATTCAATACATGTGGTTTGAGTTGTGTGTACATTATACATTTATCAATAAATGATTATATTTATAGTTTTTATATTCAAATTTTTCACTTCATTTCGGTAGTTCATATCTAAATTTATAAGAAAGATTTTTACGACTTTAGTCTAATAAATAAATTTATAAATTAGAAATAGCTTTATTTTTCTTAGTTATATTGGTCATACCAATTGTGATGTTAATTTAATGATTGATCTTACCAATATCTGTGTTTATGATGCGATCTGTGGTTTAAGGAACAACATTTGCACTTAAATTTAAATTGGTAATACCAATTGTGCTAAATGTTTAAACTTTTAAGGTACAAAAATTCGCCCCGGCATTTCAAGGAGATGACAATGCTCAATATGTGGCAACAACTTTATGACCCTTTAAATAATATTTGGCTGTCCAGCGCGGTTGCATTAATCCCGATTATTTTCTTCTTTTTGGCGTTGGCTGTTTTTCGTTTAAAAGGCAGTATCGCGGGTACGGGCACAGTCATTATTGCATTATTGATTGCTCTCTTTTTCTATCAAATGCCGGGTCAAATGGCCTTTGCGTCAATTATTTATGGTTTCTTCTATGGTCTATGGCCAATTTCATGGATCATTATTGGGGCAGTTTTTCTATACAAGATTTCGGTAAAAACAGGTCAGTTTGAAGTTATCCGCTCAAGCATTTTGTCAATTACCGAAGACCAACGTCTGCAAATGTTACTCGTTGGTTTTGCATTTGGTACTTTCTTAGAAGGGGCTGCGGGTTTTGGTGCTCCTGTCGCAATTACGGCTGCACTCCTTGTAGGTTTAGGCTTTAAACCTCTTTACGCAGCTGGTTTATGTTTAATTGTAAATACAGCACCAGTTGCATTTGGTGCGATGGGTATTCCAATTATTGTGGCGGGGCAGGTGTCAGGCGTAGACACTATGGAAATTAGCCAGATGGTTGGGCGTCAGTTGCCGTTTTTAACGCTGATTGTGCTGTTCTGGATTATGGCGATTATGGATGGTTGGCGTGGTGTTAAGGAAACTTGGCCTGCGGTGGTCGTTGGTGGCGGTTCTTTTGCGATTGCCCAATATCTTACATCTAACTTTATTGGCCCTGAATTACCAGACATTACCGCTGCAATTGCGTCATTGTTGAGCTTAACTTTGCTGTTCCGCGTTTGGCAACCAAAACATATTTTCCGTTTTGAACCTGAAGCTGGTCAAACTTTGACTCAGCAACCTACTACGGTTCAACGTTACAGTATTGGGAAAATTGCTAAGGCGTGGTCTCCATTTGCTATTTTAACGGTCATGGTGACGATCTGGAGCATTAAGCCATTTAAAGCATTATTTGCAAAAGATGGTGCTCTTGAGCACTGGATTTTTAAACTTGAAGTGCCGTATTTGCATAAATTGGTCGAGAAAATGCCGCCAATTGTGGCAGAGATGAAGCCATACGAAGCGATTTATAAGTTTGACTGGTTCTCTGCAACAGGTACGGCAATTTTTATTGCTGCAATCATCACTGCTATTTTCTTGAAAATGAAAGCAAGTGAAGCAGTAACGACTTTTGGTGAAACGCTCAATGAGTTGAAAACACCGATTTACTCGATTGGTATGGTGCTGGCGTTTGCTTTTATTGCGAATTATTCAGGTTTATCTGCAACTTTAGCCTTGGCTCTATCGCATACGGGTCATGCGTTTACTTTCTTCTCGCCATTTTTGGGTTGGCTTGGTGTGTTCCTTACGGGTTCAGATACATCTTCAAATGCTTTGTTCTCGGCATTACAGGCGACTACAGCGCAGCAAATTGGTATTCCGGAAGTGTTGCTTGTGGCTGCCAATACCAGTGGTGGTGTGACAGGTAAGATGATTTCTCCACAATCAATTGCGATTGCGTGTGCAGCAGTAGGCTTAGTTGGAAAAGAATCTGACTTGTTCCGTTTCACGGTAAAACATAGCATCATATTCACTGTCTTTGTTGGCATCATTATTACGGTTCAGGCTTATCTGGTTCCGTGGATGATTCCATAACTCCAGTGAAGGAAACGCGATGAGAATCTCCGATCAAGTGGTCATGAAATTGCAGGCATTAATTGAAGAGCGGCACATGAAAAAAGGTGACCGTTTGCCTGCCGAACGCCAGCTTGCAACTAGCTTAGGGGTTTCTCGTCCGTCTTTGCGTGAAGCGATTCAACAGCTCAATAGTCAAGGGGTACTCAGTAGCCGCCGTGGAGATGGGACTTATATTCAGCAGTTACCTGAACAGTGGCCACAGCAATTGATTGTGAACCCAATTAGTAACTTGATTGAAGAAGATCCGCTGTACCGTTTTGATGTGCAAGAGGCGCGGTTATTACTTGAAGGTGGCACGGCATGGTATGCCGCATTGCGCTCAACGCCTGAAGATCGCGCCAAAATTCATCATTATTTTAATGAAATTAGTCGCCACCAAAATGCGGGTGACTCAGCACAGGCTGCTGTGGCTGATGCTGAATTCCACTTAGCAATTGCTGAAGCATCTCACAATGTGGTGCTGATTCAAATGATGCGTAGCCTATTTGATTTGTTGCAATACAACGTCTTGTTGGGACGTAAAAAAGTTTATAACGACCCCATCAATGGTGACTTGCTCAGCGAGCAGCATTTTCAGGTGATGGATGCTATTGATCGTAAAGATCCCGAGGCCGCACGCCAAGCTGTTTGCGGTCATATTGAATTTGTGATTAATCATGTACGTTCTCTGAATGAAGACGAAGCTCGTCAGAAACGTGCGAACCGTTTAAATAGAGTTGATTCAAAATGATTATTTCTTCTGGCAATGATTACCGTGCTGCGGCACAACGTCGCTTACCTCCATTTTTATTTCATTACATCGATGGTGGAGCGTATTCGGAATATACCTTAAAGCGTAACGTACAAGATTTGTCAGAAATTGCATTGCGTCAACGTGTATTGAATGACATGTCAGCGTTAAGTTTAGAGACAAAACTGTTTAACGAAACCTTGTCGATGCCGGTTGCATTAGCTCCTGTGGGTTTAACAGGCATGTATGCGCGCCGTGGTGAAGTGCAGGCAGCGATGGCAGCCGACAAAAAGGGTATTCCATTTACGCTTTCAACGGTTTCGGTATGTCCGATTGAAGAAGTTTCACCTGCAATTAACCGCCCGATGTGGTTCCAGCTTTATGTATTACGTGACCGTGGTTTTATGCGGAATGCCTTGGAACGTGCAAAAGCAGCAGGCTGCTCAACACTGGTGTTTACCGTAGATATGCCTGTGCCGGGTGCACGTTACCGTGATGCACATTCGGGTATGAGTGGGCCAAATGCTGCAATGCGTCGTTATATGCAGTCTATGTTCCATCCACATTGGTCGTGGAATGTCGGCTTAATGGGTCGTCCGCACGACTTGGGTAATATTTCTAAATATTTAGGCAAACCGACTGGGCTTGAAGACTATATTGGCTGGTTAGGCTCGAACTTTGACCCATCAATTTCATGGAAAGATCTTGAGTGGATCCGTGAGTTTTGGGATGGTCCAATGGTGATTAAAGGTATTTTAGACCCTGAAGATGCCAAAGATGCCGTGCGTTTTGGTGCAGATGGAATTGTGGTATCGAACCATGGTGGTCGTCAGTTAGATGGCGTGATGTCGTCTGCTCGTGCATTACCTGCAATTGCCGATGCAGTGAAAGGTGATTTGGCGATTTTGGCTGACTCAGGCATTCGTAATGGCCTAGACGTAGTGCGTATGTTGGCACTCGGTGCCGATACAGTATTACTTGGCCGTGCGTTTGTATATGCCTTGGCAGCAGCAGGTGGACAAGGTGTGTCGAACTTACTTGATTTGATTGATAAAGAAATGCGTGTTGCTATGACGCTCACAGGTGCTAAGTCGATTTCGGATATTAATGCGGATTGTTTAGTACAGGCGATTAAACAAGGTCTTTAAGAAACAGTAAGTGAAGCAGTAAGCACAGCCTCAGAATTTGGTGATTTGCTAATGTTTTACGTATAGGCATTTGTCACTTTTGAAAGGTCAAAAGTAACCAAAAACCTTTTGTTGAGCAAACAGTACTTCCTTGTACGGTTGCTCAACAGGCGGCATCCCTGCCGCCAACGCGTAGCCAATTTTAATTAAATCTAACACCTAGAGATTAGCTGCTAGTGCTAATTGAAATGGTTTTGATCTTGCGTAGCTTTAGCCGCCACTCAGGACAAAACCAAAGTAACAGAATGAGCTGCTTACATCGAAGTTTCCCTGTAAGACTACGTCGTGTTGCTCTAAATTTAAAAAAACTATGTGGTATGGATGACCAAAAGGAAACCATCATGCAAACATTTTCCCCTCAAGCAGTGATCGAACGCTTACAAAATATTGTAGGGCGTTCGCATGTTTTGACCGATGATCAAAGCACACGTCAATACCGCCAAGGTCGTCGTTTTGGTGAGGGGAAAGTGCTTGCTGTGGTGGTACCGGGCACATTACTAGAGCAATGGCAGGTGCTCCAAGCTGCAATTGAGGCAGACTGTATTGTGATTATGCAGGCGGCAAATACGGGACTCACTGGTGGTTCAACCCCATATGGTGATGACTATGACCGTCCTGTTTTAGTCATGAGTACGCGTAGATTAAAGGGCATTCAAGTCATTCATGACGGTAAGCAAGTGATTTGTTTACCGGGTGCGACCTTAGATAATTTAGAGCAAATTTTAAAAGGCTATGATCGCGAGCCACATTCAGTAATTGGTTCATCTTGTATTGGTGCATCGGTACTCGGCGGTGTGTGTAATAACTCGGGCGGTGCCTTGGTACGCCGCGGTCCTGCGTATACTGAACTGGCGTTATATGCTCAGGTGAATGCTGCTGGTCAATTAGAACTGGTGAACCATTTAGGCGTAAATTTAGGTTCGACTCCTGAAGAAATTTTGACTCGTTTAGAGAAGCAGAAATATCAAGCCGTAGATATTTTAGATGACAATGAAAAGCAGGCATCGGACCATCGCTATGCACACGATGTGACTCAAGTTGATGAAGATACGCCTGCTCGTTTTAATGCAGATCCGTCACGTTTGTTTGAAGCATCGGGTTCGGCAGGTAAAGTCTGTGTGTTTGCTGTACGCCTTGATACTTATGAAAAAGTAGAGAGTAATGTCTTTTATATCGGTACGAATGATGCCGATGATTTAACAGCGATTCGCCGTTACTTACTGACCTCACTGCCAAGCCTACCAATCGCTGGCGAATATATTCACCGAGATGCCTACTTAATTGGTGAAAAGTACGGAAAAGATACGTTCTTATTTATTGAAAAATTTGGCACAGCCAATGTTCCCAAAGCTTTTGCGATGAAAGATAAAATCGATGGTTTCTTAGAACGATTTAAAATTAAAGGCTTAACAGATCATATTTTACAGGCGATTACCTTCTTTTTACCGAGTCATTTGCCTAAGCGTATGACCGAATATCGAGACCGTTACGAGCATCATTTAGTGCTACGTGTTGAAAATAATTCAAAAGCTCAGACCGAGCAGTTTCTAAAAGAATATTTTGCAGTGCATCAGTCAGGTCACTATTTCGTATGTAGCGAAGAAGAAGGACGAAAGGCATTCTTACACCGTTTTGCGATTGCAGGGGCTGCAATTCGTTATCGTGATACACACCGTAGTGAAGTTGAAGATATTGTGGCGCTTGATATTGCGTTACGTCGTAATGACCGCGAGTGGGTAGAGCAACTACCAGCCGAGATGGAAAATAAAATCATCCATAAACTCTATTATGGGCATTTCTTTTGTCATGTTTTCCATCAAGATTATATTCTGAAAAAGGGCCATGACCCTTTAGAAGTGGAACATCAAATGTGGAAGTTGCTCGATGCACGCCGTGCTGAATATCCAGCAGAGCATAATGTCGGGCATCTCTACATTGCCAAGCCTGCCTTAGCAAATTTCTATCAAAAACTCGATCCAAGCAACAGTTTTAATGTGGGTATTGGTCATACCTCAAAACTGAAATATTGGGGCAAAGCTAAATCTTAATATCGAGACATAAAAAAAGGCGCCAAAGCGCCTTTTTTTAATAGATGTATTATGCCGCTTCTGTTGATTTAGCAAGCACTTCTGCAACTGCTTTAGCAACAGTATAAACATTGTTCATGTTTAAACCAGCAACACAAATACGACCACTACGTACTAAGTAGATTGCATATTCTTCACGCAAGATATCCACTTGTTCAGCAGTTAAACCTGTGTAACTGAACATACCTTTTTGGTTTACAAGGTAGCTAAAGTCACGGTCTGGTAATGCTTTAGTGAGTTCGTCTTTCAAGATGCTACGCATTTTAATAATACGCTCACGCATCTCTTTCACTTCACCTTGCCATTGTTGGTTAAGTTCAGCGTCATTTAACACTTCATCAACTAACCAAGCACCTGTTGTAGGAGGGCTAGAGTAAATACGACGTACAGTCGCTTTTAACTGACCGAATGTGCACTGAGCAGCTTCTGCATCGTCACATACGAAAGTTAAGCCGCCAACGCGCTCGCCATATAAAGAGAAGATTTTAGAGAACGAGTTGCTCACAATGAAGTTTAGACCCGCTTGGTCTAAAGCACGGATTGCATACGCATCTTCTTCCATACCGTCACCAAAACCTTGGTAAGCGATGTCTAGGAATGGAATAAGGTTACGGTCTTTTAATACTGCAATCACTTGATCCCACTGTGCTGGGTTTAAGTCAGCACCCGTTGGGTTGTGGCAGCATGGGTGCAACAACACAATGCTTTGCTCAGGCAAAGTTTTAAGTGTAGAAAGCATACCGTCAAAATCTACACCACGTGTTTCGTTGTCGAAATATGGGTAGAAATGAGTTTTGATACCAGCACCATTGAAAATCGCAACGTGGTTGTCCCAAGTTGGTTGGCTTACCCAAACGTCAGAATTTGGGAAATAAGTTTTTAAGAAATCCGCACCAACTTT
Organism: Acinetobacter sp. GG2; assembly: GCF_000292385.1. NCBI lineage: Bacteria > Pseudomonadati > Pseudomonadota > Gammaproteobacteria > Moraxellales > Moraxellaceae > Acinetobacter > Acinetobacter sp. GG2. Next base: position 71,985 of record NZ_ALOW01000034.1, read on the forward strand.
CAATGCACCTGAACCACCAAGTGTTTGGATGGTTACAGCACGGCCAGCTTTAACTGCTGGGCTGTTTGCACCAAATAAAAGTGCTTGAATTGCTTCACGGTAAGGTTTGAAGCCTTCCATTGGCAAATAAAGTTTGGTTTTACCGTTTTTAGGCTCGATACGCTTTTGCGCTTCAATAATGGTCTCTAACTGAGGAACAATACTGTCTTCGTTATAATAAAGACCAATACTCAAGTTTACTTTTTCAGAACGAGTATCAGCATTGAACTGTTCCATTAAAGAGAGAATTGGATCGCCTGCGTATGGGGGGATATGTTGAAACATCAAAAAAGTCCTTTCATTCAACAATATGCATAGTGCTGGGTTTTTTCTGTCTCGAAAAATACGCCACAACTATGTCGATGTTCAATAATGTATCAATAAAGCTACCGTGAAGCACCTGATAATTTCACTAATATCGATATTTTCTGGCTGAAAATAATAAAAAGTTTTAAAAGAAATTACGGTAAATAGATACTAATTTATAACTCATGCTTTCATTCAAGCAGATTGTCTACAATCTTGCTGTAATACATTGGTTGTAGACTAAAGTTTGAAACAAAAGTTTAATGACTAAAAAGTAACTAAGAAAGAGTCATAAAACTATAGATAAATTTAAGCTAAATCATTGTTTTATATATATTAAATTGCAGTTGGTTTAATGGTTTAAATATAAGGTGAAATGACAAGTCAAACGATAAAAATTGACCTGATGCGTTCTATAAAGTGTCAACAATCACCTTGATTTTTTTCATTCATACCGCTATAAAAGCCATAATTGATTAAAAATTGTCGACAATATGCAAGATTTGACCTTCGCACCAGAGCCATTACAAAGTCAGGGAAGAACACTGACCGAGAATGTATTTAAACAAATACAGACGGCGATTGTTTTGGGTCAAATTCCAGCAGGTAGCAAAATTTCTGAGCCTGAACTGGCACGGACTTATGGCATTAGCCGTGGGCCTTTGCGTGAAGCGATTCATCGCCTTGAAGGGCAACGTTTGGTTGAGCGTACTGCACATGTGGGCGCGCGCGTGGTTTCGCTCTCACTGCAACAGTTTAAAGAGCTTTACCAGATTCGTGCGTCTTTAGAAGGTTTGGCTTGCAAACTTGCTGCTCAGCATATTGATAAAAAGCAGATTTTGGCATTACGTGATGTTTTGCGTATGCATGCCGAAGATGAAAACTTTAAAGCAGGTAAAGGATATTACTTGCAAGAAGGGCAGGACGATTTTCACTACTGCATTATCAAAAGTAGTGGCAATAAAACCCTAGAAAAAATGCTATGTGATGAGCTTTATCACCTCATCCGTATGTACCGAATTCAGTTTTCGAACACACCCGATCGACCGAGCAAAGCTTGGGACGAACATATCCGTATTTTAGATGCAATTGCAGAAGGCGATGGTGAACTTGCCGAGCTGCTCATGCATCGACATATCAATGCTTCTTACAAAATTATTGAGCAAACACTGCTACAAGCACAAGGAGAACATAACAATGGCTAAACAATCCGCAGGTCAGCTATTTCGCGATGCAGTAGCCCAAGAAAAGCCATTACAAGTGGTTGGAACCATTAACGCCAATCATGCACTTTTGGCAAAACGTGCAGGTTATAAAGCGATTTACTTATCAGGTGGTGGTGTAGCCGCTGGTTCTTTAGGCTTACCTGATTTGGGAATTAGTAACCTTGATGATGTGTTGACAGACGTACGCCGTATTACCGATGTATGTGATCTTCCATTATTGGTCGATGCCGACACAGGTTTTGGTGCTTCTGCATTTAACATTGCCCGTACTACAAAAGCACTGATCAAGTTTGGTGCTGCGGCAATGCACATTGAAGACCAAGTGGGCGCAAAACGTTGTGGACACCGTCCGAACAAAGCCATTGTGACTCAAGAAGAAATGGTTGACCGTATTAAAGCAGCGGTCGATGCGCGTGGTGATGACAGCTTCGTGATTATGGCACGTACCGATGCATTGGCAGTAGATGGCTTACAAGCTGCAATTGACCGTGCGGGTGCCTACATTGAAGCGGGTGCAGACATGTTGTTCCCTGAAGCAATTACCGAGCTTGATATGTACAAGCAATTTGCTCAGAAGACTGGTGCACCGATTTTGGCAAACATCACAGAGTTTGGTTCTACGCCACTATTTACTACTGAAGAATTGGCATCTGCCGATGTAAGCCTTGCGCTTTATCCGCTTTCTGCTTTCCGTGCCATGAACAAAGCAGCCGAAACTGTGTATGAAACCTTACGTAAAGAAGGTACGCAAAAGAACGTGGTTGATATTATGCAAACGCGTAAAGAGTTATATGAACGCATTAACTACTATGCGTTTGAAGACTACTTGGACAACGCATTTGCTAAAAAGAAATAAGAAGTAAAACACGGTACATATGCCGTGTTTCCCAAATAATTTAAATAGATAGGAAAGGAAAATCTTATGAGCTCAAATGAAACAACAACAGGCTTCAAACCAAAAAAATCAGTTGCACTTAGTGGACAAGTTGCAGGCAACACAGCACTTTGTACCGTAGGACGTAGCGGTAACGACTTGCACTATCGTGGCTATGACATTCTTGACCTTGCAGCGGGTAGCCAGTTTGAAGAAGTTGCTCACTTGCTCGTACATGGCAAATTACCAAACAAAGCTGAACTCAAAGCGTATAAAGCAAAATTAAAAGCACTTCGTGGCTTACCAGCAGCACTTAAAACTGCTCTTGAACAACTTCCTCCATCTGCACACCCAATGGACGTGATGCGTACAGGTGTATCAGTTCTAGGTTGTTTAACACCAGAACACGAAGACCATAACGAAGCGGGCGCAAAAGATATTGCTGATAAATTAATGGCAAGCCTAGGCTCAATGTTGCTTTATTGGTACCACTTCAGCAACAACGGTCGTCGTATTGAAGTTGAAACAGATGACGACTCAATTGCAGCGCATTTTTTACACTTACTTCATGGCGAAAAACCATCTGAAGAATGGATTCAAGCGATGCATACATCTCTTATTTTGTATGCTGAGCACGAGTTCAACGCATCTACATTTACTTCACGTGTGGTTGCAGGTACAGGTTCAGACATGTACTCGGCAATTACGGGCGGTATTGGTGCACTTCGTGGACCTAAGCACGGTGGTGCGAACGAAGTTGCATTCGTGATTCAACAACGTTACGACAACGCAGACGAAGCAGAAGCTGACATCCGTAAACGTGTTGAAAATAAAGAAGTTGTGATTGGTTTTGGTCACCCTGTATATACAGTTTCTGACCCACGTAACGAAGTCATCAAGAAAGTTGCGCATGACTTGGCACAAGCACAAGAGAACACCAAAATGTACCTCATCGCTGAGCGTTTAGAAGCAGTGATGAAAGAAGTGAAAAACATGTTCCCGAACCTCGATTGGTTTAGTGCGGTGAGCTATCACTTAATGGGTGTTCCAACTGCTATGTTCACACCATTGTTCGTGATCGCACGTACAGCAGGTTGGTCAGCGCACGTGATTGAACAACGCCAAGACGGCAAAATCATTCGTCCAAGCGCGAACTACACAGGCCCTGAAAACCTCAAATTCAAACCATTGGCGGAGCGTGGTTAATGAACACAAAATACCGTAAACCGCTGGCAGGCACCCAGCTTGAATATTACGACGTGCGTCAAGCCGTTGAAGATATTCAGCCAGGCGCATACGAAAAACTGCCTTACACCTCTAAAGTACTCGCAGAGCAATTGGTACGCCGTGCCGATGCCGAGAACTTAACTGCCTATTTAACGCAGCTGATTGAGCGCCGTCAGGACTTGGACTTTCCTTGGTATCCTGCGCGCGTGGTGTGTCATGACATTTTGGGTCAAACTGCATTGGTTGACCTTGCAGGTTTGCGTGATGCGATTGCTGACAAAGGTGGCGACCCATCTAAAGTTAACCCAGTTGTGCCGACTCAGCTGATTGTCGATCACTCTTTAGCAGTGGAATACGGTGGCGCTGACCCAGACGCTTTTGCAAAAAACCGTGCTGTTGAAGACCGTCGTAATGAAGACCGTTTCCACTTTATTGAGTGGACTAAAACAGCATTTAAAAATGTCGATGTGATCCCTGCGGGGAACGGCATTATGCACCAGATTAACCTAGAGAAAATGTCTCCAGTGATTCAGGCGCGTGATGGTGTAGCATTCCCAGACACATGTGTCGGTACAGACTCACACACACCACATACAGACGCTTTGGGCGTAATTTCTGTGGGTGTCGGTGGCTTAGAAGCTGAAAACGTAATGTTAGGCCGTGCATCTTGGATGCGTCTGCCAGACATTATTGGTGTTGAGTTTGTAGGTCAGCGTCAAGCAGGCATTACTGCAACAGATATCGTACTTGCTTTAACTGAGTTCTTGCGTAAAGAGCGCGTAGTCGGTGCTTACCTTGAGTTCTTTGGTGAAGGTGCTGACAGCATGTCTGTGGGCGACCGTGCAACCATTTCGAACATGACACCAGAATATGGCGCTACGGCTGCAATGTTCTACATCGACCAAAACACAATCGACTACTTACGCCTCACAGGCCGTGAAGATGCTCAAGTGGCATTGGTTGAACAGTACGCAAAAGAAATCGGCCTTTGGGCATCTGATATGACCAAAGCAGAGTACCCACGTGTACTTCGTTTTGACCTATCGACAGTTACACGTAACATTGCTGGTCCATCAAACCCGCATGCACGTGTTTCAACCAGCGATCTAAAAGAAAAAGGCATTGCAGGTGTAGTTGAAAACCGTTCTGACGGCTTAATGCCAGATGGCGCAATCATTATTGCTGCAATTACTTCATGTACCAATACTTCTAACCCACGTAACACCGTGGCGGCAGGCTTGTTGGCACGTAAAGCAAATGAACTTGGCCTAACACGTAAACCGTGGGTGAAAACCTCATTTGCACCAGGTTCAAAAGCAGCTGCACTTTACCTTGAAGAAGCAGGTGTTCTAAAAGACTTAGAGCAACTTGGTTTTGGTATTGTGGCTTATGCTTGTACAACGTGTAACGGTATGTCTGGTGCGTTAGATCCAGTCATTCAACAAGAAATTATTGACCGTGACTTGTACGCAACAGCAGTACTCTCTGGTAACCGTAACTTCGATGGTCGTATCCATCCATATGCAAAACAAGCATTCCTAGCATCTCCACCGCTTGTTGTGGCGTATGCAATTGCAGGTACGATTCGTTTTGACATCGAAAAAGATGCGTTAGGTCATGACAAAGAAGGTAACCCGATTTACCTGAAAGACATTTGGCCATCTGATGCTGAAATTGATGCCTTAGTTAAAGAAGCTGTGAAGCCTGAACAGTTCCGTAAAGTCTACATTCCGATGTTTGATTTAGGCGAAGTTGAACAAGCGAAGAGTCCACTTTACGACTGGCGTCCACAAAGTACTTACATCCGCCGTCCTCCATATTGGGAAGGGGCGTTAGCTGCACCACGTACTTTAGCGAACATGCGTCCGCTTGCGATTTTGGGTGACAACATCACCACCGACCACTTGTCGCCTTCAAACGCGATTTTGATGGACTCGGCTGCGGGTGAATATCTTCACAAAATGGGCGTACCAGAAGAAGATTTCAACTCATACGCAACGCACCGTGGTGACCATTTGACTGCACAACGTGCAACATTTGCCAACCCGAAACTCTATAACGAAATGGTGGTTCGTTCAGACGGTACCATTAAGCAAGGTTCAAAAGCGCGTGTAGAGCCAGAAGGCGAAGTGATGCGTATGTGGGAAGCGATTGAAACCTACATGAACCGTAAGCAGCCGTTAATTATTATCGCGGGTGCTGACTACGGTCAGGGTTCAAGCCGTGACTGGGCTGCAAAAGGTGTACGCCTTGCAGGTGTTGAAGCGATTGTGGCAGAAGGTTTTGAGCGTATTCACCGTACTAACTTGGTGGGTATGGGCGTGTTACCACTTGAGTTTAAACCGGGTGTAAACCGCAAGACTTTAAAACTAGATGGTACAGAGCTTTATAGCGTGATTGGTAATATTGCGCCGCGTTCGACTTTAACTTTAGTGATTGAACGTGCCACAGCGGATGGTAAAGAAGAGATTGTTGAAGTGCCTGTGACTTGCCGTTTAGATACAGAAGAAGAAGTTTCTGTATATGAAGCGGGCGGTGTATTACAGCGTTTTGCGCAAGACTTTTTAGAAGGCCAAGTGGCTTAATATTTAGTCTATAACTGGTTGAAAGTTATTCAAAAGAACCCTATCTTGATGATGGGGTTTTTTATATTGAGATTAGTATGCAAACAGAACTACTTAAAGTTCTTATTTCTGAAGTAATTAAGCAATTTACTTTACCAATATATAATGGCTTAAAAAAAATTACTAAAGACGCTCATAATAGAATTCAAGTTTCCTTTGATCTATGTTTCTCTGAGTATCTTGAAAGAAATTATGAAAGATATTCAAAGACTAAAACTCTCTTATATAGGGAAGTCCCTGTTAATATTAAAGATTTTTATGTAAGAACCGATTTAATAATTAACTCAAAAATTGTAGATGAAAAGAAGTTTATTAATGAAATAAAGAAAAATAAAAGATTAATTATTTTGGGGAGCGCAGGTTGTGGAAAGTCTACTTTCTGTAAAAGTATTTTTATAGAATTAATAGAACAACCTGTAGGCATTTTTCCTATTTTTATTGAGTTAAGACATCTTAATAATTCTTCTGATAAATCCATATATAACTTTATATTGAACTCAATGACGGCTATAAGTTCATCATTTAAAAAAGAACAATTAGATTATGCTCTTAAGCTTGGTAAGGTTTTAGTAATTTTAGATGGTTTTGATGAAGTAAATAGTGAAGATAGAGAAAATATAGAGAAGGAAATATTGTATTTGTCGAATAACTATCACGGTGTAAAAATATTATTATCCAGTCGTTTTGATAGTAGATTTTCTTCATGGGAGGAGTTTTATCAATATGGTATTCTTGAATTAGATAAAAACAAGGCCTTAACTTTAGTGCATAAATTAGATTATGATAGACAGGTTAAGAATTCATTTTTAAGGGAGTTGGATAAGAAATTATATGAATCCCACTCTAGTTTTGCTTCAAATCCATTGTTATTAACAATGATGCTTCTAACCTATGAGCAAATTGCAGAAATACCAAATAAAATACATTTATTTTATGAGCAGGCTTTTTTAACTTTATTTAATAAGCATGATTCATTAAAAAGTATGTATAAAAGAAAATCATTTTCTCAACTTCCTTTAGATGACTTTAAACGTTGTTTAGAAGCATTTTGTATATTAAGTTATAGCGGTCGCTCATATTCATTTAGTGAAAATGAAATAAATAAATATCTTGATAATTCTATAAATATTTCTGGGGTTACTACAAATTCTAAATTTTTTTTAAATGATTTGCTAGATTCTGTATGTATATTGCAAAGAGATGGTTTAGGTTTTAATTTTACTCATAGGTCTTTTCAGGAGTATTTTTCTGCACAATTTTTAGTAAATATAATCAGTGCTAATAAATATGATTTGTTTGAAAAAGTATTTAATATTAGTTCACAAGATAATGTTATTAGTATGGTTTATGATATAAATCCATCTTTATTGGAGAAAGAATGGATTATTAAAAAAATCAATAAAATTAACATGGATATTTCTAGTCTTTATAGTTATGAAAATTATGAGTTATTGATTTTTCAAAAAGTATACTCATCTATTTCTGTATATTATAATTATGATATTGATAAGGAAATGATTGTCTTTGATGCTGGTGGAGTTGAAAAATATAACTACTTTTTTAGTTTTATACGTGATCTCTATAATGAAAGTTATCTAGAGTATTCTTTGAATAAAAAAGTTACTACTAATAAAGATGCAGAGTATTTTGAAAAAGAACTTATTGATTATATTAGATGTAATGGTGATATAGACTTGGAAAATTTAAATAGAATTGATCCTTATGCATATCAATTAATAAAGAAGTCTCAGTTATTCGAAGGTGTTGTTGAACAAATTGATTTTTTAAAATATCAGTCTGATCTTTTGAAAAATCATCATTCTAAACAAGATGTAGATATTATGTCTTTAATTCTAGGTAAATAATATAGATTATATAATTTCGCAGAAATTTTAGATCTTAGTTATAGTTAATATTTAGTATTTTAGGTTGAATAAATCAACCTTTACTTAAAATTTTTATTATTTTGTAAGTATATTGAGCTACTTTAAAAATTATTTATATGAATATGGTTAATATAAAAAAAGCCCGACATCCTGTCGGGCTTTTTCGTATTTGGTTGCTAGATATGACTCCTGTCGTATCTCACGATCCTGATGCATGAACCTATTATTGTTGTTTTGTGTTCCGGAACATCCTGTTCCTGTATGAGTTCATATTAGAAAAAAAGCAGGGTGTCGCCAATCCGCTAAATCCCTAAATCTGTGTAAGATAAATCGTACAAATAACATTTTTTGCATTTATGCCATCATCATCGGGCGAAATGGACAATTGACATTCACTCTAACTGGGTTATATTCCTGTTTAATATATATACGATTATAGGAATGTAATCATGGTAACAGCTGGCGAAAAACCCGGAACAGGCTTCTATTTCTGTGCTCAGTGCGGACATAGAGTGTTTTTAGAAATTAACACAGACCCTTTACCACCTTGCACGAAATGCTACTGCACGCAATTTAAACGTTAAGAATGAAATAATATTTGCGTTCGCATTTAACAAAAAGCCCTGTCACCCGATGGGGCTTTTTGTTAGTTTAAAAATAAGACTTATATAACAAGACCCCTGATGGGCATGAAAAGGAAACCATTATGGAAACAATATTGGGTTTATGTATTGGTGTGGGCCTGAGCGCTGCCTGCGGTTTTCGGGTGTTTGTGCCGCTACTGGTCATGAGCATTGCCACCATGATGGGATGGTTTGAGCCATCGAAAGGTTTTGAGTGGTTAGCTCTGCCATCGGTGTGTTTGGCTTTAGGTGTGGCAACGATGTGTGAAGTCGCGGCTTACTATATTCCGTGGGTCGATAATGCCTTAGACACAGTCGCAACTCCTGCGGCTATGATTGCGGGTACATTAGCGACAATGGCGGTCAGTAGTGGAGAAATGTCTCAGTTTGCCAGTTGGGCGGCAGCGATTATTGTAGGTGGTGGTACGGCAGGTGTGGTGCAAATGAGTACCGTCGCTGCACGCGGTGTTTCAACTGCAACCACAGGTGGTTTAGGAAATTTTGTAGTCGCAACAAGTGAGTGGATTGGTGCAATCTTACTTTCGGTTTCAGCAATGTTAGTGCCTGCGCTTGTGGCAATAGTGGTGCTGATTGCAGTTATTTGGGTGGTACGTTGGATTCGCCATAAAAAACAAGAACAGGCGCATACCCCGCTATAGGTGAGTATAAATATCAGTTTTAAATAAGCATAAAAAAAGCCCGACATCCTGTCGGGCTTTCTTGTATTTGGTGATTAGATATGACTCCTGTCGTATCTCACGCTCCTGGTGCTTGAACGTATTATTGTTGTTTTATGTTCCGGAACATCCTGTTCCTGTATGACTTCATATTAGGAAAAAAGCAGGGAGTCGCCAATCCGCAAAATCCCTAAAAGTTTGTAGGATAAAACGTACAAGATTGCTTTTTAATTTATCATTATGTTCTCATAGCATTGTTTTAAATCGAGATATATTCATGCTGAGTGGTTGTGAAAAATGTGATGAATGCGAAAGCCAGTATTTAAAAAGTAAATCTAGCATGGCTTCGTTGTGTCCTGAATGTGCTTCTATAATTTATGGATATGCAAATTGTGAGCATGTTTTTAAAGAGGGGTGTTGTATACATTGTTACTGGGATGGCAGCACAACCACTTATATTGAAGACTTAAAGAAAAACTCATAAATATTCAGATATAAAAAAAGCCCAACATCCTGTTGGGCTTTTTCGTATTTGGGTACTAGATATGACTCCTGTCGTATCTCACGATCCTGATGCATGAACCTATTATTGTTGTTTTATGTTCCGGAACATCCTGTTCCTGTATGACTTCATATTAGGAAAAAAGAAGGGCGTCGCCAATCCGCAAAAACCTTAAAAGTTTGTAGGATAATACGTACAAGCTACTATTCATTTTGAGGCAAAGGCCAAAGAATATCTTTGTTTTGCTTGAGTTTTTGGTACCAATATTGGCTTATCAGCACTTTGTCATCTCTATCGAAATGATAAACGAATATATCTAAAGCTTCATTTAGGTCGAGGTCATAGCGAAACTTGGCAGTAGCTAAATGATCTTGTATTTCATATAACTGATTAAATATAGGTAAAGATTCTTCATAAGCTAACAATTGAATTTGTTGAAGAAGTTCTTTTATTTGAAGCTCATACGCATCTAAAACTCTTGCCAGATCAATCCTTACATCTCTATATGTGATAAGTCTTTGCTCAAATTCATCCCATGTGTAGTTCATTCTAATAAATGTTCAAAAGTTGAATGTAAGCACAGCATAACTGGATTGGTTATAAAATTAATCTGATTTTTCAAAATGCTAGATCGGCAAATCAAACAACTTAGGCCTCTGTGCCACAACAGACTTTAATTTTTTGCGCTGATTTAAAGTACAACACCATTGCGACACAGAGATAAAGAGCTAAGCCAATGCTTAGCCCAGACTACTTTTGTCACAACGTTGCATGACGCTGAAAAAAGTAGGGGCAAAGTCCTGTGGGAGAACAGGACTTTGCAAACTGACATGTTCTAGACCTTGCATCAGCTTGGGGGTGTAGACTTGCTCAAGTCGCTGGTAAATACAGTCACAGCTCGACTCGCTATGCCCACCTGACAGGCAAATTTTTTCAAACTCCTGATGAGTCTTTGGGTCGTAAATCGAAACACCGTAGCTGCCTAGAATGAAACTTAAAGCCAAAAGCGGTTTATAAATTTTCATATTATTCTCATGATTATTTATGCGTATAACTAAAATAAAAATATAATGACTTTGAGATTTAAAATAATTTTTTAAATAAAAGTTAATCCTCCTATAAATACAGGAAAATAAAATAATTAAAATTTTAAAATAAAATTAGTTTGTAAATTTAAAAAAATAAGGCGTAAAAAACCAAATTTTAAATCAATAAAATAGTTAAAAAACAGAGAAAACGAGATTAAAAATTGTCATGGTCAACTCCTTAAAATTATGGAGTTCTACCACCAAATCACCGCGAATTAATTAGGGTGGTAGAACGGAAAGGGGTTGACAGACTGGGATCCATAGAACCAGCACGCACGGGGCGTCCCCCAACCGTCCTACCGCAAAGAAGGGGGACGCAAGGGTCCAGCGAATTATAGCAGAACTACAATCCGTGGTGGATCAACGGTCTGTCAAAACCGGCTGGCAATGTAGGCCAGCAACGAGATAATAATCGGTGATTTTAAATACGTCAATTTAATATTTAAAATATTTTTAATTTAATAATAAAACTAAATAGATTTTAAAATAAAAATATTATTATTAACTTTTTATTTATATTCGATGAGAAAAATAATAAATATAGAAATATTTTGCCAGTTCCAAAAAAGAACTTGGTTGTTAAGATCTATTTTTGTCGTTTTTATAGAGATAAGAATGGAACGAGTTGTCATTACAGGTATGGGAATTAATTCTTGTATTGGAAATACACTAGAGACAGTAACCGAGTCCTTAAAAGCAGGCCGCTCTGGCATTCGCTATAACGAAGTCTATGCAAAACTAAACTTTCGGAGTCACGTGAGCGCTACTGCCGAAATGAATTTTGAAAATATTGATCCAGAATTAAAAAAACACATGGGCGTTTGCACGATGTATGCCTACAACTCGGCACTCGATGCGCTACAACATGCCAAGCTTGAGGTAAATGACATTGCCAACAACTCAAAATATGGCGTGATTGGGGGAACAGGCGGCACCTCAACAGCGTCTATCATCGACATGTTACATACCCTAAAAGAAAAAGGCGCAAGCGAGGTATCGCCCGATTTAGCGCCACGCTACCTCACTAGTACCATTAGCTCTAACCTATCGCGTGCTTTCAACTTAAAAGGCGTATCTCAATCGGTCGCGAGTGCCTGCGCGACTTCAGCCGACGCAATTGGTTATGCATATCACCTTATTGCGGCTGGTAAACAAGATCTGATGCTGGCGGGTGGCGGCGAAGAAGACCATTGGTCGCAAACGGCAATATTTGATGCAATGGGCGCCTTATGTTCTAAATATAACGATGCACCAGAAACGGCTTCACGCCCATATTCTGTCGATAACGATGGTTTTGTAATCGCTGGCGGCGGTGGCATGGTGGTTTTGGAGTCTTTAAGCCATGCCCAAAAACGCGGAGCAAAAATTTTGGCAGAAGTGGTTGGGTACGCTGCCAATAGCGATGGTGTCGATATGGTGGCTCCGAGTGGTGAAGGCGCGACTCGTTGCATCAAACTGGCACTCGCAGAAGCCAAGCAAAACGGCTCTGAAACCATCGACTATATCAACACGCATGGCACTTCAACGCCAGCAGGCGACATTCCCGAACTATTGGCCATAGAAAGAGCTTTTGGCAGTGAAAAAGTCCCGCCACTGAGTTCGACCAAGTCCATGACTGGGCATAGTTTGGGGGCAGCAGGTGTACACGAGGCTATTTATTCTATTTTAATGCTGCAAAATAACTTTATTGCGCCGAGTATTAATATTACCGAACTGCGCGAAGAAGCTAAAAAGTTCGATATTGTTCAAACAAGCAGAGAAACCGAACTCAAAACAGTCATGAGTAATAGCTTTGGTTTTGGTGGGGTAAATACCTGTCTGGTTTTTAGAAAATGGGAAGGGTAATTTAAATACGAAATATATATGGGCTTTAGAAAAAGAATAAAAAGTGGCCCATACAGTTTTATAAGTAATCGAAATTTATGGTTAAATTGGTTTATATTTACTGTCTTTAAATTAAAAATTAATAGAAAGATGAAAAAAATTTTAGTATTAGTCATGGTCATCTTAAGTTCACAAGTTTCTTGTGCTCAAAAAAGTGAGAATAAAACCGAAATGAGTATTAAAAATTCTAATTCTATTGTCATTCAACAATTAGAACAGTTTAAAACACAAGATCATTTTACTGGAGATGGACAGCTATATACGGGTGTTCAAGAGCCTGCATTAGCTATAAGTTTAAATCGCAAAGTTGCTGATACTGCGCAAGCTTTTATTACTCTCTATCAACAAAAGAATGAGCCAACCAAGGCCGAACTTTTACATGTCCTTGCTTATGGAATTAGTCAAATCGATCCTGATACGCTTGATACAGAAGATCGAGAACAAGTGGCAACAACATTTGAAAGTTTTCTCGATATTGTAGGCCTAGAAAGTTCCGAAGGAATTTTAAATAAATGGGTATACGGTGAAGCAATAGGTAAGTTATTAGAGCAGGATCAACATTAAGTTTTGACAACTGTAATTATGCGGACTGAGATACTATTTATAGTTCAGATAAAATGAATTCAGAACAGCTAATACAAGTATTTCAAACTAAAGTTGCTCGTAGTCAAAAATCACGTAAAAAGCTGAAAAAAAGAGTTTTTACATAGATAAAAACTGTATAAATCTAAGTATTTGACCTTATATTCAATCAAATATAAAGAAGCGTATTTTATACGCTTCTCCTATGCCTAATTTGCTTTTCATCAGCTATTAAATTCTTGCTACTAGCCAGATTAAAGTAGTCATTTCTATTCAATCATAAGACATAGTTTAAGCAGCTTGAATGGCTTCACCACACAGAGAAACCGTTTCTTGTTTATGCTGGTGTAAGTACCAGAACTGATCTGCAACTGTTTCTGGATGTACCGCGTAGGTTTTATCCTTCGCTTCAGGTGTTCCATCTACGAAACCGTTTACAATCACTTGGCTCACATAAACATTTGAGTCAGCAAGACTATGAGCAAGTAAGTTGGTGGCCTTGTATTGAGCGGCAGCGGTAGTTGCTAACGATGAATATTCTTTGGCAACCAAGTCGATGCCCACTGCATCGAAAGCAAAAATTCCATTTGTCGATAAAATGCTACCGTGGTTCTTTTCTAAGTCACGTAAGCAAGCTTGTACCGTCGCAATATAGCTCGAAACACGAATATGAAAGCTTTTAGTAAGCTCTAGTGGCGGGGTTTTTAGGATATTGCCTTCAATATCATGGAAAGCATTCCAATGAATATTTTTAATCTCTCCTAATTGATCTTTAATGCGTTTAATTAGGTTTGGTATATCTTCCAGAACCGCTAAATCACATGTAAAAGCGTAAGCTTCAATACCTTGTGTTTTAAGTTCTAAAATGGCTTTTTCGAGTTTTTCAGCATTACGTGCCACTAAACCGATTTTATAGCCTTCTTTACCAAACTTATGTGCTACGGCTTTGGAAATACCTGTTCCATAACCAAAAATTATAATATTGTTGTTCATTATAAAGTTCCAAAAAACCAATTATTTGGTTAGAAATAGTTTATAATATGTTTTTATAATGTATTCAAGCGAAAAAATTAAATCTAAAAATAATGCAGAAAGAACAAGACAAAAATATGAAAAACACTCATCAATCAGTTTGGTTTGAATAGTCCAGATGGCGTAGCTTTTATTAAATATTTTTAATTTTATAAAAAATATAGAGTCGTCATTTTCAAATTGCAGAAATGTTTACCTATCAAATAATTTTTTAGTTTGACTTCTCTATTAGTCTATCTTAAATTAATTGGAACGATCGTTCCTGATAAGTGTGTTTATGCGAACCAAAGAATTTGAAACTGATGAAATTGCTGATGCTGCAATGCAGGTTTTTTGGCGTCGTGGTTATGCTGCAACTTCAGTTCAAGACTTGGTTGATGGTACGGGGCTATCTAGAAGTAGCCTTTACAGTACCTTTCAAAACAAACAGGGTCTTTATCAAAAAGCGTTACAGCGTTATGAACTTTTAACCACACTTAACAATGTGAAGCTGTTGTCTGGTTCAGGTTCACCAAAAGCACTGATTCGGCAATTACTGATAAATTTGGTTGAAGATGAGCTGAATGATTCAGAACATAAAGGCTGCCTCGTTGCAAATGCTTGTTTGGAACTGGCTGGACATGATGAGGATGTCTCTCAATTCGTTGCAAGTAACCTACAGAAACTTCAACATGCTTTAGAGCGTTTATTAATTAAAGCTCAACAAACTGGTGAAATTGCTTCTACCCAAAACCCACGTGCATTAGCAAGTTTCTTTCTAAACACTATGCAAGGTTTACGTGTTTTAGGGAAAGGCAGTCCACTTGAACAAAGAAAGCAATGTTTAATGGATGTAGTCGAGGTTGCTTTAAACGTTTTATAAAACTCATTTAAACCTTAACTATGCTTGAGTTGAATAGTTAAGGTTTTTATTTAACTTAAAATGGAATGATCATTCCAAAATGATGATTTTAGTTCACATGGAGAACAAATGTCTTCCCATCCTAACCTGATAAAACAAGCTTATAGCGATACAGAGCAGAGTAAGTTCGCTTTAAAAGAATTTGAGAGTAAAGCTTTATGAATACTAAGAGTAATGAAACATCTCATCAGTTAACTGATGAATTCTCTACTCAATTACCAATTTGGAAACTGTTGGCTTTTACAGTTGCAGGCTTTCTGACCATTATGACAGAAACCATGCCAGCAGGGCTTTTGCCTCAAATCAGTCAAGGCTTACATATTTCAGAAGCTTATGCAGGGCAGCTTATAGCAGTGTATGCCTTAGGTTCTGTTTTAGCGGCAATACCGCTAATTAGCCTTACGCGTAGTTGGAATCGGAGACCCTTATTACTCAGTGCTATTGCAGGGTTACTTGTATTTAACGCGATTACTGCCTTATCAAATGACTATACTCTGACTTTGATTGCTCGTTTTATTGCAGGGATGGCAGCGGGTGTTATTTGGGGGCTTTTAGCGGGTTATGTAAGACGCATGGTCTCTGCATCGTATCAAGGACGAGCTTTAGCAATTGCTGGGGTTGGGCAACCCATTGCTTTATCAATAGGGGTGCCTTTGGGTGCATGGTTGGGAACATTGTTTGAGTGGCGTGGCGTGTTTTGGATCATGTCTTTATTGGCATTGATTTTATTTATCTGGATTCGTTTTAGTATTCCTGATTTTGCAGGGCATTCAGCGCAAAAAAGATTACCCATTTTAAAAGTTCTTTTAATGCCGGGCATTAGAGCTGTTTTAGCAGTCGTCTTCCTTTGGATATTGGCGCATAGCATTCTCTATACTTATATTTCACCATTTCTGGCCTCGACAGGGCAGACATACAACGTTGAGACTATCCTGTTTATATTCGGCATTTCTTCAATTGTCGGGATTCTCATTACAGGCATGTTTATCGATCGTTCATTAAGAAAAATAACGCTTTTAAGCTTATTTATCTTTGCTATCGCAACAGCGCTGTTAGGTGTTTATAGTTCTTCAAGTTTTGTTGTGCTGGTGGGTGTTGTGTTATGGGGAGTTACTTTTGGTGGGGCTCCGACATTATTACAAACAGCCTTGGCAAATACTGCGGGTCACGAAGCAGATGTAGCGCAGTCTATGTTGGTCACTGTATTTAACCTT
The DNA here is from genome assembly GCF_000292385.1 of Acinetobacter sp. GG2. NCBI lineage: Bacteria > Pseudomonadati > Pseudomonadota > Gammaproteobacteria > Moraxellales > Moraxellaceae > Acinetobacter > Acinetobacter sp. GG2. Next base: position 88,670 of record NZ_ALOW01000034.1, read on the forward strand.
GCTATCGCATTTGGTGGAATGATTGGCGGAGGATTGCTTGAAAGTTTTGGGGCAGCTTCTTTTCCGTGGTTTATGCTGGCTTTTGCCGTGATCGGGTTATTTACTGTTTACCATGCTCGTAAACATGGTTTTATTTCTTCATAAAAGACTTTTGCCCTTCATGACTAAAAAATGAAGGGTAATTTACTTTTTATAGGCTGGTGCCTAATTGCTCAAAACAGTTAATGCTTTGGTAAAATAAACCGAAAAATACAAATAAAATGGAATTTAAGTATAACTAATTATGGGTAAATGGGAATAAATTCTTTTAAATTTGTCTAATGGCGTAAAAATTCCCAAAAATATTAAAAATTAGCTTTTCTTAGAAAAACAATCCCGCAGGGTGCTGGCTAAACTATATCTCAAGGGTGTGATAGGGATCGAAAAGAGTAGCATGCACCAAAACGTATAACGTTAGTGTGTACTCACCCAAAAGGTCTCGATTCGGCTTAGGACGCTATAGATCAAAAGTTTATAGGCATAAGGTTCTAACTTACAAAGTTATAATTGTTGAAGTAAACCATAGATGTTTTCCCTTGACACCCTAAAAAATTCTCTATAATAAAAACGATACTTTACAAGAATATAATTTAATGAATAAGCCTTATCTTTCCGCGCTACCTACCGACAGTCAAATCTCATCTCAATTGAACAATGCTTACTTCCACGACTCGTGGAGTATTGTGCTTGGTCAGCCCGACCTAAATGTATTTGGGCAGCTTATTAAGCTATTTCAACACACTCCAGCGTGGATAGAGTGGAGCATGAATATACGTAATAAAATTACTTCAAAGATTGGGCTTAAAGACTTAGGAAGTTTTAAGCAAATTGATTCAAATAAAAAAGAAAATGAATATATCGCAGGCGATCGAATTGGAATTTTTACCTTACGGCAACGTACCGAAAATGAGTTGGTGATTGGAGACGATGACAAGCACTTAAATGTGACTTTATCTGTTTATAAGAATGAAAAGACTCAAGTACTCACCATAACTACAGTGGTACATATTAAAAATTGGCTTGGAAGACTCTACATGGTTCCTGTGATTCCTGCCCACCGAAAAATAGTGCCAGCAACTTTACAAATATTGGGTTAAAGCATTCTTTTTATTTACGATGTTGTCACCTGAAATCACCTATATAATATCTCTATGATCATAATTGCGAGCTGTATAAAATGGAGAATAAAAACCAGTGTCGCCAATGCGCCGTATGCGGAAAGAATTTCCCGTTAAAAGATCTGGTTTCGGGTGAAGTCATTCGGAATGTGATTAGTGAGGAAATTATTCAAGATCATCCGGATTGGTCTTTCTCAAGCTTTATTTGCCGTGCCGATTTGGCAGATTATCGAATTAAATACGTTCAATCACTATTACGCTCCGAAAAGGGCGAGTTAACTAATTTAGAAAACGAAGTGATTGGCAGCATGCAACGCCATGAGCTGATTAGCCGAGATACCGAATCCGACTTTGATCAAAAATGGACGTTTGGGGAAAAATTAGCAGATAAGATCGCGACATTTGGTGGTAGTTGGTCTTTCCTGATTTGCTTTGCTGTCTTTTTAATTGGCTGGATTATTGTAAATACAGTCGTGATGGTAGTGCATCCTGTCGACCCTTATCCCTTTATTTTGCTGAATTTAGTGTTGTCATGCTTAGCGGCAATTCAGGCACCTATTATTATGATGAGTCAGAACCGTCAAGAAGCCAAAGACCGTTTACGCTCTCAACACGACTATCAAATTAATTTAAAAGCTGAGCTTGAGATTCGCCATTTGCATGAAAAAATGGACCATCTTTTATCGCATCAGTGGGAAAGGCTTGCGCATATTCAAGAAATTCAGCTCGATCTTTTAGCTGAAATGAATAAAAAGCGATAAAGATTTTTCGAGTTTCACGTGGAACATGATGATAGCTTATAGATTGTTTTGCGGTCGGTCTGAAATTTCTTTATGATTTGCCGCCATGCTCCATTGCTGTTTCTACGACCATGCCTTTAAACGACAACTTTGTTTACGCTCCACCACAAGATCCGCTTTCAATTTTATTTGAAGATGACGATTTAATTGTGGTTGATAAACCTGCGGGATTGTTGTCTGTGATGGGTCGCTTACCTGAGCATCATGACAGTGCTTATTTAAGGGTGCTAGAAAAGTTCCCTTTGGCTAAAGTGACGCATCGTTTAGATATGGCAACGTCGGGCCTACTTATGTTTGCCAAGCACCGTGATGCAGAAGTTGCGGTAAGTAAAATGTTTCAGGCCAGAACAGTCAAAAAACATTATATTGCGTTGGTGCAAGGCCAAGTCACAGAAGAGGGCAGTGTTGAAGTTCCGCTCATTACTGACTGGGAAAATCGCCCAAGACAAATTGTACATTTTGAATTGGGCAAACATGCTAAAACTTTGTTTCAACCGCTTGTTTATGACGAAAAAACAGATCAAACGCGAGTGTTACTTGAACCAGTCACAGGGCGTTCACATCAGCTGCGTGTGCACATGATGCACATTGGACATCCAATTATGGGCGACAAGTTATATCATCCTGAACCTAAACGTTTTCATTTAAGCCGTATGGCTTTACATGCTGCGCATCTGGCTTTTCAGCATCCATTGAAAGGCACAGATGTAGTCATTCAATCCCAAGTGCCTTTTTAAAATTTACATACAATTAAAAATTCAATTTGATGCAATTGGGAACGGAATATATACCCAAACTGCAATAAAAGTCGGGTATTCTAAGTCCGAATAATATTAATACTGCGACAACAACAAGGATCACTTTATGACTCGTGACTACGAACAATTTCCAGATGACGATAACGGCAATGTACTTTGGCAAATGGCTGAAGATGGGGATGATTTAACCGAGCTGCATGAAATTGAATTTTCAATTGCATTTCAAGATCAAAAAAATGCAGAGCAATGTGCACTCTATTTACTTTACCAAGAACAAAAAGTTTCACTTTTCCAAGATGACTCTGTTGAACCAAACGAGTGGGTAATTACCATCTTCGTGAATATGGAACCTGAGTATTCAGACATTGTTGACTTAGAGGAATGGTTTGCCAGCATCGCTGAAAAATTTCAGGGCGAATATGACGGATGGGGCTGTATGGCCTATGTCTTTGAGGAAGAAAGTGAAGAAGACGACCTCTTACAATAAGGTCTAAAAAGAGTAGGAGATACTCATGAACTTATCTCAAAAACAAATTGCGGTACGGTTTTTAGAACTTGCCGCAGCAGGCGAAGTTGATGAAGCCTACAGCAATTACACTGCGCCTAACTTCAAGCATCACAACCCTTATTATGCGGGTGATGCGACTTCGTTGAAGGAAGGTATGCGTGAAAGCGCGGCTGCAAATCCCAACAAAGTCTTTGATGTTCAACATGTCATTGAAGATGGAACTTTAGTCGCTGTACATTCGAAACTTGAAATGCAAATGAACGACAAACCTACCATTGTGGCTGTGGTTCATATTTGCCGTTTTGAAAATGGAAAAATTGCTGAGCTTTGGGATATTGGCCAAGTACAGCCCGACCCACTCGTCAATGAGAATGGTATGTTCTAATAAAAAAGCCCGAAATAATTCGGGCTTTTTTATTTATGTATAAATTAAAACTTCCACTGTGCCGAGATTGAGGCGTTTAGTGGCTCACCCGGTTGAATCCACAAATCGCTATAGCTTGAAACATAGTAAGTTTTATCAAACAGATTGTTTATATTCAGCTGATAACGTAAGCGGTCCGATGGGGCATAATAAGCATTTAAGTTCACGAGGGTATAGCTTGGTAAATTAAAGCCATTATCAAGGTTATGTCCGCTACGTTCGCCCACATAAGTAAGGTTGGCACCTACACCTGCTTTTGTTGAGCCTTCTTGTAGAAACTCATAATTGGTACTTACAGCACCTTGGTGTTTTGGCACATTGCTCAGACGGGCACCTTTTGGCAAGTCCTGGTCTTTTTCAATTTGAGCATCGGTATAGCTATAGTTGGCATTGACGAACCAACGGTCAGTGATTTGGCTATTTAAGTCAAACTCAATTCCTTTACTACTCACTTCGCCTGCTGCGGTTTGAAAGTTACTGTCAATTGGGTCGGTTGTCAGTACATTTCGTTTTTTCATTTTAAACAAAGCGAGACTCAGCACACTTTGGTCATTCAATTTATATTTGGTGCCGACCTCATAGCTTTCGCCTTTTTCAGGGGCAAAAGTCTGACCATTTCGGTTCATACCACTATTCATGGCAAATGAGCGGCCATAGTTGCTATAAAACGCCCATTGCTCAGAGGCTTTAAAATTTACTCCGAAACGCGGACTATTTTGATGAAGTGTCTGGTTGCTTTCAGTCTGCGTCAGATGATTTTTAAAGTCTTGCTCGACCTGATCAAAACGGTTACCAAATAGCACACTCCATTGATCATTAAAGAAGATCTGGTCTTGAATATTGAGTGCAAAGTAACGCTGCTGTTCTTTGGTGTTGGTAAACGGTGCTAGGTTTGGTAAATATTTGCCATATTCAGGTTGGTAAATATCAATTGTGTTAGGCATGCCAGCACTGTGATTACGACGAAGCTGGTTTTGTTTATAGTCGAGTTGACCAAGCTCGGTTGAAAGTAAAATTTCATGGCGCGTCCACGAAGTATCAACCTTGCCAAGTAACTCTGTCTGAGCCAGCACATCTTGACTTGTATAATCACGATAGCGACGTTGACGCTCTAAAGTACGTCCATCGGCTTGCATACGACGAGGTTCGGTTGCAAAGCCGACCATTTTGGCATCTTTATAACTGACTGCACTATTTAGCTTCCAGTCAGGGTTAAATTCGTGACTAAGACGTAATTGGTAAAAGTAATCTTTTATTTTCAAATCGCCGTCGTCAGGTTCACCTGTAAAGGTTTTCGGGTCCATCACAAACTCATGATTGACTGTACTTACACCACGGTCAAAGGTTCCTTTGTGCTCTGTAAATTCACTGTCAAAGTCGAGTTGTGTTTGGTCTGAAATTTTCCATGTGAGCTGCGGTGAAAAGAACCAGCGTTCACTACTGACATGATCACGGAAGCTTTGATTATCTTCGTGAGCCACGGCTACACGATAGGCCAGTTCATCGTTAATAGGTGCCGTATGTTCCAGACTAATTCGATATTGTTCTTGGGTATTGGCACGTAGGTTAACTTCACTTTCGCTTTCCCACTGCGGTTTTTTACTGTTGAGGTTCAGCAAACCACCTGTTTCGCCGCGACCATATAAAGCAGCCATCGGCCCTTTTAAAAACTCTAAAGATTCAATATTTACGACATCTTTTGGAGCGCTAATCCCTCGGTTGACACTCAAACCGTTACGGATCATAGAGGCACCTAAATTGGGATCGGTACTAAAACCACGGAAAGAGTAGTTATCCCAAAAGCCGCCACCAAAACTGTTTTGATGAAAAACTCCACTCACCAAGCTTAATGCGTCATCAATCCGTTGAACGTCTTGTTGTTCCATCATTTGTTTTGAAACATAAGCACGGTTAAAAGGGACATCTAAAACATCGTGAGTAAATTTAGTCGCTGAGCTATTTTGGCTCACACCTTCTTGGGTACTTTCAGCCTGAACGCGTATGGTCTCAAGTACTGTTGAGGTTTCGTCTCCCCAAGAGAATGTTGATATAAAAGATAACCCTAACGAAGACAACAATCCTAATTTGTGTTGCATAAATAATCAGCCATGAAAGACAAAAGAACCATAATGTAATAGTATAACGTTACATTATTTTATTTATTACCGCTATGCCTATAGAAAAAAATATTGAACGTTTACAGTCGATTGATGCATTGCGTGGTTTGGTCATCCTGATTATGTTGCTCGACCATGTAAGAGAAACTTTCTATTTACATAAACAAGTTACCGATCCAATGGACGTAACAGTAACAGAACCAGCATTATTTGGCAGTCGATTATTGGCACATATTTGTGCTCCGGTTTTTGTACTTTTAACGGGTATCTCTGCATTTTTATTTCAGTCCAAAAAACAGGACTTACAACAAACGCGTGCCTTTTTATTAAAACGCGGCTTATTTTTAATTGTGTTAGAACTTACCCTTGTAAATTTTGCATGGACAGCGACTTTTCCACCTGAAGTCATTTACTTACAGGTAATTTGGGCGATCGGCATTAGCATGGTGGTGCTAGCTTGTTGTGTAAGTTTGCCTTTGCCAGTGCTTGCTGGTGTAGCGTTGGTCATTATTTTTGGGCACAACTTATTAGATTCTGTGCACTTCTCACAAGGCATCCTACAGAATATATGGTTTGTCTTACATGAACGTGGTTGGCTTGAGTTTGCGGGTATCAGGCTTCGTACAAGTTACCCTGTTTTACCGTGGATTGGAGTGATTTTATTAGGCTACGTTTTAGGGCAGTTGTTTAGTTCAAAATATACAGCAAAGCAAAGAAGCCGCACTTTACTCAGCCTTGGTTTAGCAAGTATTGGGCTATTTGTTTTATTGCGTTTTATCAACGTCTATGGGGATCAGCCATGGCAACATTTTGAGTCATTACAACTGAGTTTGATGAGCTTTTTGAATCTCACCAAGTATCCACCATCTTTACTGTTTATTTTACTGAATGTTGGGATCGGTTTGATTGTGTTGGTTGCTTTTGAGCGTATGCAGCAGCACTCGTTTTTAAAACCATTGGTGGTGTTTGGCTCGGTGCCGATGTTCTTTTACTTACTGCATTTATATGTGCTGAAACTGATGTATGTATTTGCACTCAGTATATGGGGAGCTAACTACGGAAACTATTTGTCGGTCAATCATGTATGGATGCTGTGGTTAATCACGATTGTGCTGTCTTTTGCACTCTATCCAGCGGTTAAATGGTTCTCAAAATTTAAGCATCAAAATAAACACATTTCGATTTTAAAATATTTCTAATTTCCAAAACGTAAGTAAAGCGAGTTCAAGAATACTCGCTTTACTTGCTTACATCTAAATACAGAGTTTCTTTGACTTCTTCCATAACCACATAACTGTGTGACGATGCCGAAGCGGGGAGTTTCTTTAATAGATCTCCCAATAAGCGACGATATGCGCTCATTTCCTTTAAGCGCGCTTTTACAAGGTAGTCAAACTCACCTGAAATAAGGTGACATTCGAGTACTTCAGGAATCTCAACTAAGTCTCTAGCCACCTGATCAAATACATCACCTGATTTGGCAGATAACTTAATTTCTAAAAAAACGAGCAGGTTACGATCCACATAGGCGGGGTTTAGACGGGCGTAATAACCCATGATAATGCCATCGCGTTCGAGACGCTTTACACGCTCTGAACAAGGGGTGGTCGATAGGTTGACTCTCGATGCCAATTCACTAATCGCAATTCGTCCTTCACGCTGCAAAATGTCCAGAATCATGCGATCTATACGATCTAGGGGGCGCATAGATATTTCCTCTTTTTTTAAAATTCTCGTGAGAAAAACATAAATTTACCTAGATTATAGCCTGAAAAACAGTGAAATAAACTATTGAAGCAGAAATATACTAGTGAAATAAACTGGTGTGCGTGAGGGAATGGAAATGCGCGTAATTGTTTTAGGTAGCGGCGTTATTGGAGTGGCAAGTGCCTATTATCTAGCTCAACAAGGAGCTGAGGTCACTGTTCTTGATCGCCAGTCAGGTCCTGCTGAAGAAACAAGTTTTGGTAATGCAGGTCAAATTTCGCCTGGGTATTCGACTCCTTGGGCAGCACCAGGAATTCCTTTTAAAGCTGTGAAGTGGATGTTCCAACACCATGCACCGCTTGCGATTAATTTAGATGGCAGCATGTGGCAATTACAGTGGATGGCGCAAATGCTAAAAAACTGTAATCCACAAAGTTATGCTGTAAACAAAGAACGTATGATGCGCGTAGCTGAGTACAGCCGTGACTGTTTACGTGAACTTAGAAAAGATACTGGCATTAACTACGAAAACCGTGCGAAGGGTACTTTGCAGCTATTCCGTAAAGAAGCACAAATGGAAGCGGTTCAACGCGATATTAGCGTGCTTGAAGAGTGCGGCGTAAGCTACGAATTATTAAATGGTAACGAACTTGGTCGTGTAGAACCAGCGTTGGCAAATGCACAAGATAAACTCGTTGGTGGTTTACATTTACCAAATGACGAAACAGGTGACTGTTATTTATTTACCAATGCTTTAGCTCAAATTGCTAAAGAGTTGGGTGTTAACTTCCAGTTTAATCAGAACGTAGAAAAATTGATTGTTGAAGGCGATCAAATTAAGGGCGTTCAGGTCAGTGGTAAGGTCTTAACCGCAGATCGTTATGTACTAGCGTTTGGTAGTTATTCACGTGATTTCTTGAAACCACTTGATCTACAGTTGCCTGTATATCCTGTGAAAGGTTACTCGTTGACGATTCCTATTGTTGACCCTGCTTTTGCTCCGCAATCTACAGTGCTTGATGAAACCTACAAAATTGCGATTACGCGTTTTGACCAACGTATTCGCGTAGGTGGAATGGCAGAGTTAAGCGGTTTCAATTTAGGTCTAAACGAAGACCGCCGTGCAACCTTACAAATGGTGACTCAGGACCTGTTCCCAGGTGGTGATATGGCACAGGCGTCTTTCTGGACGGGTCTACGTCCAATGACTCCAGACAGTACTCCAATTATTGGTGCGACTCGCTTTAAAAATCTGTTCTTGAATACAGGTCACGGTACTTTAGGTTGGACTATGGCATGTGGTTCAGGAAAATTAATCAGTGACATCGTATTGAATCATAAGACTGATATCAGTACCGATGGCCTTTCAATTCAGCGTTATTCACACGCGCATGCTGCATAACGGACGTTAGGAAAGTAATCATGCCTCGTCCTATTACCGCAGTCATCCACCGTCAAGCCTTACAAAATAACTTGGCGGTGGTACGCAAGGCTATGCCAAACAGTAAGGTCTTTGCCGTTGTAAAAGCCAATGCTTATGGACACGGAATTGAACGTGTTTATGAAGCATTTAAAGCAGCAGATGGCTTTGCCTTACTTGATCTTGATGAAGCAAAACGAATTCGTGCTCTAGGTTGGACAGGTCCAATTTTATTGCTCGAAGGAGTTTTTTCTCCTCAAGATTTATTTGATTGTGTGCAGTATCAACTCAGTTTCACCATTCATAGTGAAGCGCAAATCGAGTGGGTAGAAAAGCATCCTTATCCTGCTCAATTTGATGTTTGCCTAAAAATGAACAGTGGTATGAACCGTCTTGGTTTTAAACCACAACACTATGTTCAGGCTTGGGAGCGTTTAAACAACTTGGCGAACGTATCCAAGATTACGCACATGATGCATTTTTCAGATGCAGATGGCGATCGTTTCGGCCAGCAAGGTATTGATTATCAAATTACTGCCTTTGAAGAAATTGTGAAGGATTTACCGGGTGAAAGGTCGGTAAGTAATAGTGCGGCAATTTTGCGCTATCAAGATCAGCTCAAATCAGATTATGCCCGTAGCGGCATCATGCTTTATGGCAGCTCACCAGATTACCCAACGCATAGTATTGCGGATTGGGGCTTACAATCGACCATGAGCTTACGCAGTGAAATTATTTCTGTTCAGCATTTAGAGCCGAATGAAAGCGTAGGTTATGGCTCAAATTTTGTGGCAGAGCAGCCCATGAAGATTGGGATTGTCGCTTGCGGCTATGCCGATGGTTATCAGCGTATTTCACCAACAGGCACGCCTGTTTTAGTGGACTCAGTACGCACTCGTACAATTGGCCGTGTCAGCATGGATATGTTGGCAGTCGATTTAACGGGCATTGAGAGTGCCAAAGTCGGCAGTGAAGTTGTACTTTGGGGCCAATCAAGTACAGGCGTCGTTTTACCTATTGATGATGTCGCAGTTTCATCCGGTACGGTGGGTTATGAACTGATGTGTGCTGTCACTGCCCGTGTTCAATTTATTAATCAGGTATAAGGAAGTCCGAATGTCTAATTCAGATATACAAAAGATTAACACTAACGAAGTCATGAGCGCCGTGACTGTTTTTAACAAAGTGGTTTATTTGTCAGGTCAGGTACCTAAAAATACCGAGCAAGACGTGGCAGGCCAAACTCGTGAAATTCTTGCAACGATTGATGAACTTTTGGCACTTGCTGATACCGATAAATCTCGTTTGCTTTCTGCGCAGCTCTATTTAAAAAATCTTTCTGACTTTTCAACCGTAAATGCAATTTGGGTTGACTGGTTAAAAGGGTGTGTTGCGCCATCGCGTGCCACAATTCAGGCCGATTTGGTTAATCCAGACTGGCTCATTGAAATTGCCGTGACGGCAGCACAAAAGTAATTCGTTTTTACTCCAAAAATGATGATGTATCTAACAGAAGGAAGATAGATACGGTTTATCCAGTCATTTTTGGTGAACAGATTCAGTGACCTATGGCATACGGTTCGATTTTCGCCATAGGTTGCTGATCTTAACAAAGGAATTCAAAAAGGAATTTTAATATGACAACGGCTCGTCATTCAGATGCAGAAAATTCTCCTGATCATCTGCAACGAAAACTGTCTAACCGTCATTTACAACTGATTGCTATTGGCGGTGCAATTGGAACTGGCCTATTTATGGGTTCAGGTAAAACCATCTCCCTCGCAGGTCCTTCAATTCTTTTAATCTATATGATTATTGGAGGAATGTTCTTTTTCTTAATGCGTGCAATGGGTGAGTTACTCCTTGCAAATCTGCATTACAAATCTTTTGTTGATATGGCTCATGACCTGATTGGTCCTTGGGCTGGTTATTATTTGGGCTGGACTTATTGGTTAGGCTGGGTACTGGTGGGTATTGCGGATCTTTCAGCAGTCATTAACTATTTGAGCTTCTGGTTGCCCGATGGAGCAAGCTTCTCTCCAACACAACAAGCCATGATTAGTGCAGGCTGCGTATTGTTTGTCATGGGACTTAACCTCCTAACAGTACGCCTATTTGGTGAAATTGAATTCTGGTTTGCGCTCATTAAGATTCTGGCGATTATTGGCCTGATCGGAGTGGGTGGCTATATGATTTTCAGTCATTTCCAAGCTCCTCAAGGTGCTGTTGCAAGCATTAGTAATGTCTGGTCACATGGTGGTTTATTCCCGAAAGGTACAGAAGGCTTCTTGGCAGGATTCCAGATTGCTGTATTTGCTTTTGTCGGGGTGGAGCTGGTAGGTACAACGGCTGCCGAAACCAAAGATCCACAGAAAAACTTGCCTAAAGCAATTAATGCGATTCCGGTACGTATTATTCTGTTCTATGTGTTGGCGCTATTTATTGTGATGTCAGTAACTCCGTGGGATCACATTCGTGCAGATAAAAGCCCGTTTGTTGAGTTATTCTTAAATGCGGGTATTCCAGTTTCTGCGATTATCATGAACTTGGTGGTACTGTCTTCAGTGATGTCTTCAATGAACAGCGGTGTGTTTTCAACCAGCCGTATGCTTTTTGGTCTATCAAAAGACGGTCAGGCACCGGGTGCATTTGGGCGTTTATCAAAACGTGCAGTACCTTCAAATGGTTTGATTTTCTCATGTATTTTCATTATGGGTGGGGCAGTGCTTCAGTACTTTGTTCCAAACACGATGGAAGCATTTACTTTAGCAAGTTCACTGTGTGTGATTCTATTCATTAGTGTGTGGAGTCTCATTATGGTGTGCTATTTACGCTATCGTAAATTACGTCCTGAATTACATGAAAAATCGACTTTCAAAATGCCGGGTGGCGTTTGGATGAGTTATGTGGTTTTGGCATTTATGCTTTTTACTTTGGTTATCTTGGCGCTAGAGCCAGATACTTTAAAAGCTCTGTATGTCAGTCCAGTATGGCTAGTCATTTTAGGTGTTACCTATCATATGTTGTACAAACCACGTATGAAAAAGCTAGGACGTGAACTCATTAACGATCATTAAGTTTTATTAAAAAGCCAATCAATCATGATTGGCTTTTTTTATTTTCATCAGTTTTTTTATCGGAATAATGTTGTTTATTTTTGAATCAATAGCACAGTTTAGAGGGGGGTAGAAAAGCGACATTTTGTATTACCGCATGCTACACTCCGGCTAATCTGGAGAATCCAGATATGTTAATTAAAATTGCCGTGAAGGCAGTACATAAATAATGTGACTTAAAAAAACAGGACAAACGATTTATCAATTAAGGAAAAAATATACTTGAACATCTTGTCCTGAGGTATAGACTCAGCAACCCACGATATACGGTTCGTTTTCTCCCTATAGGTTGCTGATTTTAAGTTAAGCAAAATATAAAAAGGACTTCTAATATGACAATGGTTCATCATCCCGATGAGGCAAGCTCCCCTGATCATTTACAACGGAAATTAAATAATCGCCACTTACAAATGATTGCAATTGGCGGTGCAATTGGAACCGGCCTATTCATGGGCTCGGGCAAAACCATCTCCCTCGCAGGTCCTTCAATCCTCGTGATTTACATGATAATTGGTGGCATGTTCTTTTTTCTGATGCGTGCTTTAGGTGAACTACTGCTTGCCAACTTACATTACAAATCATTTGTCGATATGGCATATGATTTGATTGGACCATGGGCTGGCTATTATATAGGCTGGACTTATTGGTTAGGCTGGGTACTGGTCGGTATTGCTGACTTGTCTGCGGTCATTAACTATTTAAGTTTCTGGCTGCCTGAAGGTGCCAGTTTCTCACCAATGCAACAGGCCATGATTAGTACAGGCTGTGTACTATTCATTTTAGGGCTTAACCTTCTTACGGTGAAGTTATTTGGTGAAGTTGAATTTTGGTTCGCACTCATTAAGATTTTGGCCATTATTGGCCTGATTGGAGTCGGTGGTTACATGCTCCTTACTCATTTTCAAGCTCCGCATGGTGAGGTTGTGAGTGTAAGTAATGTGTGGTCGCATGGCGGCATATTTCCAAAAGGCGTAAGCGGATTTTTGGCAGGCTTCCAGATCGCCGTATTTGCCTTTATTGGTGTTGAGCTGATTGGTACAACAGCTGCTGAAACCAAAGATCCAGAGAAAAATCTACCGAAGGCAATTAACGCGATTCCTGTACGTATTATTCTATTCTATGTGTTGGCACTCTTTGTGGTGATGTCAGTAACACCTTGGGATCACATTCGTGCAGATAAAAGCCCATTTGTTGAGTTGTTCTTAAATGCGGGTATTCCTGTTTCAGCCATCATCATGAACTTAGTGGTGCTGTCTTCAGTGATGTCTTCAATGAACAGTGGTGTGTTTTCAACCAGTCGTATGCTGTTCGGTTTATCGAAAGATGGTCAGGCGCCAAGTGCATTGGGACGTTTATCAAAACGTGCCGTACCTTCAAATGGTTTAATCTTCTCATGTATTTTCATTATGGGCGGGGCAGTGCTTCAGTACTTTGTTCCAAACACCATGGAAGCATTTACTTTGGCAAGTTCACTCTGTGTGATTCTCTTTATTAGTGTATGGCTTCTGATCATGGCATGCTATTTACGTTACCGTAAGTTGAGTCCTGAGCTTCACGCAGCATCAACCTTTAAAATGCCGGGTGGGGTGTTGATGGCGTATGTTGTCATTGCATTCTTCTTGTTTACTTTAGTGATTTTGGCACTAGAGCCAGATACATTAAAAGCACTCTATGTTAGCCCAGTATGGTTGGTGGTTTTGGGCATTACCTATTATGCATTCTATAAACCGCGTATGAAAAAACTAGGCCGAGAAGTTTTTTAATTATCCTTTCTCGATTTACCCAAAAAGCCAATCATGATTGATTGGCTTTTTTATTGAGATGTCTAATCAACCAGTAAGTGCTGATATTTATCGGCTTGTTTACGCAAATAATCCCAGACCAGTTTAATGCGCGGTTCATGTTGTAAATCCACAAAGGTCAGCATCCAGAAGGTATGGGTAAAACGAACTTGTTGCTCTAATACCTCTTCGAGCTCAGGTTTATCGTCTGCTAGAAACTTGGGCAAAATTGCAAGCCCTGCACCAGCACTCACTGCAATTTGCTGGGCCAAAATACTGCTGCTACGGAAGTTAGCATTCAGCTTTAAAGGTAACCGCTCTAAACAGTACAGCTCAGGGCTATACACCAGATCATCAATATAATTTACAAAGCGATGCTGAGTTAAATCTTCTAAACCGCGAATCGGTGGGTTTTGCGCTAGATAGTTTTGGCTGCCATAAATTTTTAAGCAGTAGTCTGACAAGCGAGTAATGATATAAGGCCCCGAGGTTGGGCGCTCAATCGACACGACAATGTCTGCCTCACGGTGGGAGAGTTTAATCATTTTTGGCACGGGTATTAGGTCAATGGTAAGTAGTGGATACTGAATAGAGAACTCAGCCAGTAAGCGAGCTAAAAATGCAGTGCCAAAGCCCTCAGGTGTGCCAATTCGCACACGACCTTGTAAAGGCTGATGTGGTTTTTCAATTTGTAAGAAGGCTTGTTCCATTTGCTCAACTCGAGGAACAAGTGCCATGCCTTCGAGAGTTAACTCATAGCCTGTTGCTTCACGTTTAAACAACGTTGTACCCAAAGCAAGTTCTAGAGCCTGAATTCGTCTAGCTACCGTACTGTGTTCGACACCAATAAGACGTGCAGCATTGGTTAGAGTTTTAGTGCGTGCTAAAACCAGAAAAAACTGTAGATGATCCCAATCCACTTTCATTTTTGTTATTGTCCCTGTGCATATTTGCACAACAATCGTGCATGAATTTGCGTTGGTGGTCAAAGCTTTCTTTGTTAGTCTCAAATGAAACCTGAATAAAGAAAATACATAGATCAGTATTTTCTAATAACTGAACACAATAAAAATATGGCCTACGGAGAGGTTATGAACACAATCCAAAAAATCGAATTGGACACCGCTAAATTACTTATTAACGGACAGTTTATCGAATCTAAAACACAGGAATGGCAAGACATTGTTAACCCTGCGACTCAGGAAGTGATTGGTCGCGTACCATTTGCAACGGTTCAAGAAGTCGATGCTGCTATTCAAGCTGCACAAGATGCTTTTGCTTCTTGGCGTCAAACCCCAATTCAGGCACGTATGCGCATTATGCTTAAGTTACAAGACTTAATTCGTGCCAACATGAAGGAAATTGCACAAGTACTAACGGCTGAACAGGGTAAAACCTTAGCAGATGCTGAAGGCGATATTCAACGTGGTCTAGAAGTAGTGGAACATGCCTGTTCGATCGGCACTTTGCAAATGGGAGAATATGTCGAAGGTGTAGCACGTGGCGTAGACACATATACTTTGCAGCAACCTTTGGGTGTCTGTGCTGGTATTACGCCGTTTAATTTCCCTGCCATGATTCCACTTTGGATGTTCCCAATGGCAATTGTGTGCGGCAACACCTTTGTTTTAAAACCATCAGAACAAGACCCGTTATCAACCATGATGCTGGTTGAACTTGCGATTCAAGCAGGTATTCCAGCAGGTGTGCTGAACGTTGTGCATGGCGGCAAAGAAGTGGTTGACCGCTTGTGTACCCATAAAGACATTAAAGCGATTTCATTTGTGGGTTCAACTGCGGTTGGCACACATGTTTATAACCTTGCAGGGCAACATGGCAAACGCGTGCAGTCGATGATGGGCGCAAAAAACCATGTAGTTGTCATGCCAGATGCCAATAAAGAACAAACGCTAAATGCCTTGGTGGGTGCAGCATTTGGTGCTGCTGGGCAACGCTGTATGGCATTGTCTGTCGCAGTCATGGTTGGCGACAGCAAACAATGGATTCAAGAGTTAGTCGAAAAGGCGAAAACTTTAAAAGTAAACGCAGGCCATGAGCCAAATACTGACATTGGCCCAGTCATTTCAAAACGTGCTAAAGCGCGTGTGCTTGATTTAATTAATAGCGGTGTTGAACAAGGAGCAGAACTTCTGCTTGATGGTCGCAATGTTCAAGTACAAGGTTATGAGTCAGGTAACTTTGTGGGTGCTACGATTTTTAGTGGCGTAAAGACCGACATGCGTATTTATAAAGAAGAAATCTTTGGCCCGGTACTTTCGATTATTTGTGTAGATACACTTGATGAAGCGATTGCTCTTATCAATGCCAATCCATTTGGTAACGGTGTAGGTCTATTCACACAAAGTGGTGCGATTGCACGTACTTTCCAAAACCTTATTGATATTGGTCAAGTCGGTATCAACATTCCAATTCCTGTACCTGTACCGTTCTTTAGTTTTACTGGTTCAAGAGGTTCTAAACTCGGCGATTTGGGGCCATACGGCAAACAGGCTGTCCAGTTCTATACGCAAACCAAAACCATTACTAGCCGTTGGTTTGAAGATAGCCATGAAGTTGGTGGTGTAAACACAACCATTAGTTTACGTTAAGGGGATCACGGATGAATATCGCCTTTATCGGTCTAGGAAATATGGGCGGCAAAATGGCCCATAACCTACTAAAAGCCGGAATCAAAGTTTATGGTTATGACCTCAGTGAAGTTGCTATTCAGCACTTCGCCGAGGCAGGTGGCATAGTCTGCGACAGCCCTCAGGAAGCAGCTAAACAAGCTGATGTAGTCATTACCATGTTGCCTGCAGCAAAGCATGTTAAAGACGTTTACTTGGGTGAAAATGGTGTATTGGAGGTGCTAAAAGCAGGTAGCTTATGCATTGATAGCAGTACCATTGACCCGCAAACCATTAAAGACATTGCCGCTGTTGCACATGGCAAAAATATTAAAATCTGTGATGCACCAGTCTCTGGTGGAACCATTGGTGCTCAAGCGGGAACTTTAACCTTTATGGTAGGTGCCGATGATCAAACCTTTAACGAAGTAAAACCAGTGCTCAGCCACATGGGCAAAAATATTGTTCATTGTGGTGATGTCGGTGCAGGCCAAATTGCCAAAATTTGCAATAACCTGATTTTAGGTATTTCAATGGCAGCGGTGGCCGAAGGTATGGCGCTTGGTGTGAAATTAGGCATCGACCCACAAGCATTGGCAGGCGTCATTAACACCTCAAGTGGCCGTTGCTGGAGTTCGGATGTATGTAACCCATGGCCGCATATTAATGAAAATGCGCCAGCATCTCGAGGTTACCAAGATGGCTTTGCGACTCAGTTGATGCTAAAAGATTTAGGACTCGCTGTAGAGGCCGCGGGCCAAGTCAAACAGCCAGTGGTATTAGGTGGCATGGTGCAACAGCTCTATCAGCAAATGTGTATGCGTGGTAATGCCAATCTCGATTTTTCGAGCATTATTCAGCAATACCTACCACAAGAGGCATAACGGTAAAGCCAAAGGATGGCTTTAAACCAATAAATCAAACCCTGTCGTGAATAACAACAAATCCGGACTGAGGGAAAAGATATGATGGATTATCAAAATGCTGCACAGGCTTTCGATTTGGAAAGTACTGCAAAACAGATGTTGTCAGGTTCACTTGATGCACTTAACGCATGTTATGAATGCTGCGATCGACATGCAGATGGCGACAAAATCGCGCTGTACTGGCAAGGAAAAGATGGGCGTAAAGAGCAATATACCTTCCGTGAACTAAAAGAATGGTCGAGTCAGTTTGCTAACTTTTTAAAAGCACAAGGTGTGAAAACTGGGGACCGTATTTCAGGTTTATTACCAAGAACACCTGAACTGATTGTGACTATTTTGGCAGCTTGGCGAATTGGTGCAGTCTATCAACCGCTATTCACAGCATTTGGCCCAAAAGCGATTGAGCACCGTATTCAGCTTGCACAAAGTAAGCTGGTGGTGACCGATATGGGCAACCGTAGCAAGCTCGATGAAATTGAAAAATGCCCTGCAATTGTGACGGTGGCGGACGCACAAGGTACTCCGCTCAAAGCAGGGGATTTTAACTTTTGGAATGAAGTGAAGCAGCAGTCTGATCAATGTGATCTAGTCATGCGTAGCATTCAAGATCCTTTCTTGCTCATGTTTACTTCAGGCACTACAGGGCCTGCTAAACCATTGGAAGTGCCATTAAAAGCACTGATTGCCTTTGGGCGATATATGCAAGATGCCATTGGTTTAACAGAAGAAGACTCGTTTTGGAATATTGCCGATCCGGGTTGGGCGTATGGTTTGTACTACGCGATTACTGGGCCGTTATTCTTGGGCCACGCTACTTTGTTCTATGAAGGTGGTTTTAGCACAGATAGCCTATGTCAAATTGTGAAAGATTATAAAATTAACAACTTGGCAGGTGCTCCGACTGCCTACCGCATGATGATGGCGGCTGATCCAGCACAAATGGCGCCGTTAAAAGGGCAGTTCCGTGTCGTGAGCAGTGCAGGTGAACCGCTGAATCCAGAAGTAATTCGCTGGTTTAAACAAGTGCTTGATGCTCCGATTTATGACCATTACGGACAAACCGAAGTCGGTATGGTGGTGTGTAATCATCATGGTTTAAAACATGAAATTCATGCTGGTTCAGCAGGTTTTCCAAGTCCAGGCTACCGTGTTGCGATTGTTAATGAGCAAGGTGAAGAACTTCCAGCGGACACCCCAGGAATTTTAGCAGTCGACATTAGCCAGTCTCCAATGATGTGGTTTGGTGGCTATAAAGAAAGCCGAAAATCACCTTTTGTTGGTCATTACTATTTAACTGGCGACACTGCCGAGTTACATGCCGATGGCAGCATGAGCTTTGTAGGGCGCAGTGATGATGTAATCACTACATCGGGTTATAGGATTGGGCCATTCGATGTGGAAAGCGCTTTACTTGAACATGATGCAGTGGTTGAGGCCGCAGTGATTGGTGTGCCTGACCCAGACCGTACCGAAGTGGTTAAGGCATTTGTAATTTTAGCTACGGATGCTCAACCATCAGAAACACTTGCTGAAGAACTCAGCCAGTTTGTTAAAAGACGACTTTCTGCTCATGCTTACCCACGTTTAGTTGAATTTGTGAGTGAATTACCTAAAACTCCAAGTGGCAAAATTCAGCGCTTTTTATTGCGTAATCAAGAAATTGCTAAACAACAAGCTAAAGCAGGGTAAAGGAAATAATAATGCAATTTACCGAAGAACAATTACTTATCCGTGACATGGCGAAAAGTTTCGCCCAAGAACAAATCAAGCCTTATGCCAGCGATTGGGATCGAGACGGAACTTTCCCAAAAGAGACTCTGGCTCAAATGGGGCAACTCGGTTTTATGGGTATGCTTGTTTCAGAGCAATGGGGTGGCTCAGATACAGGTAACTTAGCCTATGTACTAGCACTCGAAGAAGTAGCCGCAGCAGATGGCGCAACTTCGACCATCATGAGTGTACATAACTCGGTTGGTTGTGTACCTATTTTAAAGTTTGGTACTGATGAGCAAAAAGAACGTTTCTTAAAGCCGTTGGCGCAAGGTGAAATGATCGGCGCTTTTGCCTTAACCGAACCGCATACAGGTTCAGATGCGGGAGCCATTAAAACCCGAGCGGTGAAAGATGGCGATGATTACATCTTAAATGGTGCTAAGCAGTTTATTACCTCGGGTAATAATGCCGGTGTCATTATTGTGTTTGCCGTGACCGATCCTAGCGCGGGCAAAAAAGGTATTAGTGCCTTTTTAGTCCCACGCGAAACACCGGGCTATGAAGTGATTCGTGTTGAAGAAAAACTCGGTCTGCATGCTTCAGATACCTGCCAAATTGCTCTGACCGATGTGCGCATTCATAAAAGTCTCATGCTAGGCAAAGAAGGTGAGGGCTTGAAAATCGCACTTGCCAATTTAGAAGGTGGCCGTATTGGTATTGCGGCGCAAGCAGTCGGTTTAGCACGTGCGGCACTCGAAGAAGCGACCCGTTATGCCAAAGAGCGTATTACTTTTGGAAAACCAATTTTCGAGCATCAAACCATCGCTTTTCGTCTTGCCAGTATGGCAACTGAAATTGAAGCAGCGAGACAACTGGTTCACTACGCTGCGCGCTTAAAAGAAGCAGGTCAACCATGTCTCAACGAAGCTTCAATGGCCAAGTTATTTGCTTCAGAAATGACTGAACGCGTGTGTTCAAGCGCCTTACAAGTGTTTGGTGGCTATGGCTATCTCAGAGACTTCCCAATTGAGCGTATTTATCGTGATGCGCGTATTTGTCAAATTTACGAAGGCACAAGTGATATCCAGCGTTTAGTCATCGCACGTAGTCTATAAAACCAGAACAAGGAATAAATAATGCAGTGGCAAAGTATTTTATTAGAAAAGCGTAATGGGGTTGGACTGATTACCTTAAATCGCCCTCAAGCGCTCAATGCTTTAAACAGTGAATTAATTAGTGAAATTAATCAGGCATTAGATCAGCTCGAAAAAGACCGCGAAATTGGTTGCATCGTATTGGCAGGTTCTGAAAAGGCTTTTGCCGCAGGTGCCGATATTAAAGAAATGGCTGATTTAGCATTCCCTGATATTTATTTAGATGACTTTTTCCATCTTGCAGACCGTATTGCACAGCGTCGTAAACCTTTAATTGCTGCGGTGAGTGGCTATGCGTTGGGTGGTGGCTGTGAATTGGCACTCATGTGTGACTTTATATATTGTGCTGACAACGCCAAGTTTGGCTTACCTGAAGTGACCTTGGGTGTAATTCCGGGTATTGGTGGCACACAACGATTAACCCATGCCATTGGTAAAGCCAAAGCGATGGAAATGTGCCTTACCGCTCGTCAAATGGGTGCGGTAGAGGCAGAGCAAAGTGGTTTAGTTGCGCGTGTGTTTGCTAAAGAAGAATTACTTGAACAAACCTTGCAAGCAGCTGAAAAAATTGCGGCACGATCTTTAACTGCAAACATCATGCTTAAAGAAACCATTAACCGAGCTTTTGAAGTAAACCTCACCGAAGGCTTGCGTTTTGAAAGACGTATGTTCCATTCAATATTTGCAACATTTGACCAAAAAGAAGGAATGCAGGCGTTCGTTGAAAAACGTAAACCAAATTTTAAAAATCAGTAAGAGATCAATAAAATGAATACAGAAAATCACTTAATGATTGAGCGACAAGGTAAGCTCGGCATGATTACCTTAGACCGAGTGACTCATCTCAATGCATTGTCGCTAGATATGATTAAAAGTATTGGTGCCCAATTGGAACTGTGGCGAAATGATGCTGCTGTTCAGGCAGTATTAATTAAGTCAAATAGCCCAAAAGCCTTCTGTGCAGGTGGCGATATTCGCTATCTCTACGACAGTTATAAAAATGGCACGGCTGATTACAAAGGCTACTTTAGTGCCGAATATAAAATGCTAGATATACTGCGTGAATATGCAAAGCCAGTCATCGTCTTGCTTGATGGCTATGTTTTAGGTGGCGGATTTGGCTTGGCTCAAGCTTGTCACATTGTTGTGAGCAGTGAAAAGTCCAGATTTGCTATGCCTGAAACAGCGATTGGCTTTTTCCCAGACGTTGGCGCAACGCATTTCCTGTCTCGCCTTGATGATATTGGCGTTTATATGGCAATTACGGGCGAGCAGATCAGCAGCAGCGATGCGCTCTATCTCGATTTAATTGACTACCATGTGCCAAGCGAGCAGTTACAAGCTTTGCAAGATGCTCTTGTTGAGGCACCAAGTTTAAGTAAAGAGGGAATTGAACGCATCATTACCCGATTTATTACTCGCCCTGCCGAAAGTGAACTCAAACAATTGGCCGAAGGCATCCGTAAACACTTCGGATATCAGCATTTAGATGAAATTGAGCAAAGTCTTGAAAATGAACAAGATGAAAGCTTAAAGACTTGGGCAAGTAAGATGCTCAGTATTTTGCAGCAGCGCTCATTTATTGCCAAACAAACCAGTTTGAAACTGCAACATTTAGGCCGTGGGCTTTCTTTACCGCAGTGTATGCAGCTTGAACGTGATTTACAGGACATTTGGTTTGAGCATGGTGACTTTATTGAAGGTGTCCGTGCTCTCATTGTCGATAAAGACAAACAACCACAGTGGCAAGAACGTAATTCGAAATTTGAGCCAATTTTAGAAAAATTGAGCTAAGCCTTATTACGCAACTCTAAAAAGCTTAAGGAGATAAAGCGAGACCTGAAAATGCTTATGGTCAGGGCTGGTCATAAGCATAAAAAAGATAAAACAAGAAAATCTAAAAAGGATATTACGATGCAATCAATACATGGAAACGGTTCACATCCTAAAAAGTCGTCACATCGATTAGCAGGCATCTCTAGCATGGTCGGCACCACCATTGAGTGGTATGACTTTTTTATCTATGGTGCGGCGGCAGCGCTGATTTTTAACAAGCTATTTTTTCCTAACTTAGACCCACTTACAGGTGTACTTGCGGCATTCGCTACCTATGCCGTTGGTTTTATTGGCCGTCCACTTGGTGGTTTAGTCTTTGGTCATTTTGGTGACAAGATTGGCCGTAAATCGATGTTACTACTGACCTTGATGCTCATGGGAATTCCAACGGTACTCATTGGCTTATTACCGACTTACGAATTAATTGGATACTGGGCTGCAATTGGTTTGGTTGTCTTACGATTCATTCAAGGTATGGCCATGGGTGGTGAATGGGGCGGTGCGGTGCTTATGGCCGTTGAACATGCTCCCGAAGGCGGTAAGGGTTTTTGGGGAAGTTTGCCACAAGCCAGTACGGGTGGTGGTTTAATGCTAGCCTCGATTGCATTAGGACTGGTGTCGTTATTACCTGAGCAAGCATTGTTTAGCTGGGGCTGGCGTTTACCATTTCTTGCCAGCATTATTTTACTGGCAGTGGGTTGGTACATTCGGGTAAAAGTACCAGAGTCACCAGATTTTGAAAAAGTAAAACAGCAGTCCGAAGAAGTCAAAGTTCCTGCCTTACAAGTTTTTAAAAACCATCCAAAGCAACTCATCACCATTATTTTGGCGCGTGCTGCCGAAAATGCATGGTTCTATATTGCTTCAACCTTTACATTGGCTTATACCACTGCGCAACTTGGAATCGCACGCCAAGACATTTTGTTTGCCACCATCTGCGGTGCAATAGTCATTTTATTTATGACGCCGTTGTGTGGACATCTGTCTGATAAGGTTGGCCAACGCAATATGTTTATGTTTGGTCTATGCATACTGGCGCTTTATAGCTATCCATTTTTTACCATGCTCAACACCAAAGATCCGGTATTAGTTTGGACAGCCATTGTTTTAGCAATTGGAGTTGTATTCCCAATTATGTATGCGCCGCAAGCTCAGCTTTTTGCACGTCAATTTCCAGCAGAAATTCGTTATAGCGGAATTTCAATTTCGGTACAGTTAGCAGGGGTGCTTGGTGGTGGTTTAGCGCCGTTAATTGCGACCAAACTTTTAAGTATCGGGCAGGGTAATCCTTACTTAATTATGATTTATATTGGATCTATGGCTATCGTTGCGATTATATCGACTTCATTTATGCCACGTGATTGGCAGACTAAAACTGATGAGGCTTACCATAAGAAATCAGAATTAAATTTGAAAACCAAAATTACTGAGCAGTCTTAATATTAAGTTTGATTCTTTCAAATAGAGAAAAGCCCTAATCTTTTGACTAGGGCTTTTGAAATTTAGCGAATGAAACGAGATTCGGGCTTAAGACCTTCATCTTTGCTATGTCACCAATATTCTTAGACTTTGATTTAACAAACTACACTTCAATCAAGCATGCAAACATGGCATATCCATCAATCCTCATTGGTGGGCCTGCACGATGGGCACGAAACCCAGCAGCACGTAGTAACCGCTCTACCCCAAGAGGTGAGGTGGTAATAAGTTGTTTGGCACCTTGGTCTCTTGCAAAGTTAATTGCTTCTTGCAGAATGGCAATCGAAACAGGTGATGATACTGCTTGAGTCGCTGTGGTAGGTGGATTCGAGAAATCTACGGCAGAAAACCTTGAGAGTTCCCAAATTTCTGGTGAGCAGGGAATAGGCATTCCATTCATTAATTGAGGAAATATTTCACCCAGTAAATACGGTTGAGTTGTAGGTAGTAATCTGGCACAACCAATAATATTGGACTCTCTGTCTTGAGCGACGACGTAAGCTGTATCGACTTTATCAAATTGATCTAATTCTTCATTATGTGGACAGTTTAACTCCCATCCCAAATGTTCAACAAACACCTTGTAGCGGTAACTTTTAAATTTGGTATATAAGCCTTCTGAAAAATTGTTTTGAAATCCAGCAATAATATTCATTACAAGTGCTTCCACTTATTTTTGATGTGACTTTACTGAACAGCTAAGAAGGCGGTAACTGTAAAAATTTACAGGTTGCTAGGAGAAATTAGGGCTCAATTTAGACTTTGTTAATCTTGTATTGATTTGGGCATAAATGAACTGTTCCCAGAACAGGCTGTCAATTTTCTTCTCGATTAATGATCCAGTCACATCAAATCCAATATCTGTACCAGATACATCAACGATCATGATATTGCTTCTCGGCAGGCCAATTCGTTTTAAGCTAGCGGACCCATTTTGCTCAATGAATACCCAGTCCCATCCAGTACTTAAAGCAGGGGTCTTTAGTGTTGCCCATTCAGTAAAACCGTAATAGAAAATTTGTGAATCTTCGATTTGTATTGATTCAACAATGGATAAGATGTGTCGGAGAGGGTGGTTCATAAGCTGGTTTTCATTCATCCGAATAAAACCATCTGCTGAGATTGGAAAGTGAGTGGGTATGCTGACCATGCTACCTGTTTAAGTAACCTAAAATGGAATTCTACTGATAAATAACATAAATTATTGCCAATGAAATACTGTCATATTTAACAGGTTAAAGATAATTCCATGGCCTATATCGTTAAGCTGACCTTATTAGAGGGGTACTTGGATATTAAGATTTACTTATATGAGAATAGAGTAACTTTAGTTCTTTAGTCGAAAATAACTTGTTGAAATTTACGAAATCATACGACCGATGATGAACTTTATATGGATTATCTATTCTCATTATTGAAAGGATAATCATAAGCAATACAGATTATGATGTAATTATTTGATTTTTTAAATTATTGTAGATGCTTTTAGTTTCTATATATAATAAATGGTAAAATTTCATAATTTTAGGTATTGTTGGAAGTTATTATTAAATTAAATTAATAAAAATATCTCGTTGATAATAAGTAGTGGAGTCTTAGCATTTATTTAAAAATAATTATTTTTTGGAATAAAATGCATCCTATAAAAAAAATTTTTCAAGCATAATCTGCACCTGAAATATAACAACCTTAAAAGCTTTTAGAAATTTAGTTTATCTGAAGAATTTGCACCCATTTAGGCTTAAAAGTGTTGTTAATTGAATGATGAATTCAAAATCTGTAATTGAGAAATCAATAAAAGAGGAATAGGTGTTCAAATATTTTAGTACCTAAAAATCTTTTAGATTCTCGCAGCGCTTTATTGGAATAAGGGTAAAAGATAAGGCCTATACTTCAATTTGATTGCTTGGATTCATAAGATGAAACTGAACAAAAAATGATTTTTGGCCGGAGTCTAATGAGAGCAAATGGAAAGTTGGCAAGAGGATTTATTATCAGCATTTTTGATCGTGCAAGATGAATACCAGTTATTTGAAGTCGTCAAATCGACAGCATCAAAGCTTGGATTCGATTATTGTGCTTATGGTATGCAGTCACCATTATCTATTGCTGAACCAAAAACAATTATGCTGAATAATTATCCTCAAGCATGGCAGCAACGCTATGTGGAACAGCAGTATATTAAGGTCGACCCAACTGTTCAGCACTGTATGATTTCACTGAAACCTCTTGTCTGGTCAAGTCAATACACTCATACACAAGCAGAGAAGGACTTCTGGGAGGAAGCGCGTTCTTATGGTTTAAATGTCGGTTGGGCACAGTCAAGTCGTGATTTCATTGGGACACGTGGAATGCTAACTTTGGCAAGATCCAGCGATCAATTATCTGAAAAAGAACAAAAGGCACAATATACAAATATGTATTGGCTAACTCAAACTGTACATTCCAGCATTGCTAAAATTGTAAATGATGTTGAGTTCTCTCAGTTTAATCTATATTTAACGAACCGAGAAAAAGAGGTACTACGTTGGACGGCTGAGGGTAAAACGTCAGCTGAGATTGCACAGATTCTTGGAGTAAGTGAAAGAACCATAAATTTCCATCTGAGTAATTCAATGCAAAAACTAAATGTGAATAATAAAATTTCAGCAGCAATTCGTGCTGTAATGTTAGGACTATTGTAAAACTAACTTTATAATAAAAATAATATTAAATTTAAATGGTTGTGATGTGTATTTTAAATTAAATTTAAAAAATTATTTATTTTAATAAAGATAAATAATTTAATTATTTTTTTAAATTTAATTTTTGTTTGAAATATAATAATTATCAAAATTAAAATGTTCTTTTTAATATATTTAATTCTAATTTAACTTTTATTTTTTATGGTCAGAAAGTAAGATAAATTTCACAACCTATGTATATATTTGGTTTTAAGTATTTAATCATAGCTTAAGCATAATTAAATTAAGGTTTTTATTGGCACTAAAAGTTGTGGAATTAAATATGGTTTTTAGTTAGATTGTATATAACCATTAAAATCATAAATTTTATCTAAAATAAGAACCTAAAGTTAAGAAAAAATGAAAATCCAAACTCAGTATGTTTTTTGGGTTTAGATAAACTTAATAATATTGGCTTGACATTTTCTAAACCGAGGCTATTAGGGTGGTTTTTTAAGTTTAATTAATTACAAGAATTTTGTAATCTTTAACTTAATAAAAATGATTATAAAAGATAACTAAGCTCTTAATTTTAAATAAAAGTTGCCTAACCTGTTAACACTTACAGGTGTAATAAAAAACACCCGCACATAAAATATAATGTGAATTTATATTTTAAACAAAAAGTATATTCATTTTTATTAAAACCCCCAGCTAGAAGTTGAATTTCTGAAACAACAGGTTTCTTTGAAGGGTTAATTATAATTAATCGGAGTAAGTTATGGCTGTAATGTGTACGGATAATATCATTGCAACTTTGGAATCCCACGCGAAATTAAATGGAGCTAAGACCGCTTTCGAGTATTTGGGACGCCAATCGGGTGGTATTCAAGCTTTGACGTATGCAGATCTGAACGAGCGAGTTCAATATCAAGCTCAGATATTACTAAACCTTGTAAATAGTGGCGATCGTGCAGTATTGCTATTTGAACCTGGTCTAGACTTTATCGTTTCGTTCTTTGCTTGTCTAAAAGCTAAAATCATCGCAGTACCAGTCAGCTTACCGTTTAATCGTAATGGTTTTTCTAATATTTTGAATATTATGAATGACTGTGAGCCAAAGATAGTACTCACAACAAAAAAGATTCTTGAGCTATCAGGTCTGATCACATTAAAGGCTCAAAATGAAAGCTTAATATTACATGCCGTTGATGCCCAATTGCAGCGTGATGTAGTGGAAAAAGATTTTCCGCTTATTGATGAAGATGATGTTTGTTTCCTTCAGTACACTTCAGGATCAACAGGTTGGCCTAAAGGGGTGATCGTTACCCATAAAAATATTATGGCAAATGAGGTCATGATTGCCGAAGCCTTTTGTACGCAGCCGGATGATATTGGCCTGACATGGTTGCCTGTTTATCACGACATGGGATTAATTGGCTCAGTTTTACAGACCGTTTATGTCGGACTGACTTGTTATGTTATGTCGCCGCTGGACTTCATTCGAAAACCGCTGAAATGGCTACAATTCATTAGTGAAAAAGGCGTCACGATCAGTGGTGGGCCAAACTTTGCTTATGAGTTGTGCTTGCATCGTATCTCTGATGAGGACGCTGCAGCGCTTGATCTGAGTCGCGTTCGTGTAATGTTTAACGGTGCTGAGCCAATCAAAGCTCACGTTATGCAGCGCTTCATGGAGAAGTTTAATACTCAGTCGAAATTGAAGCTGGATACTTTCTTGCCATGTTATGGCTTGGCAGAAGTCACGCTTTTAGTCAGTGGGGTGACTGGTCCTCTCAATGCAATTTCACTTGATCGTGACAAATTAAATGCCCACTTGGTAGAAATCAGTCAAGACCAGAATGCTGTACAAGTGGTGAGCTGTGGCAAGATCTCTGCACACATCGATTGCCGTATCGTCAATCCACACACTCATCAAGAAGTAGCTGCTCATGAAGTCGGTGAAATCTGGTTGGCAGGTGAGAGTGTCACAGCGGGTTACTGGCAGAAGCCAGAGGTCAATCAGGAAACTTTTGCCGCGACTATTGTCGATGACTCGGGTCAGCCTAGCCAATTGCATTACTTAAGAACGGGAGATATGGGCTTTGTCAAAGATGGAGACCTATATGTGACTGGTCGCCTTAAGGATGTGATTATCATCCGTGGCAAGAACTATTATCCACAAGATATCGAGTGCTCTGTTGAAATGGCGCATCCTGCTGTTCGTAAAGGCTGTGTTGCAGCAGTGAATGTTGCTGATTCTGACGGTGTTACGGTTGTACTTGAAATCAAGAAGAAGTCACTAGACAAGACTCTCAATTTTGAAGCCATTAGAACTCAGGTCAAAGAACAAGTGACAGCTGAGATTGGCTTGCCTGTAGAAGGTGTCTTTTTACTACATCAAGGCCGAATAAATAAGACCACGAGCGGCAAAATTAGAAGAAGAAAAATTAAAGAGCAGATCGAACGCGGTCAATTGGTCTGTTTAACCCATCCAAACCGTAGAACGGTGATTGCTCGAAACTATGTCAAGAACGGTTTAGAAGTCATCCGTGATCGTGAGCAGCGGGGGCAGCTGATTCGTTATAGCTCCAATCTACTCAACTCAATGATCAAGGAACGTGAAGTGCGCAAGCTGATTTTTAATCGTCTGAAAAGTGCTTTGTTTTAAACCCTTACCCTTTAATCATTTGAGTGAAAATTCATGTCACTTACGTCCAATTTGCGGCAGTTTCAATCTGCTGCTCGTCTGGAGCAAATTTTAGGCTCCGTACATGATACTAACAACGACTTTTCTTGGTCTGCTGCCATCGAACGTGATGAGAAAGAACAGTACCCTCAGCGTGCTGTTGATTTTCTGAATGCGGTAGGTATGAACCGTTTCTATGTACCTTCAGAACTTGGAGGTCGTATGGAAATTGGTGAAGAATTGCTATATCTACATCGCGTGCTGGCACGACGTGATCTAACTATCAACTCGACCTATAGCACGAATGCTTGGTCTGTGATTGTCTGGATCGGCGGTAATGCGAATCAATGCCAAAACATCGCTAGTCGAATTTTGAGTGGTGCTGCTCCAGCGCTGGCTTATAGCGAGAAAGCCCATGGCGCCGACCTGCTATCGAGTGAAGTGACAGCGCAATCTACCGAGAGTAAATATGTTTTAAATGGCGAAAAATGGTCAATTAACCGTGCCACTTTAGGAGACTCTTTAAGTCTGATCGCTAAAACATCAGACGATCGTGGACCACGTAGCCTAAGCGCATTCTGGCTCGATAAGCGTCATATGGCCTCAAAAGAAACATATAGCCTGAACCGACTACCAACAGTGGGTATGCGTGGTCTAGATATCAGCGGTATTGGTTTTAACAACGCTGAAATTCACAAAGATGCCCTGATCGGTGAAGAAGGCCAAGGCCTAGAGCTTGGGCTTAAGACGCTACAGGTAACACGTGCATATTGCAGTAGCTTCTCTCTAGGTGCTGGCGATACGATGCTACGCATTGCGACCGAGTTTGCTATTGAACGCGAGTTATATAATAAAAAAGTAATCAGTATTCCGTTGGTACGTGAGCAGCTCGCTACAGCTTATGCCTACCTTTTAGCGGCTGAGGTGTTATCACTTGTTGGTGCGCGTGGTTTGCACGTATGTATCAATCAGTTCAGTACATGGTCACCAATCGTCAAGGTGCTGGTACCTGAGTATGTAGAATCACTTGCCAAGATCACTTCTTCAGTACTTGGGTCACGCTTTTTCTTAAGAAATGCGTATGCGGATGGAATGTATCAGAAAGCATTCAGAGACCATCTGATTGTTAGTGTGTTTGACGGTAGTAGCACCGTTTGCCTAGACAGTCTGAGTTTTCAGCTCAAATCTGCCAATAAAGGTCGTAGCAAAAAAGCCGACCATCTCAATCAATCAGAAGCTAAAGCACGCTATCGCCAGTTGTATGACTTGCAGGTAGAGACAGGCGCTATTGATTTCCGCGAGCTTGAGATTTTCAACCGAGATGGTGATTTGGTGATGGAATCACTCGAAACAATCATCGAAATGCTCAACGATGCCGATGTCACAGCAGGATTGTCTGCTAAGACACTTACTACGCTACGTGAACAAGCAGGCCAACTTCTGGTTGAACAACGTTCTTTAGATCAAAAAATTCAGGATTACTTCTCAAATTCTGAGCAGAGCAAAGAGTTTGAAACGTTGCGCTTTAATCTTGCTCGTAGCTACGCCGAGTTATTTGCTCGTATTGCCGTGTTGGGTTTCTGGGTTTTTAACCGTAAGGCCCTAAGACCAGCTTTACAGGATGGTGCATGGCTGATCATTTTCTTAAATGCCGCTGAAGGACAGACAGCTCCTCCTATGACGTCATTGCGTGAAAGTACATTGGCAGATTTGCTAGACCGAATTTCAACTAACCATATGTTATCCGTCATCGATTTTGCACTGGCACCACGTGATGCCAAACCGGTTAAAGAGGAGATTACCCCATGAATAAAGATAAAGCTTACTGGAGCGCAATTATTCGTACGCTAGTAGCCAAAGAAATGCGCGTAGAGCCTGAGACGATTGATCCAGATCAAAAATTTACCAGTTATGGTCTTGATTCGATCGTTGCTTTGTCTGTATCTGGGGACTT
Source organism: Acinetobacter sp. GG2 (assembly GCF_000292385.1). Lineage (NCBI taxonomy): Bacteria > Pseudomonadati > Pseudomonadota > Gammaproteobacteria > Moraxellales > Moraxellaceae > Acinetobacter > Acinetobacter sp. GG2. The sequence goes on from NZ_ALOW01000034.1 coordinate 119,499, forward strand.
AGAAGATCTGACAAAACTGGAGCTTGAGCCGACCCTCTTATGGGATTACCCAACAATCAATGCGTTGGCCGAATATCTTGTTTCTGAGTTGCAACAGGGAGTTGCTTCATGAACAACCTTGCACGACTAGAACCGGAAGTTCTGTCGCGTCATGCGATTTCTGCGGAACAGCTTGGTATTTGGTACATCCAGCGTCTTGAGCCAACTTGCAGTGCCTACAATATGGTGGTGGCCTTTGATGTGAAGGTCAATCAACCATTAGGCAACAAGCCGATGGAGATTCTGGAAGCGGTCATGCATGATTATCCGCTGTTGCGTGTCAGCATGCCTGCCAATGATCAGGGAATTGAGCAACTCATCTGGGATTGCGTCTATCCGAATATCATCTTTTCTGATGCTCGTCATATTGAAGCTTCTGATTTGACGCAATTGGTTGAGCAAGATACTAAGCAGCCATTTGACCTGACTCAGCCACCATTGTGGCGTGTTCATTGTTATGAGCGTGGACAAAATCACTATGTGATTGCCGTTGTGATTCATCATGCGCTCATGGATTTTTGGTCAATTGGTCTGTTGCTGCGAGACATTAGTAAACGTTTTGGACTCGTTGCAGAATCGGATACAGTGAACGGAATTGAGTTTGCACAGTATGCCGATAAGCAGCAGAGCAGCGTAATCGATGATACTGATGAAAGTTTACTTTTCTGGAAAAATGCACTGAAGCATGCACCACATGTGCATAGCATTCCGCTTGATTATCCTCGTCCAGCTGTACAGCAGCATAAGGGTAGCTCACTGGCTTTCCGTGTACCTGAATCAGTGTCATCTGGTCTTGTAAACTTGGCGAAAGATTATGAGATCACATTGTTCGGACTTGTGCTATCGGGGTTCTATATCCTGCTGCACAAACTATCTAATGAAAATAATCTAGTTATTGCCACACCTGTAGCTGGTCGACTTGAACGCTCTTTGCGTAATGCATTGGGGCAGTTCGTCAACACAATAGCTATCCAGATGGACATCGATGCTGATTTGACTTTACGTCAATTTACCCAGCAAGTTCAGGAACAATTAAGACAGAGCCTTAAGCATCAAAAAGTTGCTTTTTCTAGAGTAGTTGAGGCTGTTTCACCAAAGCGTGATGGCAGTATTAACCCATTGGCTCAGGTAGGAATGTTCTGGGAACGTCTAGGGGGGATGGACGAGTTTAAAGAACTACTTCTGCCAATCCAGACCCCAGCTACTTTGGTTGGTCAAGATTTAACTTTAGGAAGTTTTCCAGTTCGCCAGCAAGAAGGACAGTTGGATATTACGCTAGAAATGGGCGGTGAATATCAGGGTGAACTTGTTGGTGTATTGAAATATAACACTGAGTTATTTTCTGCGCAGTCTGCCGAAAATATGGTGCAGCTGCTGCAAGCTGTACTATCTGAGATGGTGGCTCATCCAGAACGTAAGATCGTTGAGCTAAATATCGCACCTGATTATAAAGATGGCATTCAGTTCGAGGCCCTCCGTGGAAAGGCGACTGATTATGCTCAGCATGATCTATTCGCAATGATTTTAAAGCAGATCGATGATCGTGGTGATCATCATGCTTTGACCTCAAATGATCATGCGGTTAGCTACCGTGAGTTAGGTCAACATATTGCTGGTATTGCTGAATATTTGCGTGAACACGGCATTACACGTGGTGATCGTGTAGGTCTCATGTTAGACCGCACAGCGTTATTGCCAGCAGCAATCCTTGGGATCTGGGCGGCAGGGGCAGCTTATGTGCCACTTGATCCTAACTTCCCAACTGAACGTTTACAGAACATCATTGAAGATGCCGAACCTAAAGTCATCTTGACTCAAACCGAGTTAATGGATGCTCTTAACAGTTCTGTGCCTCGCTTAGATATCAATCAAGCTGGTGTTGTAGCACTTGAGAAAGTGCGCGAGACGCTTGCTTTTGGTGACATAGCTTATGTGATGTACACATCAGGTTCGACAGGTAAGCCTAAAGGTGTTCGTATTGGGCATCCTTCAATCATCAATTTCTTGCTATCTATGAATGATAGATTGCAAGTAATGACTGAAACTCAGTTGTTAGCAATCACCACGTATGCATTTGATATTTCAATTCTTGAATTACTCATTCCGCTTATGTACGGCGGTGTGGTGCATGTTTGCCCACGTGAAGTATCACAAGATGGTAATCAACTCGTAGACTATCTAAATGCTAAGTCTATCAATGTCTTGCAGGCTACACCGGCTTCTTGGAAAATGCTCTTAGATAGCGAGTGGAGCGGCAATGGAGGGTTGACTGCACTCTGTGGAGGCGAAGCGCTAGATACTATTCTTGCAGAAAAACTGCTGGATAAAGTCGGCTGTCTCTGGAATGTGTATGGACCGACTGAAACTACAGTGTGGTCTAGTGCAGCTCGTATCACCGATGCAAAGTATATTGATTTAGGTGAACCACTGGCGAATACTCAGCTTTATGTCCTTGATGAGCAGCAGCGTTTAGTTCCGCCAGGCGTTATGGGTGAGCTTTGGATTGGTGGTGATGGTCTGGCAGTTGATTATTGGCATCGACCTGAATTGACAGATGCACAATTTAGAACATTGCCATCTCTACCAAATGCCGGTCGACTCTACCGAACAGGGGATAAAGTCTGTCTGCGTACAGATGGACGCTTGACTCATCACGGACGTCTAGATTTCCAAGTCAAGATCCGCGGATTCCGTATCGAACTAGGTGAAATCGAGAATGTTCTCAAACAGATCGACGGTATCACAGATGCAGTAGTGCTGGTTAAGACCACAGCTGACAGCGACCAGAAACTGGTGGCGTATGTAACTGGACAAGAGCTTGATATTGCTGGTTTAAAAAAGACCCTGCAAATCCATCTTCCAGCTTATATGGTGCCAAGTGCGTTTATCCGATTGGATGAATTTCCAATGACGGCCAACAATAAGTTGGATCGTAAGGCATTTCCTGAGCCGATCTTTGAGCAGAGCAATGATTATGTTGCACCGCGTGATCCGATCGAAATCGAATTGTGTACTACCTTTGAACAGATCTTGTCGGTCAAGCGAGTGGGTATACACGATGATTTCTTTGAATTAGGTGGGCATTCTTTATTAGCTGTGAAGCTTGTCAACCATCTCAAAAAGGCTTTCGGTACCGAACTGTCAGTTGCTTTGTTGGCACAATATTCCACTGTGGCGAGTCTGAGTGAAATCATTCGCGAAAATAAAGAAATTAAACCATCTATCGTAATTGAACTACGCCGTGGAACTTATGAACAACCGCTGTGGCTGTTCCATCCAATTGGTGGCAGTACCTTCTGTTATATGGAGCTTTCGCGTCATCTCAATCCGAACCGTACTTTACGTGCTATTCAGTCTCCTGGACTGATTGAAGCCGATGCTGCGGAAGTGGCGATTGAAGAAATGGCGACGCTCTATATTGCTGAAATGCAAAAGATGCAGCCTCAAGGCCCTTATTTCCTCGGTGGCTGGTGTTTCGGTGGTGCGATTGCATATGAGATCAGTCGTCAGTTACGTCAAATGGGGCAACAGGTCACAGGTATTGTCATGATCGATACTCGTGCTCCAATTCCAGAAAATGTGCCTGAAGATGCCGACGATGCCATGCTTTTGTCTTGGTTCGCCCGTGATTTAGCTGCACCTTATGGCAAAAAGTTAACGATCCCAGCGCAATACTTGCGTGAATTGAGTCCAGATCAAATGTTTGATCATGTACTTAAAGAAGCTAAGGCCATCAATGTTCTACCGTTAGATGCTGATCCATCAGATTTCCGACTTTACTTTGATACCTATTTGGCGAATGGCATCGCACTTCAGACCTATTTCCCAGATCCTGAAGATTTTCCAATTCTACTGGTCAAGGCCAAAGATGAGCAGGAAGACTTCGGAGAAAGTCTAGGTTGGGATCAACTGGTCAAAGAAACGTTTACACAAGTGGATTTGCCTGGTGATCATTCATCAATTATGTACGCTGAGAATGTCGTGGCTGTAGCCCAGACCATTGATCAGATGTATCCAATTCCTGCATAAGAAATACAAGAAGGTAGAACCACTATGGTGACCATAGAACATGCTTTCCTCATACCGGCCGAGATTGACAAGGTTTTCAACTACCTTGCAAACCCGGCTAATGATGCAGGTTGGCAATTGTCGTGTAAGCATTCTGAACTGCTAGACAGTACTCCGCGTGTGGGCAGTAAGTACGAGATTGGTTTTAGCTTTATTGGTCGCGAAATGTCCTTTAAAGGTGAGATTACACATCTAGTACCGAATGAATTGTATGCGTTTAAAGTAGTGGAAGGACCCTTTCACTACACAGGTACTTACCGTTTCAAACCACATGCAGAAGGTACGTGGATTGAATGGGTGTTTGAGGCAGAGCCGGGTAGCTTTTTTGGTGTATTGCCGCCAGCGCTGCTAAAAAAGATGGTACTCGCTCAGTTCAAGAAAGATGTCGATAATCTTCAAGCATTGGCTCAAAAGGGTGAAGCCTATGAGTCGGTTGGCAATGAAAATAAACCAACTATCGAGACCAGTAAACCACCTCGTAAGACTCAACAAGTAATGGAGAAATACGCACGTTGGATTCTTAGCCATCGTCGTATTGTGTTGACTGTGGTGATGCTCTTAACACTTGCTCTAGCGTATCTGGCATCTGGTGTAAAAATTATTATTGACCCAGATGCACTTGCGCCTAAAGGGCATCCGTACATCACCTCGACCAAGCTGATTGAAAAGAAATTTGGCTCCAAATATATGGTTGTGATCGGTATTACACCGAAGCAGGGTGATATTTATCAGCCGCAAGTATTGGAGAAAGTCAAACGCATTACCGAAGAAGTGGATAATGCACCTGGTGTAGTTCGCTCAACTATGATGAGTCTGGCTGCACGTCAGGCAAAAGGAATCGAGGCGAATGCAGAAGGCTTCGATGCCAAGAAACTATTACCAAGCAGTTCAGTGACTCAGGAGGATATCGATCACCTGAAAAAACTACTGGCACTGAATCCAACCTATATGAATTCAGTGGTATCGAAAGATCAACGAACTGCTGCGATTTTGCTTGAGCTTGAGGAAAGTCCAGAGGGCTTCCAAAAGATGATGGGCCCGATCAACAAAATCGTAGAGAGTGAACAATCTAAAGATATGACCATTAGTGTCGGTGGCAATCCTGTGTATCTGGATAAAGCTGAAGACTACTCTAAGCGTATCAATATCTTGTTCCCGATTGCTGTATTGGTGATTGGTTTATTGCACTTTGAAGCATTCCGTAGCAAGCAAGGTTTGATTCTGCCACTCGTTACAGCTTTGTTGGCTGTGGCATGGGGTATGGGCATGATGGGCTTGTTCAAACAGCCAATGGATATCTTTAACTCGCCTACGCCGATTCTGATTTTAGCTATTGCGGCAGGGCACGCCGTGCAGTTGCTCAAACGCTACTATGAAGATTTTGATCGTCTGATTGCTCAAGGGATGGAACCTAAAGCTGCCAATAGCGAAGCTGTAGTGCAGTCTTTGGTTCGTGTGGGTCCAGTTATGGTATTGGCTGGTGGTATTGCAGCGGCTGGATTTTTCTCTCTGTTGACCTTCAACATTCCCACTATTCGTTCATTCGGTATTTTTACAGGAATCGGGATCATCAGTACGCTGGTGATTGAGATGACTTTTATTCCGGCACTTCGCTCAATGTTGCCACCGCCTTCGGTTGTGAAGGTCAAACACAAAGGCTTGCCAATCTGGGATTGGATTCCAAACCGTATTGGTGATGTCATTTTATCAGTTCGTCCACGAATGATGCTAATGACCGCGATTGCGGCAATGGGCGTCTTTCTTGCTATTGGCACGAGCCGTATTGTGGTAGACAACGATAGCCGTAATTTCTTCGCTCGCGACTTACCAATGCAACAAGACGACAGATTCTTGAATCAGTCTCTTGGTGGCACAAACAGCCTTTATATTATGGTTGATACGAAGGTTCGTGATGGTATTGAAAACCCTGAAATCCTAAAAGCGATTGATAATACAGAAAAGTTTGCAAACTCAATTCCAGAGGTCGGTAAAACCATCTCTATCGTGGACTATATCAAACGAATGAATCAGGCAATGAATGCTGATCAGCCTCAAGCATTTCAGGTTCCTGCAACCAAAGATGTCGTTGCTCAGTATCTGCTGTTGTATTCAATGTCTGGTGAGCCGACTGATTTTGATTCATACATTGATACGACTCAGCGCTATGCCAAGATCACTGTTCTTCTGAAAACAGGCAGTAATCATCGCATTAAAGAAATCCTAGAGTCGCTAAAAACGTATATGGCGGGTCAATTGGGTGATAAGGCTGTAGTAAGTTTTGGTGGTGATGTGACGCAGACCATTGCCTTAACTGAAACAATGGTTCACGGCAAGCTCATGAACATTTTACAAATTTCATTTGCCGTATTCTTTATTTCAGCATTGGTTTTCCGTTCGATTTCAGCAGGACTGATTGTTCTTACACCACTTCTGTTCTCAATTCTTGCCATCTTTGGTGTGATGGGATGGCTCGACATTCCGCTCAATATTCCAAACTCACTCATCTCGGCCATGGCTGTAGGTATTGGTGCGGATTATGCCATTTACTTCCTCTACCGCTTGCGTGAAATCTTGCGCGAAGAAGGCGGCGATATCAAAGACGCTATTCGTAAAACTTTAAGTACTGCTGGTAAGGCATCTCTTTTTGTCGCGACTGCGGTTGCCGGTGGGTATGGCGTATTGTCCTTATCACAAGGCTTCCACGTCCATCAATGGCTCGCAATGTTTATTGTGATTGCGATGCTGTTCAGTGTATTTGCAACCTTAATTATGGTACCTACAATGATTCTGATGTTGAAACCTCGTTTTATCTTTTCTTCAAATAAGAAGAGCATTCCTGTTGCACAAACAGTTGTGACAAGCCTTTTGTTGGGTACAGCGCTCACTTTTTCATTACCTAAAACATCTCATGCAGATGAAGTTCAAGACATTGTTAATCGTAGTGATGATGCCTCTAAATTCTTGTCTTCAACCGCTAGCGCCAAATTTATTTTGACCTCTAAAAATGGCGAGCAACGTGTACGTTTAACTAAAAATATGACTAAGCTTGCTGGAAATACTCAGAACAACATGCGTTTGACTGAGTTCATCTCGCCAGCAGATGTTCAAGGAACCACGACGCTGTTAATTGAAAATGCAAAAGGCAGCGATAGCATGTTTGTCTATTTGCCTGCATTGAAAAAAGTACGCCGTCTTGCATCAGCGAATAAAGGTGATGCTTTTATTGGTACGGACTTTAGTTATGGTGATGTGCTTGGCTATAAGCTCAGTGACTGGAAGTACACGAAACTGGCAGATGGCAAATTTAATGGTAAAGATTGCTACATGATTGAAGCAACGCCAATTAACAATACTGTGAAGAGTGACTTTGGTTATAGCAAACGTCGTATGTGCATACTCAAAGATAACTTTGTTACAGCAACCATCGACATTTGGGATACAGCAGGTAAGCCTTTAAAACACATTGAGTTCACCGATATCCGTCCTTACGGCAAAGTGAAACCAAGATGGCAAGCCATGAAATCTATGGCGAAAAATCTGCAAACTCAACATATGACGCAAGTGATCGTCAATGATTTTGTGGCAGAAAAAACTTTATCCGATAAGCTTTTCTCACCGCAGAGCCTTGAAAAATGACGCAAGGTGCCTATTGGGTGTTTGCATGCTGCAGTAGCTTTATGCTACTGCAGCATGCTTATGCAGATGACAGTGAAATTAGTTTTGTGAGCCAGAACTCAGCCAGACTCGATGTGTGGTCATCAGATCGTGATTTAAGTTCGTTAAAAAACATTGGACAGGCAAGTTTCTGGTCCAATGGTACGCTCAAGTTTAACCCTGCATTTAAGCTGCATTACGACATCGTGGTTGGAGACGAAACGGACCATACTGTTAACCCGGATCAAGTGAGTAAGGTAAACCGTAACTTACGTGAGTTATATACCTCTTATAACTGGGATCAGACCGTTTATGTTGATATTGGTCGTCAGATTGTCATCTGGGGAAGGGCTGATGGCATTAACCCAACGGATAATCTCTCGCCTCGTGACTATACGCGTCTAGTACCAGATGAGACAGATCAACGTCTTGGAAATGATGCACTCAAATTGACGTATATTCCTGAATCTGGAACCAATAAATGGACCGCATTATGGTATCCGCGTAGTCGTTCAGATGTGATTCCATTGCGTCAGATTGCTGGTGTTCAGTATGACATAGACCGTAAGAGTCGTCCTATGTTTGCAGTACGTTGGGATTATTCTGTAGATGGTCTAGATGTCGGGGCATCGTATTTTTCAGGTTTGGATCACATGCCTGATTTGTCACTACAGTCGTTATCTCCAGCAGGGGCAACATTACAGCTGAAAAATAATCCTATGTCTGTCTATGGAGTAGACTTCAGTTATAACCATAACGATATCGTATGGAGAGGTGAAGCTGCTTATACAAAGACTGACTCGGATGGTAGTGAAGATCTTACACACAAAAAAAATAATTTAACTGTGGTCGTGGGTCCAGAATTATCATTAAAAAATTCCACGCTGAGTTTAATGGGCGTGTACAAACATACGGAGGATGTAAGGTCTGCCGATAGCTTAACAGATCCATTATTGAGAGAAGTTTACCGTTATCAACAAACCATCAGTGACCAGTATCAACAGAATCAGTATGGCGCTATGCTGCGCTATGCACTTAACCTAATGAATGACAACCTAAAGCTAGAGTTTACAGGGTTTTATTTTGCACCAGAGCCTAATGAATTATTGAGAGTGCGTATTAACTACAACCTCAATGATCACTGGCAGTTGAATGCAGGTGGAGATCGCTTCTGGGGCAAAAATGATACGGTGTTAGGACAATTTAGAGATAACAGTCTGGTGTATGCCCAGATCCGATATAACTTTTAAGATAATTCGCTCCAAAACAATGCTGGATTGCCCAGCCCTAATAAGGTGACTTATGGATAATTTAAAGAACGCAAAAAAAGATAATTTTTCACGGAAGACCATATTAGTAACAGGTGCAGCAGGTTTTATTGGCAGCAGACTAGTCGTTGATCTTTTGCGTGAGGGTCACCAAGTCATTGCTGCACTACGTAATGCTGCAACTAAGAAAGATAAGCTGCTAGGTTTTATTGCAACAGAAGGGCTTGCTGATCCATCTATTTCATTTGTTGAATATGATTTGAGCCGTGATTTTAAGCTGGACTCTCTGCTAGCGGATGCTCAGGCAAAGATCCATGTAATTTATCATCTTGCAGCATCATTTAATTGGGGTATTAGCAAAGCTGAAGCTGAGCGTACAAATGTTAAGTCAGGACTCGCCTTGATTGAATGGGCCGCAACATTGAAGCAGCTTGAGCGATTTATCTGGATTGGTGGATATCGTGTGGCTGCTCCGCCACAAGAGTCGGCTGATGAGTTGTATTGCAAACATGGTGGCTATGAAGCTTCAAAAATTTTGGGTTATCAGGCTTTCATTGAGGCTTGTAAGCGTTTAAATGTGCCATGGACTGCAATAAATCCAGCTACAGTTATTGATGGTTTCTATAAGTATGGCGATATGCAATATATCGGTATTGCGGACATGATTGATAAGCTCTATCAGGGACGTCTACTGGCATTGCCAGGTGGCCGTGACACATTCCTGCCACTATGTAATATGCAGTATATCGTGAGCTTTTTAATCCGAACGATGTCTTATCCTGAGACGATTGCTCAGGAGTATATGCTGCTTGATCCTAAGACACCGAAATTTCATCGCCTCGTTCACCTCGCTGCCGAGCATTTAGGGGTTAGCTCACCACATTTACAGCTACCTAAAGGTCTATTAGAAAAACTACCTGAAGTATTACTTGACGGTTCTAAAGAACAACTCTCTTTCATTTCTACTGAGCACTATCATGTTGATGGGGCAGAGGCGATGGCAGTGAAGATGGGCATCGCGGACTTGATTAATATCACTCCATATTTCTCTCGTTGGATTGATCGTCTGGTGCTTACACGCTTTGGTCGTATGCAAGTTTCAATACCTAATTCTTTTAGTTATCAAAACCGATATTGGACAGAAATTTATACTAAACAGTCGGTTGGTTCGGAAAAATCTTCTGCATTATTTTTACACGGTATTCCATTTGATAGTGCATGTTGGTCTCCAATTATCAATAAAATTACATACGATCAGGTCGCTATGATGGACTTACCCGGACTTGGGCGTTCGGGTAGTTATGAGGTGATTGAAGATAACAATCATCAGTTTATCGATACTGCTGCAAAGCTTTTAGCGCCAAATAGTGTTGTGATTGCCCACTCGTTAGGATGTCTCTTTGCATTGAACCTTGCAAAGAAATACCCAGATAAAGTTGCGCGTCTTATTCTCATATCGCCTTATTTTGTTCAGGCACAGGCTGCTAAAATGTTTCAGATACAAGCGATATCTAATCTGATTTTCCGTTTTGTGCCAAAAGATATGATTGCTAAAGACCTACATCCAGATGGACAAAAAAATCCATCTGTTGGTTATGCGATGGATTCATTACGCCGGGTGTCGGTAGCCAAGCATATTAGTGAGTATATGCACCGTATTAGTTTGCCTCAGCAGCGAGCATCTCAAACAGCTTTGTTAAACGAGCTTAGCTCTAAAGTTGAAATCATTGTTGGAGAGAAGGACCCACTTGTTACCACAATCAGTCCTAATATTCCTGTACATAGCATTGCTGGTGCAGGCCATAATCCGCATGTGACCCATGTAGAAGCAGTTTATGATTATCTCACGCCTGTTCTAACTAAATACATCAGCACTACAGCACAGCTTAGTGATGTCTGATATAGCCCAAGTACAGGTTTTTGTTTGCCCTGTTTCACGGGTACCACAAGATCATGTGATATTGAGTCATTATCTCAGCTTTCTCAATGCAGCAGAAAAGTTGAGATATGATCAATATCTTCCTCAAGCAGCACGTCTTTTCTTGATTTCTCGTGTCTTAACGAAGTCTGTTTTAGCAGATAAGCTGGGTATCTCACCCCATCAAGTCAATATTCAATTACAATCGAACGGCAAACCTTTTGTACAAGGCGGTAAGACTATTTATTTTAATCTTAGTCACTCAGCGGACGTTATTGTCCTTGCTCTGACTGGAGAAGGAGAAATAGGCGTCGATGTTGAACGAGTGAATCGAGAGTTCGAATGGAGGCGTGTCGACAGTGTGTTAGCGCTGAGTGAAATAGACTGGATTCAGGAAAATGAAAGTGCTGATCCATTCAGCGTATATCAGCGGTTTTTTCAAATATGGACCTTAAAGGAATCCTATATTAAATGTACTGGTCATGGAATGAGTAGCCATTTAAAGAAGCTTAACTTTCATATCTTGGCTGAACATATAAAGTTTCTTGATGCAATCAAGGATACTCAAGACACAGAGCAATATCATTTTCAAAGCTATATTTATGATTGCAATTTTATATTTTCCATATGTTTGCAACAGAGCCACAATATAGAACGCTTTAATATGGAATGTTTCCAATTACTGCCGTGTATATCTATGCATCCAATGAAGCCGACACCCTGCGAATATACCTAAATTAAATGAAGAACTGCAATTTAAAAAAGTGAATCTGGTAGAAGGTAGAAAGCCTTTCGTTGGAATTGAATTGAGTTCTTCTCAGTAAGTTATGCTGTGAATCGATAGAGTACAAAAATAAGAATCGGTAGAAAGAAAAAAGCCCCAGTCTTTCGACTAGGGCCTTTTAAATTTGGAGCGGGAAACGAGACTCGAACTCGCGACCCCAACCTTGGCAAGGTTATGCTCTACCAACTGAGCTATTCCCGCATATATGAGCAGTTTTTACTAAAACTTTCTCAAAAAAAACCAATTTGGAGCGGGAAACGAGACTCGAACTCGCGACCCCAACCTTGGCAAGGTTATGCTCTACCAACTGAGCTATTCCCGCGTGCCGCTTATAATACATTAAGCAAAACAAGGGTCAACAACTTTATGCAAATAATTATGCTGATTGCATAAAATAAAAACAGAAATGAGCATTTAGAGCTATTTTTATTGATAAGTTGCCGAATAAATAGACATTTTATTCGAAGTCAAAGCATACAAGAGCAACTTTTGTTTGTGTGTAGACAGGGTATACTAGGTTCAAATATATGAATAATCGTAAAAGGAAAAGCTATGAGCCTTGAACAACAGTTGATTGAACGGTTAAAAACCCTTGCACCTAGCCATTTGGAAGTTATTAACGAGTCTGCTGGCCACGGTGGTTATTTCCCAGGTAAAGAATCACATTTTAAAGTGATTGTGGTAAGTGAAGAGTTTAACGGCTTGCGTTTGGTTCAACGTCATCAAAAAGTGTATGCGTTGGCTTCTGATTTAATGAATCCAGGTCAAATCCATGCTTTAGCAATTCATGCTTATTTGCCAAGTGAGTGGCAAGGTCAAGCGCCAGCGAGCCCAGAATGTGCACATGCACCTAAAAGCTAAGGGTTAACTTTCATGGATGCACATTTAATCACTAAGATTATTCATATGACTGCGGTGGCGGCTGCACTTATGGTGTTTGTTTTACGCGCTTCTACACTATTCATTGGTGTTCAGGGGCAACAACCTAATCCAGCAGGCCGTAAAGTATTAGTTGCTTTGCAGCATTTGTCATTTACTGTGGTTTTTATTACTGGTGCAATTTTATTGGTGATGAAGAATTTTCAGGTTCAACCATGGTTTTACGCGAAAATTATCTTATTTTTAGTGCTGTTATCATCACTAATGAAAGCCTTTAAAAAGGATGACACTATTTTATTGGCACAGCGCCGTGCAGGTTTAGCTATTAGTGCAGTCGCATTTATTGCCATTATTATTTTGGTCATCGTGAAACCAGTTTTTGCTTAATTGTTCTACATTCTTTGCCTTTTTGCTTAAGCTCTAGGTTAAACTGCATACAATAAAAAATATGCAGAGGGAAACATGTTAACTCGTGTGGTATTTAACCAAAAAGGCGGTGTAGGGAAATCAAGTATTACTGTAAATTTGGCTGCGATTAGTGCCAAACATGGCTTTAGGACCTTGGTTATCGATCTGGATCCTCAAGCCAACTCTAGCCAATACCTTTTAGGCGAAGAAGCAACATACGCTGCTGATAAAGCCGTTTTAGAACCAAATATTGAAAACTTCTTTGAAGATGTGCTGGGGAATAATCAACAAAAAGGTCTAATTGGTAATGCATTAGGCTCAATTTTAAAAGCCCCTCGGAACAAAGACCTCGACAGTTTTGTGCACTCGACATCCTTTGATAAATTAGATGTACTTCCAGCAAGCCCTACGCTTGGTGCACTTGAGCATGCACTTGAAAGCAAGCATAAAATTTATAAATTGCGAGATTCTATTCAAAGCTTAATTGGGCGCTATGACCGTATTTATATCGATACACCACCGGCTTTTAACTTTTTCACGTTGTCTGCCTTAATTGCAGCAGATAAAGTCCTGATTCCTTTCGACTGTGATGTCTTTTCAAAGCGTGCGTTACAAACATTGATTGAAAATGTTCTCGAAACGCAAGATGATCATAATGATCGCTTGGAAATTGAAGGAATTGTGGTGAACCAGTTCCAATCCCAAGCAAAATTACCTCGGGAAGTGGTCCAGCAGTTGAAAGATGAAGGGTTACCTGTGCTCAATAGCATGTTACCGCCTTCAATTTTAATGAAAGAATCGCATCAGAAAAATTTACCTTTGGCCCATTTGGCACCAGAACATAAATTGACTCAGGCTTATGAGACATTATTTGGTGAGATTGAGCCAAAACGATAAGAGAAAAATGATGAAAGGCTTATATATTGCGCCTTTGGTGGCAGCCACGTTACTTCTTGGCGCTTGTGCTACAACGGTAAAACCGACTTATGTGTCTCCGACACAGTATCAATCTTTGAGTTGCCAACAACTGCAAAGTGAATATAACCGTATTCAACAATATATCGACAATGGCGTACAAACTCCAAAAAGCACAGGTATGGGTGTTGGGCTTGGACTTGGTGGTGGCTGGGGACGAGGTGGTTGGGGATTCGGTCCATCCATCTCTGTTAATATGGGGCAATCTTCTTCAACCAAGAACACCGAACTTTCACGTGTTTTAGGCCAACAAGAAGCAATTGTTCAGGCAGCTCAGTTTAAGAATTGTCCAATTATTGTCCGTAAAAAGGCGAATTAATAGTCATCTTTGCATCACAATATGCTAGTCAAAGCATATTGTGATGATTAAAGTTTAGCAAAATGTTTCATAATAAAATAAATATAAATCAGTATCTTAGTTTAAGATGGTTACAATGATACTTGTATTTTTTCTCGTCAAGTTATGCTCTTAACTTGCTATATTTTGTCTATTTCGTTTAAGGTGGCCCCATCTTTACCAATGTGGAAACTTTATGATTGAAAGCTGGTTTTTTGTATTAGCAATGTTGGCTGTTTTGCTTATTCCTGGGCCGACAAACGCACTACTTGCAACCGCCGCTCACTCACAAGGTTTATCTAAAACATTCTGGCTTATTCCAATGCAATGGTTAGGTTATGCCTATGGGATTAGCTTTTGGGCTGTCTTTATTCATTTAGCAGCTCCAGTTTGGCCTGCGCTACTGCTCATTTTGCATATTACCAGTGTGTTATATGTGTTCTGGATGGCATTTCGTTTATGGAAAACTACGCATTTACAGCAGTTTAGTCAGAACCATCGTAATATTCGCCCACGTCAGTTATTCTTCTCTACTTTAAAAAATCCTAAGTCCTTACTGTTTGCAGCTGGTATTTTTCCTGCCGAAACATGGAATTCGCCTGAAAATTTTCTTATGGTCTTTGCGGCTTTTACATTGACGCTTATTCCTGCGGCGAGTTTCTGGATGATTTTTGGTCGTGCTTTATTGACAGGTTCAATGCAAAAAATAAAAGCCGATCATTTATATAAAGGATCGGCCATGTTACTCATTTTATGTATGCTTCCGGTGGTATTCCGTTTCTTCTAAATGAAGCTTTAAACGTTGGCTTTACGGTTTTTTAACTTCTCACGTATAAACCCGATAATACCTGGTAGCACACTAATAATAATGATGCCGAAAATAAGGTGGGTAAAGTTATCTTTAACGATTGGCATATTTCCAAATAGATAACCTAAGGTTACAAAAGAAGCTACCCAACAGAATGCTCCAATTAAGTTATATGTCAGGAAAAACTTATAATTCATGCTACCAGCACCTGCCACAAAAGGAGCAAATGTGCGGGCAAATGGAATGAATCGAGCAAAAATAATCGTTTTACCACCATGGCGGGCAAAGAATTCTTGAGTTTTGGTTAAGTGCTGCTTATTAATAAATCTAGAGTTCATTTCAAACACACGTGGACCGATAAAACGTCCAATATGATAGTTGACTGTGTCACCTAGAACTGCAGCAATAAAGAGCAGAGTACCTAGCAACCATGGATCCATCTTACCTGTAGATGCCGCTAAAGCCCCTGCTGCAAATAATAAACTATCGCCCGGTAAGAACGGCATGACCACTAAACCGGTTTCGACAAAAATAATTAAAAATAATATGCCATAAATCCAGACTCCGTAATTTGTAATAAATTCGGCGAGATGCTGGTCAACGTGTAGAATAAAATCAAGAAGTTCCATGAGATAGCTGAGTGGTAAACCGTGCTCAAATCCTAGCAGTGAGCCCATAGAAAGTCAGTATAGAACATCAAAAAGATACAAATTAATCATCCTATTTGTGCAACGATATATATGGATTTTGAGTATTTAATTATCAATGTCCCAAACCTAGAATGAGTTCATCAACAAATAAGCATTTAAATAAAGGTGGCTGTATGTTTAATCCAAATGTGGTGGTCAAAAATATCGTAACGCAAACAGGCGCGGACAGTTTTATTAGTCTGGTTGCTCGCGTACTTATTGCGTATATCTTCCTTGTTGCTGGCTGGGGAAAAATCACTGGTTACGCAGCAACAGCAGGTTATATGGAAGCTATGGGGGTTCCTGGTGGAATTCTACCATTAGTCATTCTGGTTGAGTTTGGTGGTGGTTTAGCTTTGTTATTTGGTTTCCAAGCACGTTTTGCAGCTTTTGGTCTTGGAATCTTTAGTATTTTGACTGCGTTCTTGTTCCACCAAGGTGGGGCTGATGCAGCAGCGCAATATAATAATAGCATCCACTTTATGAAAAATTTTGCAATGGCAGGGGGATTATTCTTCCTAATGCTTCACGGTGCTGGACGTATTAGCCTAGACCATGCAATTGAAAAATAATATTCAAGACAAAATAAAAACCGGATGAGCAATTCATCCGGTTTTTTTCATCTCTGGGTTTTTAAAGCTAGAGCATAAACTGGATTTGTAGCTCACCAACAACAAAGCCAAGTACTGCACCTACTGCAATGAGTGCCCACTCATCTTCTTTAAACGCAGGACGTAACATACCTTCAAATTCGGAGGGTGTTAATTTTTGCATACGTTCAATTAAAGTACTGCGAATATTCATCGCATCCTCTGCATAAGACTCAACATATTTCATGGTCTCTGGCAGCTGTTGCATAATACGTTCTGCAACTTGTGTTTTCATATTCTGGTATTTTTCTCCACCAATTGCGTATACAACAAGTGGACGAATGACACCTGCTTGCATATCAATTTCCTGTTTAACATGGCGGTTCACCAAATCAATCACGCGTGCAGAGTGAGTGCCGGAAAATAGCTCTTCCATCATATGACGTGAAGTTAAAAGCTGTTTGGAAATCAAGGCTGCATAGTCAGCTGCTACTTCATTCTGACGTTTAATAAACAGACCTTGCCATGTATAGCCCAATATCTTTTTAGGATAGAGCGGTCTAAACATCATTTGTAGCGCAATCCAGTCACTGAAAAATCCTACAAATCCGCCAAACATCGGCAACATCCAAGGATATTTACCTTGCGTGATAATCCAGCACAGCATCTGAATCACACCAATACCAAAACCGAATACAAAGCCAACGTTACTGAAAAATTTAAATTCTTGTTTGCCTACACGTTTAAAAATATTGTTGAGTAAACGCTTATCTTTAAGCAAATTACTAATCACCAAATGCTTAATATCAAAATATCGATTTACGTCACGTTGCACTTCACTCATGATGTGCTCGACAATTTCAGGCGCTTTGGATTGAACTCTGCGGATCAGTCTTTGACGGGCAAACTCAGGCATGCCTTCCCATAAACCGGGTTGATACTCTTGCGCAACTTCACGCGTAATATCTTCTGCTGCTGCCATTAATGGTTTTTCAATTTCTTTGGCAATACGCTTTGGGTCAAGACGAGCAAAAATTTCTTCGGGTTTAATCAGCTTGGCTGTCATGAGTTCAACAGCAATGGTTGCCATTTTTTCAGCTTTACGAGGCACAATACCTTGCCAGCCAAAAAACGGTTTAATACCTTTAAATTCAAGTGGTGAGAACATCATTTGAATGGCAATCACTTTAGTGACATAGCCAATTAAACCACTCATGAAAGGAATAGAGACATACAACCAAAAATGTTGCTGGAAATCTGCAATCATAGTTTGAAGCATTGTTGTTCCTTAGATTTCTATTGATTTTGATATGGGGCAACAAGCCATAAAAAACGGATCACTGTTTAAGGACAGACAAATATCGCTTAATGGTATTTACCTTTCCATGGTAATGCCTGTTTTATCGGGTCATCTTAACATCAAATTCATGAGGATGTTGCATAGAATGTGATGAATTTATCAATGTGTATGAAGATTTTAAGCGGCATGCAGTACATTGATAAATATCAATAAATTTATATTTATATCGATCAATCTAAATATCAAAATGATTATGATATGAAAAAAACAAGATATATGATGATTTGCGGTGCGCCGAAGCGTGAAAAATGTTAAAATGGCGCGCTTAATTCTTTTGCCATTTAGTGGTTTGTCATGACTACCAATACTCAAATTACTGAAGATCGTATCCTGATTCTGGATTTCGGCTCTCAATATAGTCAGCTCATTGCACGTCGTGTACGTGAAGCTGGTGTTTACTCTGAAATGTATGCCTTTGATATGTCTGAAGAAGACATTCGTGCTTTTAACCCAAACGGTATTATTTTGTCAGGTGGACCTGAGAGTGTGCATGAAGAGGGCAGCCCACGAGCACCACAGGTGGTGTTTGAATTAGGCGTTCCAGTATTGGGTATTTGCTATGGTTTACAAACCATGTCTGAACAGTTAGGCGGTAAAGTTGAGCCGGGTACTGTACATGAGTTTGGTTATGCCGAAGTTGATATCGTTAAACGTGACCAACTTATTGGTAACTTACAAGACCGTGAAAACCAACTTCATGTTTGGATGAGCCACGGCGATAAAGTGAGCCAGATTCCAGAAGGTTTTACGATTACTGCAAGCACACCAAGCTGTCCAGTTGCTGCTGTAAGTGATGAAGCGCGTCGTTTCTATGGCGTGCAGTTCCACCCAGAAGTAACGCACACGGCAAAAGGTGAAGAGTTACTTGCAAACTTCGTTCATAAAATTTGTGGATGTGGTGGCCTTTGGACACCTGAACACATTATCGATTTACGTGTAGAACAATTACGTCAGCAAATCGGTGATGAAAAAGTTCTTTTAGGTCTTTCTGGTGGTGTTGACTCATCTGTTGTTGCTGCGCTTTTACACAAAGCAATTGGCGACCAGTTAACATGTGTATTTGTTGATAATGGCTTACTTCGTTTAAACGAAGGTGACCAAGTAATGCAAATGTTTGCTGAAAACATGGGTATCCGTGTGATTCGTGCAGATGCTGAACAACGTTTCTTAACTGCATTGGCTGGTGAAGTTGATCCAGAGAAAAAGCGTAAGATCATTGGCCGTGAATTCATCGAAGTATTTGCTGAAGAAGCACGTAAACTTGATGGCGTGAAATTCTTGGCACAAGGTACGATTTACCCAGACGTAATCGAATCTGCTGCAAGCAAACAAGGTAAAGCACACGTTATTAAATCTCACCACAACGTGGGTGGTTTACCTGACGATTTAGAGTTTGAATTGGTTGAACCTTTACGTGACTTGTTCAAAGACGAAGTACGTAAGTTAGGTACTACACTTGGCTTGCCACACAGCATGATTTACCGTCATCCATTCCCGGGCCCTGGTTTAGGTGTTCGTATTTTGGGTGAAGTTAAAAAAGAATATGCAGATATTCTTCGTCTTGCTGATGACATCTTTATGCAAGAGCTTCGCGACAGCGGTTGGTACGACAAAACTGCTCAAGCATTTGCTGTATTCCAACCAGTTAAGTCAGTTGGTGTAGTAGGTGATGGTCGTCGTTATGCATGGGTAATCGCACTTCGTGCAGTTGAAACGGTTGACTTTATGACAGCTCGTTTTGCGCATTTACCATATGAATTGGTTGATAAAATCTCAACGCGTATTATGAATGAAATTAAAGATGTATCACGTGTGGTATACGACGTGTCATCTAAACCACCAGCAACGATTGAGTGGGAATAAGCAAATGAAAAGGCAGGATTTAATCCTGCCTTTTTTATGTCTATTGATAAAAGCATTATTTATGTTTATCGATATACTGGTGATTAGTAATAAAAAAAATACTTTGATTTGAACCAAAACGTTCTACTGATTTCTCAAAAACCATTCCAACACGTTCTAGTAATTTGATTGATGCTTTGTTCTGTGTTTGAGTCTCAGCTATTACTTTCTTAAGATTTAACTCATTAAATGAATAATTTAAAACAAATTCAAGTGCTTGAGTTGCATATCCATATCCCATATATTCTGGCAGCAATTCATATGATACTTCGATATCTGAGCCGTCATGATGAGTATCCAGAGATATAATTCCTAGAAAATTATGATCAGTAGAAGATCGAATTGCCCAAATAGGTAATTTACTTGGAGTATTAATATCAGTATGTGCTCGCGTTTGAGCTAGAGATACTTCCAAGGGTCCACCTAAATACTTTCTAGTCGTATCATTTGTATAAAGTCTAACTAAATTAGAGGCATCTGCTAATGTTAAATCGCTTAAATAACACAAGTGCATATTATTTATGATTAAAAAGAAAAATTAACATATTACATTTTATAAGAAATTCATTCTAAATATTATTTTCTTTGTTAGCTTAAACTTCTTCTCAGAAAACTAGCTAGTAAGATGCTTAAGCACTCTTTTTTTATTGCTTAACTTTTAAAGCTAAAAATTAATCTTGATAACTATCAATACAATAGATCATATATTATTACTTATACTTGATAAAAGATATATTAAGATATATCTTAATATGCATAAATTAAACATTTTAGAGAATCTTCAAAGATGAAACAACAATCAGAACATCATCATACTGAGCACAATGAACATCACCACGGCCATCACCGTTCGGGGCGTCGTGGAAGACTTTTTGAAGCTGGACGAATGAAACTTTTAGTCCTTCACCTTATTCAGCAAAGTCCTAAGCATGGTTATGAAATTATTAAAGAAATAAGTGATTTGGTCGGTGATGGCTATACGCCTAGTGCGGGAACAATCTATCCGACTTTGACCAGTCTTGAAGAAATGAATTTGATTAGTTTGCTAGATGTAGAGCGCAAGCAATATCAAATTACGGAGTTTGGTGAGGCTTATTTAACTGAACAAAAAGATAAGTTAAGTGCACTGTTAGAAAAATTACGCTTAAGACGTGAAATTCACAGTAATGATCAATTAATTGAAATTCACCGCGCCATGGAAAATTTGAAAACAGCCTTACGTTTGAAATTGAATACTACTGACATAAAGCAAGAGCAGATCTATCAAATTGCCGAAAAAATTGATCAGGCTGCGGTTGCAATCGGGCGTCTATAAGTTGAGATACAACATGTTAGAGCTACAGCAAAAAATCAAAGAAGCGGGCCTAAAAGTCACTCATCCAAGACTTACTGTTCTGTCTTTAATTCAACAGCAAGCAGAAGATCTAACGGTTAAACAGATTTATCAAAAGCTATATACCCAAAAACAGAAGTTGAGTTTAGCAACAGTTTATCGGGTGGTCAGTGATTTGGTAGGAGCAGGCCTAATTTCAAATACTCAATTCCAACGAGGTGAAGCCAAATTTAACTTATCAGACTTAGCCAACAATCAACTGCTACAGATTCATTGTGCAGAACTGACTGAAGCCAAACAAGAACAATTTCTAGCGAGTTTGCAATCGGTATTTAATCAATTTCAAGTTGATTTGAAGCAGGTTGAAATTATCCAAAACCATTAATTTTTTAATAGAGAGAATGTATCTATGAAACAACATCAATATCACGTTACAGTACAACATTTAAAAGATGCCAAAGGCGAAGTTTCTACCTATACGGAAAGACTTGAGTTCTATACTGGTAATCATGACGATATTTTTGAGATTGTTGAAAAGCTAAAGAATGTAGAATTTTTCGATGATCAAACTACAAAATCTTTTACTGTTGGTCTAAAGTTATTTAGTGAAGTCATGTTGGAAAATCGAGATCATGCATTGTTTCAAGAGTTCTTTCCGCAGTTCGGGCAATTTATGAAAAATCTAAAACAGCTCGTTAAAACTCAATCATCTTAAGCTGCTGAATGCAGCTTTATTTATTTTTATAACTAAAAAAAGGATTGTCTCATTCATAACACCCTGTGTATTACTAAAAGACTATATTGAATAATGAGTGTATTGTTAAGATCAGTATAACAACTCATTGCAAAAGCATAGGTAAAAGAGAGTAATATCATGAGCAATAATAATGATTACGATATTTCTGATTCAAAAGATTGTGAGAAATTTGCCAATCAATTTATTCAGGAATTTCCAATTCGCTCTGCTGAAATTGGACAGGGGACAGTCATTAAGCGGGCTTTACCTAGCCGTCAAAAGCGAATGATTGGTGCGTGGTGTTTCCTAGATCATGCAGGCCCAGTAACTTTTCCAGCTGGTGATGGTCTAGATGTTGGTCCTCATCCTCACATTGGTTTGCAAACCTTCACGTGGATGATTGAAGGCACCATGATGCATACTGATAGTTTAGGTTCAAAGCAATTGATCCGTCCTAAACAAGTAAACCTGATGACAGCAGGTCATGGTATCTCTCATACAGAAGTTGCCCCTGATACAGAAACTCAAATGCATGCTGCCCAGCTTTGGATCGCATTGCCTGACCATAAGCGCAATATGGATCCTAAATTTGAACACTACCCAGAACTACCTGTTGTTGAAAAGGATGGTTTAGAGTTTACCGTCCTTGTGGGTGAATACTTGGCAACTACTTCCCCAGTTGCAGTGCATACGCCGTTAGTAGGTGTTGATTTAATTGCTACCGAAGATACTAAAACTCGTATTCCACTAAATCCTGAGTTTGAATATGGTTTTATGGCATTAGATGGGGTTGCCCATGTGAATGGCCATGAACTCACTGCCGACAACATGGTTGTATTAGATACGGGTTTAAGTGAAATTGAAATTGAAGTAAAGAAAGGGAACCGTGTGCTGTTAGTAGGTGGTGAACCGTTTGAAACTCCAATTTTACTATGGTGGAACTTTGTTGCACGTACAATGGATGATTTAAAAGAAGCGCGGGAGCAGTGGATTAATCATGATGTGCGTTTTGGTGAAATTCCAGACTACGTGGGTGCGCGTTTAGAAGCGCCAGTTCTTCCAGATCAAATGAGAGCATCAAAATGACAGCAGTAATCGCAAGCAGTAAAGCAAAGCCTCTTGCTGAGCAGTGGAAGGGCGAAATCACCAGTGGTCGTCATCAATATTTTTGTGACGAACCAGAGAAGTTGGAAGGGCATGACCAAGGTCCAGCTCCTTATGATTTACTTACCGGGAGTCTGGCAGCTTGTACACTTATTACTTTAAGAATGTATGCAAAGCATAAAGATTATGACTTTGGTGAGTTCTCGGTTGAAATTGATTTTCATACCAATCGTGAGCATGAAGAACATATTGAACGTCGTATTGTTTTTAAACAGTTACCAAGCGAAGAACTACAGCAAAAAATATTAACAGTGTGTAGTAAAACGCCTGTTACTAAAACTTTGTTACGTAGTTTAGACATTCATACTGTGCTTGTTACAGTGTAAAAATGCTATTTTGTTGAGGTGGATGATTTTATATCCATCCCACAAATGGAATAAAACAGCATGTTCACATGCTGTTTTTTATGTAAAAAGAAAAATAAAAGTAGGCAATAGCATGATTAGTGTACACCACCTGGAATGTTCGCGATCGTTTCGGATTTTATGGGCTTTAGAAGAATTAGGCTTAGATTATGATATTCATTATTATCAACGTCTTCCCAACTATTCTGCGCCAGAAACACTGAAATGTATTCATCCTCTCGGCAAAGCCCCAATTTTGACAGACGATGAACAAGTCATTGCAGAGTCAGCGGTCATTTTGGAGTATTTACAGCAGCGTTACGATCAAAATCAGCAATTTAAGCCTAAGCAAGCTCAGGATTTGCAGCAGTATATTTACTGGATGCACTATGCTGAAGGTTCGCTTATGCCCTTATTGGTGATGACTTTGGTTATGAATAGTGTGAATAAACATGTACCTTGGTTAATCCAACCTGTCGCAAAAAAAATCACAGAAGGGGTTAAAGCAAGTTTTGTTCGTCCACGTATGAAAGATCATATTAGTTTTTTAGAAAACTACTTGTCTGAACATGAATATTTTGCAGGGGATTTTTCATTTGCTGATATTCAAATGAGCTTTCCACTAGAAGCTCTTCAGTCCCGTTTACAAGGTAAATATCCGCATATTCAAGCCTTTTTACATCGTATTCAGCAGCGGCCAGCTTTTCAAAAGGCAAAACAAAAGAGTTTGGGTTCAAACGAAAGAAATTGTGCTGACATATAAAAGAAAAGGAACAAATATTTGTTCCTTTTTTATCACTCTTGCTTTATTTGCGTTTAATTACGATAGAGTCAATACCACTATGTTGTAATGTTTGCTGGGCTGCAAGCGCAGCATCTTGAGTATCATATGGACCAGAAATAACACGATACCAAGTCTTACCATTTTCAGAACTTTTGACTACATCGGCAGATAAGCCATTTAAAATAATTTCTGCACGACGAGCATCTGCTTGATCGGGATCTGTATAGCTACGGACTTGTAAAATGTAATTTGGTTGTTGAGGGGCAGCAGCTGTAGAGTCATCGCTATCAGTAGTAGCAACAGACTCAGATGCAGCAGGTTGTGCTGTACTAGGCGCCTCTACAATCATTGCTGTACCCTGATTTTTACTTTCAGGGATTGCTTGTTCCGGAATAGGGGTTACTTGTTGCTGAGGCAATAGATCATAAAAGCGATAGTCTTTATTGGTCTCTTCTTCTTTATAGTGATCAGACGTAATCTGATTTTTTGAAGAAACAGGTTGCCACGGTTTCCACAGCATGAGCATTACCGCAATGCATAAGACGACTAAAATAGCGACAAGTGTCCCTAGCCATTTAGGGATTAAAGGCTTTTTAGGCTTATTAGGTCTTTCAGATACACCGCGTTGCGTTTTGCCAAACACGTGGATTATTCCTCTGTCTTTTGATTGTTTTCTTTCGAGTTTACTTTAAAACATCGCTCTGTAAGGTTTATATCATCACAAAGCGATGTCTTTTACAGCATGGCTGAATATGTAGTTCTACCAAATATCCAGCATTTATTTACATGGCTTCAGGTGCAGAAACACCAAGTAATTCTAAGCCATTACGCAATACTTGTTGTACATTGATTGAAAGTAATAAGCGTGCTTGTGTAAGTTCAGCATCATCACTTAAAACTTTGTGTTCATTGTACCAACCGTGGAATAGCGCAGCTAATTCCTTTAAGTAGTTACCTACTTGGTGTGGTTCATACGCATTAGCAGCACGTAATACAACGTCTGGATATGCAGCAAGTTTAGCAAGAATTTCAGTTTCTGCATCAAGTGATAAACGTGCAGCATGCGAACGAGCAGCATCCACTTCAAACTGTAAGCCAGTGCTTGCTGCTTTTTCTAACATACGGCAGATACGTGCATGAGCGTATTGAATATAATAAACCGCATTGTCTTTGCTTTGTGATACAGCAAGATCTAAGTCAAAGTCAATGTGTTGTTCGCTTTTACGCATTACATAGTAAAAACGAGCAGCATCGTTCCCAACTTCTTTACGTAAGTCGCGTAAAGTCACGAATTGACCTGAACGAGATGACATTTGAACCATCTCGCCACCGCGCCACAAACTTACGAACTGAACTAAAAGAACAGTCAATTTTTTCGAGTCATAACCCATCGCATCAATCGCAGCTTTTACGCGAGAGATATAGCCGTGGTGGTCAGAACCCCAAATATCAACAAGGTCAGTATAACCACGTTGTAATTTATTTAAGTGGTAAGCAATATCAGAGGCAAAGTAAGTCGTTTGACCATTACGTCGCTTAACAACACGGTCTTTTTCATCGCCAAATTCAGTCGATTTAAACCAGATGTTGCCATCTTTTTCATACAAGAAACCACGTTGATCAAGTGTTTCTAAAGCTTCATCAATTTTTGCGCTAAGAGATGCTTCACTGAACCATTGATTGAAAGTTACGCCAAAGTCAGCAAGGTCATCTTTAATGTCATCTAAAATCGCATGAAGAGCGGCTTGATGGAAAACACGGTAGCCTTCACCTAATAATTGTTGTGAGTTGGCAATAAGACCATCAATGTGCTTTTCTTTGTCACCAGACAATACAACTTTATTGCCTTCGCTATCGAGTTCATCTGCATATTGCACGTCTTCTGGCACATCTTTATAGACGTCTGCTACATCACGAACATATGCATTGTTATCTTTGTCGATAATACTTTGGGCAATCTCTTTAACGTAGTCGCCTTGATAAGCATTTTTTGGAAATACAAGGTCTTGGCCCAATAATTCTAAATAACGTAAATAGGTAGAAGTCGCCAAAATATCCATTTGACGGCCAGCATCATTTACATAGTATTCGCGATCAACTTTAGCACCTGTTGCTTCAAGCAAGTTTGCAACAGTCATACCATAAGCAGCACCCCGGCCATGACCTACGTGTAGGCTAGATGTCGGGTTTGCAGAAACGAATTCAACTTGAATCTTTTTCGCTGCATTTGATTGGCTGCGGCCAAAGATTTCTTTTTGAGCTTGAATTTGATCAAGAATCGCAAAACGCTGGTCAGCATTTAAAAAGAAATTGATAAAACCAGGACCTGCGATTTCCGCTTTGCTGATATCTGCAACTTCTGGTAGAGCCGCAAGAATTTTTTCAGCTAAATCACGTGGTTTCATACCAGCAGCTTTAGAGCCGATCATGGCAATATTAGAAGCAAAGTCGCCATGGCTTCGGTCTTTGGTGCGCGTTAAATTGCTTGAATTATTCCAATCCGAAGGAAGCACGCCTTCTTGCTGAAGGGTTTGCACTGCATGGTCGAGAGCTGCTTGTATTGCCGTATTCATATCAATCGAAAATAGATGTCGCAGAAAAACGTCAAATATAGCAAATTTCCTATGAGTTGGGGGAGTGCATTTAACGCTTTCACTGAATTTCTTTCTTTTCGTTCCCTACAACTATTTTTTTTGTAAATATTGAAAAATAAGCCTAAGTAAATCCTTAAAGCTCGTAAATATAGGCTTTTTAGACAATATTTTCTAAATTATAAGATAGTAAAACACTTGGTATTTCTTATAAAAATGTAAGAGGCTGAAAAACTATAAGCTTCTAGGCCAAGTATAGTGTTAATAAAGAATGATTTTAAAAAAACTACAAATCATAAGTAATTAATTTTTAATATTTATTTTATATTATATATTTACTAAATAGTCTTCAATTTCAATATCACGGTTTAAAATACCTATTTCGTCTCAAATAGTCTTAAGCTTACGCATACAACGAACTTTAGAGAGTGCTGAAACTGTACTTTTCGGAGTTCTAAGCTGGAAAATGAGATAGGCAATGATATCAGGACACCCAAGTAAACACCCACTTTATATCCCTTATGCAGGCTATACACTTTTAGAGTTACCCCTTTTAAATAAAGGATCTGCTTTCACTCAAGAAGAAAGAAGTAACTTTAACTTACACGGGTTACTTCCACATATTATTGAAACTATTGAAGAGCAAAGCCAACGCTCTTATCAGCAATATTGTGCTTTTAATGATGATATAAATAAGCACATCTATTTACGCAATATCCAAGATACCAACGAAACTCTTTTTTATCACTTAATCGAAAATCATCTTGAAGAAATGATGCCGATTATTTACACCCCAACTGTGGGTGAGGCGTGCCAGCGTTTTTCTGATATCTATCGCCGTCATCGTGGTATTTTTATTTCATATCCAGATCGTGATGTGATTGATGATATTTTACAAAACGTTAATAAAAACAATGTTAAAGTCATCGTAATTACTGATGGTGAGCGTATCTTGGGTCTTGGTGACCAAGGTATTGGTGGTATGGGTATTCCAATTGGGAAACTCTCACTTTATACCGCATGTGGTGGTATTAGCCCTGCTTACACATTGCCAATCACAATTGATGTAGGGACGAATAACCCTCAATTATTAAATGACCCGATTTATATGGGATGGCGTCAACCACGTATTAGTGGTGATGAGTATTATGAATTTGTAGATATGGTGATTGAGGCCGTAAAACGTCGTTGGCCAAAAGCACTCATCCAGTTTGAAGATTTCGCACAAAAAAATGCGATGCCATTATTAGAAAAATATCGCGATAAAATTTGTTGTTTTAACGATGATATTCAAGGAACAGCAGCGGTATCTGTTGGTAGTTTGATTGCTGCAAGTCGTGCAGCAGGCAAACAATTAAAAGACCAGAAAATTGCTTTCTTAGGTGCTGGTTCGGCAGGTTGTGGTATCGCAGAGCAAATTGTTGCTCAAATGGTTGCTGAAGGTTTAACCGATGCTGAAGCGCGTGCTCGCGTTTATATGGTAGACCGTTTTGGTTTGATCACTGAGAATCAGCCAAACTTGCTCGACTTCCAACGTAAGTTGGCACAAAAAGCTGAGGTAGTTGATCAGTGGGGCAATATTGAAGAAGTGATTTCACTACTTGATGTTGTTAAAAATGCTAAGCCTACAGTGTTAATTGGTGTTTCTGGCCAACCAGGTCTATTCACTGAAGAAATTATTAAGACCATGGCTGCCAATTGTGAGCGACCAATTGTCATGCCGTTGTCTAACCCTACTTCACGTGTTGAAGCTGTACCGGCTGATATTGTGGAATGGACTGAAGGTAAAGCATTAATTGCAACGGGTAGTCCGTTTGCACCTGTAAATCATCATGGCAAACTTTACAATATTTCGCAGTGTAACAACTCATACATCTTCCCCGGTATTGGTTTGGGTGTAGTTGCATCAGGTGCTAAACGTGTTACAGAAAACATGCTTATGGCATCAAGTAGTGCATTAGCAGACTGTTCACCATTGTTGAAAGATCCACAAGCTGACTTATTGCCACCTTTGGGCGAAATTCAACAAGTGTCTAAAGTGATTGCATTTGAAGTAGCAAAAGCTGCAATGGCAGATGGTGTGGCTGTAACCATTAGCGATGATTTGCTTAAACAGAAGATTGAACAATCATTCTGGAAACCAGAATACCGTAAATATAAGCGAATTCCTTTCTAAAATATTAGACGTGTAAAAAAGGGAGTAAAGTACTCCCTTTTTTATTAACTTAATTTGGCTACAGAGGCTTTTAAATCTTCTAAAAATAAAATAGATGATTCACTTTTATAAAATATTACTAATCTAAAATGATAAGTTATTTGTAAGTTTTGCTTTAGTTAATATTAGATATACTTACTAGGTAATGGCTTTAATTAAGATCAGTTTTTAAATAACACATAATTATGAGTACTTTTTCATGAAAAATATTTATATTTTAATTTTTATAGGCGCTTTAATGGCGTGTAGCGATAAAAGTCCAGATAAAGCCCAACATGATGCTAGTCATAAGTCAGATGTGGTGCGGACGGATAAAAATCAATCAGGCTCTGCTGTAAGTGAAAAGAAAGAGAGTGCGGGTAAGGCAGTTAAAGCAGCTGATCAAGTAGGGGAAATCTCTTGTTCAAATCCAAATATTACGCGATGGTATGGTTTTAATGAGAGTGTTGCTGAGCCTAAATGTGAAGTGGTAAAAAACTTTCAACTGTCAGCTTATAAGTGTGATATTTCTAAAAATTCCTTTGGTGAAAATAAAGATGCCATTTTACTAGAAAATCAAGATAAACGAATTTTTGTTTATTTAACTTCTAAAGACTGCAATGAAGTACTTGAAATAAGAAATGCGAATGGGCCTTAAGTTTTTATTTAAGAGTGATTTTTATTAATTTATAAAAGTAAAGATAATATCTTTGTAAAATGTCAAAGTCCTTGTTCTTTGGTTTTAAATAAAAAAGTAGCTACCGTGGTGATAGCTACTTTTTAAAAAACTTAATTCTCTAAAACTTCTTCTAGTAACTCTTCACTTGGTGCAAAGTAATATGCGCCGTCTAGTGGTGTTACAAAATGCAATAGGCGGTCATGAATGCCATCGCCACTTGTGCCAAACATACGCTTCAACATAGCATCAATAATGTTCAGGTCTTTAGTGTAAGCAATGAAGAATAAGCCTTGATCACCTTTACCATCACCATAAGGTAAACTATGACGTAGGATTTCCATTTCTTCGCCTTCATCATCTTCAACGACAGTACGAGCAACGTGAGCATTGTCTGGTTTAACGTCATCATCTAATTCAATAGATTCAAGCTTGGTACGTCCCATGACATTTTCTTGTGCATCGACTTTAAGTTTTTTCCATTTTTCCAAGTCATGTGCATAGCGCTGTGCAAATATGAAACTACCATCTGCAAATACTCCAGCACTTTCTGGGAGGAGAGCGGTTTCTGCACGGTCATCTGGAAATTGAGGATTTTCAGTACCATCTATAAAGCCAGTCATATCTCGACCATCGAAATAGCGGAAACAAACACGTTCATCCAGAACTTCAACTTTATCTTTAATACCTTCAAAAAATGCTTGGCTTAATGCAAAACAAATATCTGAACGCATACTGGCAATGTGAATAAGCACATCAGCTGGTACGACAGGCATATTGAATGCACCATTTTCTGGTTCAAGTTGTTTAAAGCCAGCAGGAGATTGACTGTAAAGCTGTTTCCAGAGTTCTGGACCAAAAGCGACTGCTGTTTTGATTTGCGCGTCTGAATGCTGAGTAATGAGACGGTCACGTGTTTCGAATAAAGCTTCGAGTTGTTCTTTTAATTCAGCAATTGTTAGATCTTTTAAGCGAAGAACAATAAAACGGGCATGATCAGATGGTAATGGCAAAATGACAGATTGAGCAGTCATTGGAAGGTATCTCCTCAATTATAATTTAGTATGAGCTTCAATTATTGTGCCTGATGCGAAGAGCTGTTAGTAGTCTATTTCTTGATTTTATTGTTTGAATTATCGCCGCGATAGTTTTATAAAACGGTATAATTCCACTTTTATTGTTTATTTCATTATGTCTTTGCAAATTTGGTTTGCTTATATGCTGGCCTGTTGGGTTATTAGTATTTCTCCTGGAGCGGGCGCGATTGCTTCTATGTCGAGTGGTCTAAACTATGGTTTTAGACATGGTTACTGGAATGCGATTGGTTTGCAAATTGCTTTGTTAATTCAAATCATGATTGTAGCAGCGGGCGTAGGCGTTTTATTCGCGACGACGCCGTTGGCTTTTCAGATGGTTAAATGGTTTGGGGTAGCTTATTTATTGTATTTAGCCTATTTGCAGTGGACAGCACCTATAAAAGACATCGAAATTCAACATGAAAAAAAGAATAAATCTATTTCAGCGCTACTATTGAATGGCTTTGTGGTCAATATCAGTAACCCAAAAGCGATTGTATTTTTATTGGCGGTTTTGCCTCAGTTCTTAGATTTAAGCAAACCTCAATGGATACAATATCTGATTATGGCAGCTACTATGATTACCATTGATTTAATTGTAATGGCTGGATATACAGGGCTGGCATCAAAGGTTTTAAGATTACTTCGCTCACCTAAACAACAAAAATATTTAAATCGTGGTTTTGCTGTCATGTTTAGTTGCGCGGCTTTATTACTCAGTACAGTTCATCAAGCAGCCTTTTAGGCCGCTTGAGTTTGGTTTTTGATTTTTTGAACCATGAAAATAAGAGCAAAACCCAAAGCCATACATAAAACAATACTGAGGCCAGTTGAGATATTTAGTGCTGCGCTTGACCATAGGCCGACACTGACACCAAGTTGAGCTAAAACAAAAGCCCAAACAACCATTTGCTTTGGTGAATGAGCGAGTAGTCGAGCGCTCAATGCTGGAATAACCAGTAAAGCACCCATTAAAAGTGAACCTACTGCTCGTAAAGCTAATACTGTAAATAAGGCTAGCAGTAACATAAAAATGAGACGCTGCCATTTCGCATTTACCCCTTCACTAATCGCAATGTCTGGATCAATGGCAATTTGAATTTGAGGTTGCCAAAAGCGATAAAGAATTGCCAGTGATACGGCAATAATTAATGTGAAAACAGGTAAATCGTGCCAGTCGATACTGAGTAAGTCACCGAATAAATAACTTAAAAGCTCTGGTCTTAAACTTGGAACATGTTGAATAAATAGAAGACCACTACATAGTAATGTTGCTGAGCATAAGGCAAGTAGAGCATCGTTTGGTAAACGATTGTCATGCAGTGCCCATAAAATAGCGACTAATAAAATGGCAGTACCTGCTACGCCAAGCCAGAGGGGAAGGCTTAAAGCACCAGCAATTGCTACTCCAAGTAAGGTTCCATGTGCCATGGTGTCTGCAAAAAAAGACATACGTCTCCATAGCATGAGACAACCAAGTGGTGCGGTCAAAAAGACCAATAAGGTTCCCATAATCCATGCGGGCAACAATAATTGTAACCATTCCATCATGGCTTAAGCTTCCGGTTCTGGGTGAATGTGAGGTCGACTATTGTGAGGGCAGGGGTGTGCTGCATCACCATGCGCACAGTGGTCATGATGGTGTTGATAAAAGACTCGCTGGGTACCAAATATTGCTTGGTACTCAGGATGCTGCTGAATATTTTCAGGTAAACCGCTGCAACATATATGTTTATTTAAACAAACAACTCTATGCGTCCCTTGCATAACCCATTGTAGGTCATGTGAAACAATTAAAATGGCACATCCATAACGCTCCGGCAGACTACGCACATACTCATAAAGCTCAGCTTCAGATTGAATATCTAGACCTTGCATCGGTTCATCAAGAACGAGGATATCTGGCTTTCTAAGTAAAGCACGTGCGAGCAGCACACGTTGGCGCTCTCCACCAGAAAGCTGCTGTACTTTTGATTGTTGTAGCTTTGCAATGCCAGTGTCTTGAATAATTTCTTGGCGAAGGGCAGGGCTACATTTTTCAAGATCTAATAAATCTTGAACACGTAAAGGAAGACTATGAGAAGGGTTAAACTTTTGAGGGACATAAGCCATTTTTAGTTTTTTGTCGCTTATGACACGTCCGCTACTTGGTTTTAAAATTCCAAGTAGAACTTTAATTAAAGTCGACTTACCCGCACCATTTGGACCAATTAAGGTCACAATTTCATTTTGATGCAGATCAAAATCGACTTTTTTTAATATATCCCGATCATCACGGTGAACAGAAACCTGTTCAAGTTGAATCAATACAGGATTTAGCGAGCTGTGCGGCACTGCTGGCATTTCCCCGAAATTTCAATAATGCTGTGTTGTGCTGTGAAGTCATCTAAAGCTGCAAGTTGGTCGAGTTGTTGAGTCAGACCTTGTGAAGATGCTTCTTTAACAGTGTGACATTCGGTGCAAATTAAGAATGCAGCTTGATGTCCTTCGCGTGGATGACAGCATGGAATATAAGCATTAATAGATGTTAAGCGATGAATTAGACCTTTTTCTAATAAGAAGTCTAAAGTTCTATAAACAGTAGGAGGAGCGGCAGGACGATCAGTTTGACTTTTAATACGTGCTAATAAGTCATACGCACCCATTGGACCTGAAGCATTTAAAATGAGTTCAAGAACTTCTTTACGTAAAGGCGTAAGACGTGCACCAACCGCAGAACATAAAGTTTCTGCTTCAGCTAAACGACTTGCGACATTATGGTGATCATGCACACCATGCAAAGAATCATGATGTTCATGCGTGCAAGAACTCATAGACATAACCTCAAATTTTTAATGGAATATTAGCATGAAGCGATGCTTCATTCGATTAATCTTAGGTATTTTTGTAACTTTGTTATATTATAACATGCTTCGAGCTATTACTAATTGATGGTCTGTCATGTTCCGCGTTTTTGTTTTCAGTATGTTCTCTCTAATGAGTACGCTAGGTTGGAGTCAGGGTTTGGTTGTCTCTACACACCCAATCTATTTGATTGCAAAAGAAATTACCAAAGGCGTTGAAGAGCCTCAGTTGTTGCTTCAAGGTCAAAGTGGGCATGACGTACAACTCACCCCGGCGCATCGTAAAGCTATTAATGATGCTTCTTTAGTGATCTGGTTAGGAAAAGCCCATGAAGCTCCACTAAATAAATTGCTGAGTAACAATAAGAAAGCAATTTCTTTATTAGACAGTGGTATTCTTTCTGTTTTGCCGCAGCGTAATACGCGTGGCGCTGCTTTACCAAATACTGTAGATACGCATGTCTGGTTAGAACCAAACAATGCAGTGCGGATTGGTTTTTTTATTGCGGCTTTGCGTTCGCAGCAGCATCCTGAAAGTAAAGCGAAGTATTGGAATAATGCTAATGCATTTGCTCGGAATATGTTGCAGGCAGCTCAAGCTTACGATAGCTCAAGTAATGGTAAACCTTATTGGTCTTATCATGATGCTTATCAGTATTTGGAACGCTCGCTTAATTTAAAGTTTGCAGGCGCTTTAACGGATGATCCGCATGTTGCGCCTACAGCGGCTCAAATTAAGTATCTTAATGATAATCGACCAAAACCTCAGATGTGTTTACTTGCAGAAAGTTTCACAACAAAAGGTCAATATCAGAAACTGGGCAGTATTACCTTCCAACCCGTTGATGAAAGTATGAATAATGAGGACGATTTTGTAACAGCATGGAAGAAACTGGCTATAAAAACCGATAAATGCGTATTAAATACGCAAAAGTAAGATAAAAAGTAAACAAAGGCTGACTGTAGCGTCAGCACCACCTGTCACGAAAAACCCCGACTAAAGTCGGGAAAAGATTGCATGTTCAGGGGTGTAACTCTATAATGCCTGCGATTAAAAGCGATCATCAGCTAAACTTGTCAAGCATTTATGCTGTGAGTGGATAAATAATGAGCCAAACTAGTCGCTTGATTGACCGACGATTAGCAAAAGCTTTGGTCTTCTTACAAGCATGCATGATCCCTGTTTCCGCACTTGTGGCGTGGAGCATAAAAGACATGACAGCAGCATTAAGTGCGGCACTTGGTGCATTGGTCTGCTGGCTTGCTACCAGTTATTTTGCGTGGCAATCCTTCAGAACAGCAGGTGCGAGAGCATCGAAACAAGTGCTGTCTAACATGTATAGGGGCATGTTAGGCAAATTTGCAATCATGATCGTTGGATTTATTTTGATTTTGAGCAATGTTAAACCTTTATCACCGTTAGCATTGCTGTTTGGTTTTATCCTCGTTCAAATGATGTCGTGGGTTGCTCCTTTTTGGGTTTCACGTCTACAAAAACGAGTATAGAAACAAGAAGAATTGAAGATTTTTTGGAGGGTGGCGAGATATCGACAGTACGCCGATGTTCGTTTCCCTTCTTTTTAGTAATTGACATTGACCAGGTGTGATTTATGGCTGCTGAAGAACATGCCCTCACTTCGACAGAGTATATCAAGCATCACTTGACCAATATGACCTATGGCAAAATGCCAGATGGTACATGGAAATTGGCTGAGACTGCTGAAGAAGCTCATTCGATGGGGTTCACTGCAATTCACTTGGATTCAATGGGTTGGTCAATTGGCCTTGGTGTGATTTTCTGTTTGTTATTTTGGATGGTTGCGAAAACTGCGAAAGCTGGTGTTCCAACAAAATTCCAATCTGCAATTGAAATGATCATTGAGTTTGTTGACTCAAGTGTCCGTGATACTTTTCATGGCAAATCACGTTTAATCGCTCCACTTGCACTTACTATTTTCGTGTGGATTTTCCTCATGAACTTAATGGACTTGATCCCAGTTGACTGGATTCCTCAAGTAGCTGCATTTATTGGTGCTAACGTATTTGGTATGAACCCTCACCACGTTTACTTCAAGATCGTTCCATCTACAGATCCAAACATTACCCTTGGTATGTCTTTATCTGTATTTGTACTTATCTTGTTCTACAGCATCCGTGAGAAGGGTGTTGGCGGTTTCGTAGGCGAGTTGGCACTTAACCCATTTAACCCAAGTAATCCAGTTGCAAAAGCGTTGCTTATTCCAGTGAACTTGATTTTGGAATTGGTAACATTCCTTGCTCGTCCTATTTCATTGGCTCTCCGACTGTTCGGTAACATGTATGCCGGTGAGTTAATCTTTATCCTGATTGCATTATTGCCGTTTTGGATTCAATGGGCGTTATCTGTGCCTTGGGCGATCTTCCACATTCTTGTAATCACGTTGCAGGCATTCATCTTTATGATGCTTACCATCGTTTACTTGAGCATGGCAAGCGAAAAACATTAATGGTATTGCCTAACTATCAAATGATGGTTGGGCTGAATTTTTTTAATTTAATTTGGTAATAACCTAACCTCTGAGGAATTTTTCATGGAACTCACTTTAGGTCTAGTTGCAATTGCATCTGCTATCTTGATCGCTTTCGGTGCTTTGGGTACTGCGATTGGTTTTGGTCTTTTGGGTGGTCGCTTTTTAGAAGCTGTAGCTCGTCAACCAGAATTAGCTCCACAACTTCAAACTCGTATGTTCTTAATCGCGGGTCTTCTTGATGCTGTGCCTATGATCGGTGTTGGTATTGGCTTGTTCTTCATCTTCGCTAATCCATTTGTAGGTTAATCATCTTAATTCCTAAATCCACTATTTGAGGAATTGCAATGAATATCAACCTCACATTGATTGGTCAAGCGATTGCGTTTGCGTTTTTTGTCGCATTCTGCATGAAGTTTGTTTGGCCACCACTAATCAATGCGATTAGTGAGCGTCAGCGTAAAATCGCTGATGGCTTAAATGCAGCAGAAAAAGCGAAAGCTGACCTTGCCGATGCACAAGCGCAAGTGAAGCAAGAACTTGATGCAGCTAAAGCACAAGCGGCTCAATTGATCGAACAAGCGAACCGTCGTGCAGCGCAATTGATCGAAGAAGCTCGTACTCAAGCTGCGGCTGAAGGTGAGCGTATTCGTCAACAAGCTAAAGAAGTTGTTGATCAAGAGATCAATTCTGCTCGCGAAGAATTACGTCAACAAGTAGCTGCCTTGGCAGTAACTGGTGCAGAAAAGATCCTGAACCAACAAGTTGATGCAGAAGCTCATAACGCCATGCTGTCTCAGCTGGCTGCTAAACTTTAAGCGAGGCGAATTATGGCTGAACTCTTGACGTTGGCACGTCCGTATGCCAAAGCAGCATTTGCTTATGCTTCTGAGCAAGGTGCAACAGACAATTGGTCGAATGCGTTACAAGTGCTCAGTGCTGCGGTGCAAGACGAAGCATTTTCCGCTTATTTAAATCGCCCTGAACTTACTCCTGCGGAGCAAGTGAAGCTTTTTGCTAAAGTTTTAGGTGAAGATCAATCTCAAGCAGTGTCTAACTTTTTGACACTTCTTGCAGATAACGATCGATTAGTGTTGTTACCTGAAATTGCAGCAGAATATGAACAGCTTAAATCACAGAATAACAATACGGTTGATGTCGTGATTGAATCGGCGTTTCCGTTAACTTCTGTTCAGGAACAATTGCTTGCACATGCGTTAGAAAAACGCTTCAAGGCAGCAGTTAATGTTTCTGTAGAAGTTAATCCTGCTTTGATTGCAGGTGTGGTTATTCGTGCAGGCGATCAAGTGATAGATGATTCTGCGCTTAACAAGCTTGAAAAAATGCGTACTCGTCTTCTTGCATAATGCAAATGATGAAGACTGAACTAATAAAAGATTGAGGAATAGCGCAATGCAACAACTGAATCCATCCGAGATCAGTGCGCTCATTAAACAGCGTATCGGAGATCTGGACACCAGCGCGACCGCTAAAAACGAAGGTACCATTGTTATGGTATCCGACGGTATCGTGCGTATTCACGGTCTTGCTGATGCAATGTACGGTGAAATGATCGAATTCGACGGCGGCTTATTTGGTATGGCACTGAACCTAGAACAGGATTCAGTGGGTGCCGTTGTTTTAGGTAACTACCTAAGCCTTCAAGAAGGTCAAAAAGCTCGTTGTACAGGTCGTGTTTTAGAAGTTCCAGTTGGTCCTGAACTTCTTGGCCGTGTAGTAGATGCTTTGGGTAACCCAATTGATGGTAAAGGCCCAATTGATGCAAAATTAACTGATGCTGTTGAAAAAGTAGCACCAGGCGTAATTTGGCGTCAATCTGTAGACGAGCCTGTTCAAACTGGTTATAAATCAGTTGATACCATGATTCCTGTGGGTCGTGGTCAGCGTGAGTTGATTATTGGTGACCGTCAAACTGGTAAAACAGCAATGGCGATCGATGCGATCATCGCTCAGAAAAACTCTGGCATTAAATGTGTATACGTTGCGATTGGTCAAAAACAATCAACAATTGCAAACGTTGTACGTAAGCTAGAAGAAACTGGCGCTATGGCGTATACAACTGTTGTCGCTGCTGCGGCTGCTGATCCTGCTGCAATGCAGTATTTAGCTCCGTACTCTGGCTGTACAATGGGTGAATACTTCCGTGACCGTGGTGAAGACGCTCTTATCATTTATGATGATTTGTCTAAGCAAGCTGTTGCTTACCGTCAAATTTCATTGCTTTTACGTCGTCCACCAGGTCGTGAAGCGTATCCGGGTGACGTATTCTATCTTCACTCACGTCTTCTTGAACGTGCTTCACGTGTATCTGCTGACTACGTTGAGAAATTCACTAATGGCGCAGTAACTGGTCAAACTGGTTCTTTAACTGCATTGCCAATTATTGAAACTCAAGCGGGTGACGTATCTGCATTCGTACCAACGAACGTAATTTCGATTACTGACGGTCAGATCTTCTTAGAAACATCATTATTCAACGCAGGTATCCGTCCTGCTGTGAACGCGGGTATCTCTGTATCTCGTGTTGGTGGTTCTGCTCAAACTAAGATCATCAAAAAATTGTCTGGTGGTATCCGTACCGCTTTAGCACAATACCGTGAATTGGCTGCGTTTGCTCAGTTCGCTTCTGACCTTGATGAAGCAACTCGTAAGCAACTTGAACATGGTCAACGTGTAACTGAGTTAATGAAGCAAAAACAATATGCTCCTTACTCAATTGCTGACCAAGCTGTTTCTGTTTATGCATCTAACGAAGGCTATATGGCTGACGTAGAAGTTAAGAAAATCGTAGACTTTGATGCTGCGTTAATTGCTTACTTCCGTTCTGAATATGCTCCGTTGATGAAACAAATCGATGAAACTGGTGATTACAACAAAGACATCGAAGCAGCAATCAAAGCAGGTATTGAAAGCTTTAAAGCGACTCAAACTTACTAAGTTCAGTTTTAGTTAAGTTTGGTTCACGGATCAACCTTCGGAAGCTCGAAAGGGCTTTCGAATACTAGGTTAAGCGTATGGCAAATTTAAAAGAAATTCGCGCCAAAGTAGCTAGTATCAAGAGCACGCAAAAGATTACTCGCGCGATGCAAATGGTAGCTGCTTCTAAAATGCGTCGTGCGCAAGAGCGCATGGCTCAGGGCCGTCCGTATGCCGATAATATGCGCCGTGTAATTGCTCACTTGGTACAAGCAAACCCTGAATACAAACACCGTTATATGGTTGACCGCCCAGTTAAGCGTGTTGGCTATATCGTAGTGTCTTCAGATCGTGGTTTGGCAGGTGGCTTGAACATTAACTTGTTCAAGAAAGTTGTGCAGCATGTCAAAGCACAACAACAGCAGTCAATTGAAGTTGAATTTGCTTTAATTGGTCAAAAAGCGGTTTCGTTTTTTAAGAATTACGGCGGTAAAGTGCTTGGTGCAACTACCCAACTTGGCGATGCGCCGAGTTTGGAACAGTTAACTGGCTCAGTGCAGGTTATGCTTGATGCATTTGATAAAGGCGAATTAGATCGTATCTACCTCGTATCAAATGGCTTCGTTAATGCAATGACTCAGCAGCCTAAAGTAGAACAACTTGTTCCTTTAGCACCAGCAGAAGAAGGCGATGATCTCAACCGTACTTATGGTTGGGACTATATCTACGAACCAGAAGCAGAAGAATTGTTAAATGGTTTGTTGGTTCGCTATATCGAGTCTATGGTTTATCAAGGTGTGATTGAGAACGTTGCATGTGAGCAGTCAGCTCGTATGGTCGCGATGAAAGCAGCGACAGACAACGCAGGACAATTGATTAAAGACCTACAACTCATTTACAACAAGCTGCGTCAAGCCGCGATTACTCAGGAAATTTCCGAGATCGTTGGCGGTGCCGCTGCCGTTTAACATTATTAAGTTTGAATTGAGGAGACAGCAATGAGTAGCGGTCGTATCATTCAGATCATCGGCGCGGTTATCGACGTCGAGTTTGAGCGCACAAGCGTTCCTAAGATCTATGACGCTCTCCAAGTTGACGGTACTGAAACTACTTTAGAAGTTCAGCAACAACTTGGTGATGGTGTTGTTCGTACCATCGCAATGGGTTCTACAGAAGGTCTTAAACGTGGCCTTAATGTAACTAGTACAAACGCACCGATCTCTGTTCCAGTGGGTCCAGCTACGCTTGGCCGTATCATGGACGTTTTAGGTCGCCCTATCGATGAAGCAGGTCCTGTTGCGACTGAAGAACGTTTGCCGATTCACCGTCAAGCGCCTTCTTATGCTGAACAAGCAGCTTCTACTGACCTTTTAGAAACTGGTATTAAAGTAATTGACTTACTTTGCCCGTTTGCAAAAGGTGGTAAAGTTGGTTTATTCGGTGGTGCGGGTGTTGGTAAAACCGTTAACATGATGGAATTGATCAACAACATCGCAAAAGCACACTCAGGTTTATCTGTGTTTGCTGGTGTTGGTGAGCGTACTCGTGAAGGTAACGACTTCTATCACGAAATGAAAGATTCTAACGTTCTTGACAAAGTAGCAATGGTCTACGGTCAGATGAATGAGCCACCAGGTAACCGTTTACGCGTAGCGTTAACTGGTTTGACTATGGCTGAATACTTCCGTGATCAAAAAGACGAAAATGGTAAAGGTCGTGACGTATTATTGTTCGTCGACAACATCTACCGTTATACACTTGCGGGTACTGAAGTATCAGCATTGTTAGGTCGTATGCCATCTGCGGTAGGTTACCAACCTACACTTGCAGAAGAAATGGGTGTTCTTCAAGAGCGTATTACATCTACTAAATCTGGTTCGATCACATCGATCCAAGCAGTATATGTACCTGCCGATGACTTAACAGACCCATCGCCTGCAACTACATTTGCTCACTTAGATGCAACAGTAGTATTGAGCCGTGACATCGCATCTTCTGGTATTTACCCAGCGATCGATCCACTTGACTCAACTTCACGTCAGTTAGACCCATTAGTTGTTGGTCAAGAGCACTATGAAATTGCGCGCGCAGTACAAAACGTATTGCAACGCTATAAAGAGCTTAAAGACATCATCGCAATCTTGGGTATGGATGAATTGGCAGAAGAAGATAAATTGGTTGTTTACCGTGCGCGTAAAATCCAACGTTTCTTCTCTCAACCATTCCACGTAGCTGAAGTATTTACTGGTGCTCCTGGTAAATTAGTACCACTTAAAGAAACGATTCGTGGCTTTAAAGGTCTATTAGCTGGTGAATACGATCACATCCCAGAACAAGCGTTCTATATGGTTGGTGGTATTGACGAAGTGATTGCTAAAGCTGAGAAACTCTAATTTAAGGAGATCATCTCATGGCGACTATGCAATGTGATATCGTAAGTGTTAAAGAGTCTATTTACTCTGGCGCAGTATCGATGTTAATCGCGAAAGGTGCAGGTGGTGAGCTTGGTATTTTGCCAGGACACGCTCCACTTGTTACTTTGCTTCAACCGGGCCCGATTCGTGTTCAGTTGGAAAATGGTACAGAAGAAATCGTCTATGTATCTGGCGGTGTTTTAGAAGTTCAACCTCATGTTGTAACGGTTCTTGCAGATACTGCTATCCGTGCTGACAATTTGGATGAAGCAGCAATTTTAGAAGCACGTAAAAATGCTGAACAATTGCTTGCAAACCAAAAGAGTGATTTGGACTCAGCTGCTGCTTTAGCATCTCTTTCAGAGATTGCAGGTCAGCTTGAAACAATCCGTAAAATCAAAAACCGCGCTCAATAAGACGCGGTTTGAGATTGAAAAAGCCACCTTACGGTGGCTTTTTTTATTGCTAAAAAGAAAATTAAGAATCAGTTTTTGAATCTGATTTGTCATCTCCTGCCACAATTAGTGCAGCAAGTTTGACCATATCCATTTGGATTGTATTGAGCTGTTTCTCAATTTGATCAAAATCGATTTGTTGTAATTTTCCATTTAATAAAGGCATACTTAAAACTTGTTGATTTGCCTGTAATAAGTTTTGACGAATATTTTCAACTTCCTGACTTTTAATATCTAAACTAAGTAGTGCTTGATTTAAGCCTTTTAACTGCTGTTTTAGTGTCGTTACAGTTGTTTTTAGCTCTTGCTGATCTTTATCTTGAATGGCTTGCTCAACATCAAGTTGAGTATCCTTAAGCTTTTCAATATAGTCACCGGCTTTGAGTTGTAAGTTCGCAGCATCTCGAACAATATAAAAAACATTCCCATTTTTTAATTCATTTTTATTATTTTTAGGCAGAGTTTCTTCTTGAGAATTATCAGTTTGATCTAGTGTTTGTTCAGTAGCTTGAGCAGAGTCTTGATCTTTTGCACGATCTTGTGCTTGATCACATCCAAGTAATAGCATACCTGAAGCAAAAATCACAAAAGGAAGAAATGCACCTTGTAAAACTTTTTTCATAACTACAAACAATACCAACTAAAGCAAGTGCGTACTATATGCATAAAATATGTAGAAATAAGGTATTGTTGCAAATGAACAACATTTTGACCAGACAATAAAAAAGAGTGCTACAGCACTCTTTTTTATTAAATCGCTATAAAAATTATTTAGCGAGTTCTGCTTCAACTGCTTTTACAATTTGTTCGTCGTCTGCTGTTAAGTTCGGTGCAAAACGAGCAACAACTTCACCATTTTTATTCACTAAGAATTTTTCAAAGTTCCATAAAACTTCTGGTGCTGGGTTAGTTGGAATACCTAGGCCTTCTAAACGCTCGCGGAAAGGACCTTCACCAACGCGTTCTGGTTGAGCTGTTGTGAGTGCTTGATAAAGCGGGTGTTTATCTTCACCTGCTACAGAAATTTTAGAGAAAAGTGGGAAATTAACATCGTAGTTTAATGAACAGAATTGTTGAATTTCTTCATCTGAACCAGGTTCTTGTTCTTTAAAGTTGTTTGCAGGAAAACCTAAGATTTCAAGACCTTGATCTTTCTTTGCTTGATAAAGCTTTTCTAAGCCTTCGTATTGTGGAGTTAAACCACATTTAGATGCTGTGTTTACGATTAATAAA
Source organism: Acinetobacter sp. GG2 (assembly GCF_000292385.1). Classification (NCBI taxonomy): domain Bacteria; kingdom Pseudomonadati; phylum Pseudomonadota; class Gammaproteobacteria; order Moraxellales; family Moraxellaceae; genus Acinetobacter; species Acinetobacter sp. GG2. Next base: position 162,465 of record NZ_ALOW01000034.1, read on the forward strand.
ACCTTACCTTTATATTGGTCAAGGTCAACCGCTTCGCCTGAAATGGATTTTACTGGAATGTGATATACAGATTGAGTCATGAGTCTTTCCTAAAGATTGTAATTGATATCAAGTAACGCATTTGTTTTAACTGCTATTCTTGAGGAGTGCAATAATATTCGTGTTCAAAAAATAAAAAGAGAAGAAAAAACTGTCTGCGATCTAATTGTTTCTGATTTGAACAGGAGTCTGGCCTGTATATCTCTTAAAAAATTCAATAAAACTGGAACTGTGTTGATAACCTAAATCGTATGCTAAACGTTTAATTGGCATGCCTTGTCGAATTTGATGAATGGCGTAAACAATTTTGGCTCGATTACGCCATTCTGATAATGAAAGTTGTAACTCTTGTTGGCTTAAACGCAATAAATGACGATCACTGACTGAAAAATTCTGAAGTAACTGCTGTAAAGAGTGATTAAAAAATAATGGGTCTGAAAGCTTTTCCAAAATTGGTAGTAAAACTGGATGACGTGTTTGGGGTAAGTAATGAGAGTATGCTGTGGCTTGTTGTAACTGATCAAATAGAACTTGCAAAAGATGTTCTAAATATTCAGGTTTTCCATTTTGTTTTTGCTGTTCCACAATTTGTAAAACGAGGATTCGAAAGAAAGGCTGAATACTAAAGCATTTACAGACATTACCTAAAATAGAACAGAGGCTAGGGTGTAATCGAATACAGATATAGTGAATTTCATGATCGATATGAGTAGATTGATGAACCGTTTGAGGTGGAATCCAAAGTCCATAGCTTGGAGGAGATAAGTAGATTTGTTCTTCTACCTGCATTTCCAAAATACCATTCAAACTGAAATTAAAATCTCCCCAAAGTGAAGCATGAGGACGAACAATATCTTCTTTTTCATATAGAAATTCATGAACTTCTATATGGTTCAATAAGGAAAATTGTTGGCCCTCATTTTTCATCTATTTACTCTAAGTAATATTTAATTTTCACAAGTTACTTTAGGATTATTTAAGCCTTTGGCAAAAGTAAATGTACTAATTAATGCTAAAGCAACGAAGCTTAATACACCATAAATTAAAGTATTTTCATTGAAATGATCAACTACATAACCACCTAATAATGAACCTGTAGCAATCATGACTTGGAACATACCAACAAAGAGCGGCATACCTTTTTCTACGGCATGGGGTGCATGTACAAACATCCAAATATTGGCGGAGGTAGGGAAAGCACCAAATGCGAAGCCCCATAATGCAGTAAGAACGATGGCACCAAATTCATGAATAGCAAAGATAGGGAAGCCGAAAAACACGATTGCAAAGCATGTTCCAACGAAGGCTAGAGTGTAACGGACATTTAAGTTACCGCTATATCCTGCAAACGCGTTTCCAAAGATACCAGCAATTCCGTAAAGCAATAATAATGAACTAATGGTGGTACCGTTAAATCCTGCAATATTCTTAAAGAAAGGCGCCAAATAACTATAAGCGCAGAAGTGAGCAAGGCCAATTAATAAGACTATCAGCATTCCGCTACGTGCTTTAGGTGTGCGCAATAATGCAGGTAAATCACGAATATGAATTGCTGAGTCTGGTACAAGTTTAGGTAAGAAAATCAGTTGAAGTACGAGTACAACAAGACCGATCGCAGCTGTAATACCAAATGCACTACGCCACCCATAAAACTCACTTAGCCAAGTTCCAATTGGTACTCCTAATACAGTCGCAAAGGTTACACCAGCCATAACTACGGCAGTGGCTTTAGCAATAGGCAAATGTGCAGGTGCGAGCTTGCCACTTAATGCAATAGCTGTGGCCCAAAAACCACCGATTGAGATACCTAAAATTAAGCGGCTCAGTAATAAAACATGGAAGTTTTCAGCAAAAGCAGTAATGGTATTGGCAATGACCATAATTGCAGTGAGTAAAATAAGCACATAACGACGGTCAAGTTGTTTGACTGAAACAGGTAATAGCGGAGCTGCAATCGCTGCCATAATGCCAGGGACAGTAATAATAAGACCAGCTGTACCTACAGAAATATGCAAATCAGCCGCAACGCTATTTAAAACACCGACTGGTAAAAATTCACTTGTTACTAATGCAAATGCTGCAATGGCAACGGCCAAAATGGCAAACCAGCTCCCTTGAGTGGAGGTCGTGGGTCGTGCTTTAGAAGTAGTAGATTGTTCCATAAGAAATCCTGACTTGGCTAAATTTGGAGTGAAGAAAGGCAATTTTTTAATTAACTAACGATCATTATGAAAATAAAATAGTTGATAAAAAATCGAACGTCAATTAATTTAATAACGATTGTTATAAAAATAGATGTGATCTTTATGACAAATAGGCATGAAACAGATCTTGTTGTTAATGAAGAAACGCTGAAAAAGAAGCGTGGACGCCCTAAATGCTTTGATGAGCAGCAAGTGTTAGAGAAGTCAATGTTACTTTTTTGGGAACATGGCTATGAAGCAACGTCGATTAGTGACTTAACGCAGGCTTTAGAAATTACAGCACCAAGCTTATATAGTACTTTTGGTGATAAGGCAGGCTTGTTTTATAAGAGTATTGATTACTACTTAGCTCATGAAGCATGTCCTATAGAAACAATTTTTTTAGAAGCCAAAACAGCAAAAATTGCTTTTGAATTATATCTTTATGACAACGTAAAAAGATTGGTTCAACCTAATAAGCCAGCTGGTTGTATGTTGGTAGTTGCAGCTATGAATTGTTCTGATGCAACGCAAGACGTACAGCAAAATTTATTAGATAAGAGAATAAAGACCAAAGAAAAGTTATTAAAACGTCTAGAGCAGGGGGTAGAGCAGGGTGACTTAGTTGCCGATGCACCTCTTCAAGAAATGACAGATTTCTATGCCACAGTTATTCAAGGGCTGACGATTCAAGCGAGAGATGGCGCGAGTACCGAGCAACTACACAAAGTGGTAGAGCATGCCATGAAAGCTTGGGCATTATTTTAAAAAAATTAGTAATGTCCTAAGTTCAATATCAATGTCGGAAATGCGATATTTCAATTTATTAAGACATTCTCCAAAATAAAATCTCTTTTGTAGAGGGTGTATTACTATGAGTCAGGTCATGAAATATCACAAATGGGCATTTATTTTCCCCATTTTGGCAGTATTGATTTGGTCTTTAAATATTGTAGTCACTCGATACGTCTCGGATTATATCTCTCCGGTGAGCATTAGTTTTTATCGATGGCTAATTGCTTTTATCATTTTGACTCCATTTATGATTGTGTCAGTTTGGAGACAGAGACAGTTAGTAAAACCATATTTGCCTAAGCTTGCTGTGCTAAGTGCATTTGGAATGGTGCTATATCAAGGTCTTGCTTATACAGCAGCTCACTATACCACTGCAACTAACATGGGGATTGTGAACGCATTCATTCCTATCTTTACTATTTTTGTTTCTCTTGCGATTTTAAAAGATGTGCCTAATCGATTTGCAGTTTTTGGCAGTATTTTATCTTTCGCAGGTTTGCTATATGTCATGTCCCAAGGAGATATTCATAAGCTGTTAAGTGGTGGTGGACATCTTGGTGATGCATTAATGATTATTGCCGTGTTCTTCTACGCATTTTATGGAGTCTTCCTTAAAAAATGGCAGCTTCCACTTCCAATCATGACAAGCTTATATGTGCAGATTGGGTTTTCTGTGATATTTCATCTGCCTTTAATTTTCTGGTTTGGTCTTGATGGCTTGAATGCAGCAAATGCGCCAAGTGCAATTTATGCTGGAGTATTTGCCTCTTTAATTGCGCCGTTAGTTTGGATGTTAGCCGTACAACAACTTGGCCCAAATAGAACCAGCATCTTCATGAACTTGGTTCCTGTCTTTACGGCAGTCATTGCAAGCATTTGGTTATCTGAACAGTGGACCATTTACCATACCTTAGGTGGCATCGTGATCTTAATTGGTATCATTATGGCTCAAAAAAAGGTCAGTGTTAAAAAAACAGACTTAATTCAAGAGCAAAACTAAAGTCATTAAAAAAACTATGGCATATTTTAGAAAAAACTGATGAAAATATGCCATTTTTTTCTTAGTTAAAGTTTTTCTATATGATTTATAAATAGATTATAAAAACAAGTTGAAATATAAATATTAAAAAAGACGAGTAAAAATATTAATATAATTTTAACTTATAAGCGAAAAAATCTAAATTCCCTACACTTTTCATGCTTTTTTTAGAGAAATTATATATTTCTCTACTATAGTCTCTTACCACATAATAGCGTCCACTACGAAAGACGCTATTTTAAGCAATTTTTCTTTCGTTCCAGAGATATCCAAACCCTCTGGATGCGGTATATACCCATCCTTTTTTATGCTCAGTTATCCCTATATAACTGAGCTTTTTTTTGTCTACAATTAAGGACGAATGACTTCACCAGTTAAGGCATTAATGATTCGGCTTGGTTGCTGACTTTGCCCTAAGTCGCCATTGAGATAGTTTAATTGTGAACCAAAGTATTGGCAGGCATCTTGTAGTGAATGAGCAGGTTCTTGTCCACTAGGATTAGCACTCGTCGACACAATAAAACCATGAAAAGCGTTGCACAATGCCACACATAAAGGATGTGTTGTTACTCGTACAGCTACAAGGGGATGTTCGCCCTTAATCCATGAAGGTATATGTTGATCAGCTGGCAATAACCAAGTCGTAGCTCTTTCTGATGGTTGATGATTAGACCAGCAGTCAATAATCTCTTGTTGAGTCGTTTGCGGTAAAGAAGTCAGCAAATGCTCGACTTGACTAATGTGGCCAGCTAATAAAATGACGCCTTTTTCGATAGGACGCTGCTTCAATTCAAGAATTTTTTGAAAAGCTTGCTCATTAAACGGGTCACAGCCTAGTCCCCAGACTGCCTCAGTTGGATATGCCAAAACTTGACCTTGTTGTAAACATTCGGCTGCTTCGGTCACTGAGGTCGTAATCATGGTAATACTTTCCTTTCAATCAAACAGAGTCGTTATTGTGCGCTCTAATATTAAGAACGACAACGTAAATACAATCCTGATTGTTGCATACATAAACCGAGTAGTTCTAGTTCCATCAATGATGAGGTGAGTTCAGAAACAGGTTGTGAATGATGCAAAACAAGCTGGTCAATATTTTGGCCTACCCAGTCTAAAGACTGATAAAGATTAATCAAATGCTCTGGAATTTCTGGGGTGCAAGAAACGATTGCCTCCTCTGTTGAGTTTTGTTGGCTCTGCCATTGGGTGGGTAGGGCGAGGTCTTCAATAATTTGTTCAGGATGGTCGACTAAAATTGCACCTTCACGAATAAGTTGATGGCAACCTTGATGAAATTCACTGTAAATATGGCCTGGAATGGCGAATACGGTTTTGCCTTGCTCAGCTGCTTTATTGGCAGTAATGAGGGAGCCACTTTTTAAAGTCGCTTCTACAACTAATACGCCTAAACTCAGACCGCTAACAATTCGGTTTCTACGTGGAAAATGCTGCTGTAGTGGTGGTGTTCCCGGTAAAAACTCACTAATGATGGCGCCGTTCTGAGCCAGAATATGTTCTGCCAATTTTTTATTTTGAGCTGGATAGGTACTGTCTAAACCTGTACCTGTCACTGCTATCGTACGTTGATGAACAGATGCACCTTGATGAGCTGCTTCATCAATGCCGTATGCCAAGCCGCTACTTACATAAAAACCCTTTTCACTTAAATAATAGGCAAAATCATAAGCCACCTGACGACCATGTGGGCTAGGTTTTCGGCTACCGACAATCGCAATTTGCGGTTGTAATAATGCTTGTGCCTGACCTTTTCCAAAAATAACAGGTGGATGATCTGTATAAGGGAGTAATTGAGTTGGATAGCCAGCATCATCTGGCGTTAAAATAAAATCAGTATGCTGCTGAACTTGTTGTATAAGTCGTTCAAACTCGGTTTGACCTTGCGCCGTTTGAAACTCATTTAGACGCTTTAAGTGATTAGCATGTAAGCCAAGAGATTGCCACTTTGCTAAACCATCAGGTTGAGTGGCTTTTTCACAATCTCCAAAATAATCAATAATTTTTTTGAAGCTAACTAACGAGTGTTGCACCAAATACCACACTTTAAGTGTGTGGTAATGGTGTGAAGAAAGTTGGGTAAGCATTGTAAATGGTACATCCAGCACTAATCAGTAAAACGAGGTGGCTGAATGCTTGAACCGACTTTAATTGGTAAGCTGCTTTCTAGAACATAAGCATAGCTCAGCTGATCAAAAGTTCTAAAGACCATTAAACTACCAATTTGTTGACCAGGTAGCTGAATTGGTTCTTTTGTTTTTGGATCGCGAATGGTCTCGCCTTGTTGATCAATATCAAAAACTTGACCAACCTGAACACCTTGTGCTGTACCGCGGTCTAAAGTCACGACACTATTTTTTGCAGCTCTACCAATTGATCCCATGACGCGAATAATTTTGCCGCCATCAGTCACTTGCTTAGCATCTACGGGGTAAAATAATGTTGGTAAATTAGCTTGTTCTTCAGGCATAACACGATCGCCACGACGGACTTCACCATCATAGCTATCGGTAAGTTCCAATGTGGTAATGTCTTTTTCAGTAGACATCGCAACACCAGAAGCAACCTGTGACAGCTCTATGCCTAAGCTATGCTTTTTACCTTTACTGTCTGTGAAATAGTAAGGTTCGCCTTCGCGATAAACAGCATAGCGCTGACCTTCAACTAGACCTTTTCCTCTTGCATAAATAGTTTGGCCTTTTCCTGCAAGTACACGTTGATCTGCTGTCCCAACAATGTAAGGTGTGTTGGCAATTGAATCGGCTGGTAAAATAGTACTGTGCTCTAACCACTGTTTAATATGTTCAAGTGGAATAACCGGTACACTGTTATTTAATGCTTCGACACGAACTTGTGGTTGCAAGTTTGTGGTTTGGCCTGTGTAACGACGAATAATACCTACACAGCCATCTCCTTCATCTTTACCTACCAATGGTCGTCCATCTAAGCTACACAGTAGTAATCTGTCACCTGGATAAATCCAGTGCGGATTTTTCACATGTTGATTGCTTGCCCAGATTTCAGGCCAACGCCATGGTTTATTTAGAAAATGACCGGAAATATCCCATAAGGTATCTCCACGTTTTACAACATACACATTGGGTGCATTGCTTTTAAGAGAAGGCGGATTATGATTCGGACTGGCAGCATGAACCTCTGCTACCGTACCAAATGCAACTCCTGTACAGAGTGCTAAAGCAAGTAAATGCTTTTTTATCCCCAAAGCATGAAATTGAACCATGCCGTCAAAAACCTTTTTCATTATGATAATTCCTAAAAATTATGCGTGCAGATGCGTTATAATAGGCGGCTAACACACAATTTTTCGATGAAGTATTTCCTTCATTTGGTTTTTTAATCAATGGCATAAGTGAGGACGTCAGTATGGCCTTATTACCTATTTTAAGTTTTCCTGATCCCCGTCTTCGTACCATTGCTAAGCCTGTTGAAGAAGTTACTGATGAAATTCGTCAACTTGCAGCAGATATGCTTGAAACCATGTATGCGGCACCAGGTATTGGTTTAGCAGCTTCTCAGGTCGATCGTCATATTCAGCTTATCGTCATAGATTTGTCTGAATCTAAAGATGAACCTTTGGTTTTCATTAACCCCAAAATAACTCCACTGACTGAAGAGACGCAGCCGTACGAAGAAGGCTGTCTATCAGTGCCACAAATATACGACAAAGTTGATCGCCCGTCACGTGTGAAAATCGAGGCAATTAACCTTGAAGGTCAAGCATTTGAGATAGAAGCTGACGGACTTCTCGCTGTTTGTATCCAACATGAAATGGATCACTTAAAAGGCAAATTGTTTGTGGACTATTTGTCGCCACTTAAACGTCAGCGCGCACGCGAAAAAGTCGAAAAAATTGTTCGTCAACGCGAGCGTGAAAAAGTTGCGGTGAAACGTTAAAAGTTTTTTCAAACATTATAGTGTGGATGTGATTTTTGGTTTTTCGTAGTGGTCTGTTGCTCGCATGTGCAGCAGTGTTTTTACAGATTGCGGTATTTCTACAGCCGCTATTGCCGAAGCAATATCAAATTGCTCCGGTCTGTGAAACTATTACCCGCGCTTTGCTTAAACCCAAGGCGCAGATGGAAACCATGTCACATACCATGCATATGCATCATGAGCGTCATATCGAGCAGGCACAATTACCTGAACATCATGACCACCATGATGCAAACCACCAGTGTCAATATTGTACCGTCTATGCCAATCTGGTTTTACCGCCCGAATTTGGCGTAAAAGAAGTACTTGTTCGTATACAAGTTCGCTTAGTCGCTTATCAACAAGCATTTCGACATGTTTATTTTGCGCTACAGCGACTTTTCTTACTCCCGCAAGGGCGTGCACCGCCTCTATTTGCATAAATAAAAAGCAATTTTTTGTTGGGGTCTTTATTGACTTCGATATCACTTTATTTATGTTTTAGAGCGTATAAAAAATGCCACATTCTAAATTCTTATTACAGCCTTTATGGGTTGCGATGCTTGCTGTCTCTCATTCGGGTTTCGCTTTTGCCGATTCAGAAAAAAATGATGCCGATTCAAAATCGCTTCATTCATTGGCACCTATTGTTGTTACAGCACAGCAAGGAAACGATGCAAATGGTCTGATTGTACATGCAGATCCGAAACAACCAATTCAGCCAGTACCCGCTACAGATGGGGCAGACTATCTACAAAGTATTATGGGCTTCAACTCAATACAAAGCGGTGGAACAAATGGTGATGTGACATTCCGAGGCATGTTTGGTTCACGCATCAAAATTTTGACAGATGGAACGGAAAACCTAGGTGCATGTCCAAACCGTATGGATGCTCCAACTTCTTATATCTCTCCAGAAAGTTATGACCGTATTTCTGTCATTAAAGGTCCGCAAACTGTTCAATATGCCAATACAGGTTCAGCAGCTACTGTGCTTTTTGAACGTCAGCCTGAAAAGCTCACCTCTGAAAAACCTTATCGTGGACAAGCGAGTGTCCTGCTAGGTTCATATGGACGTATTGACCATAATGTTGAAGCGGCAATTGGCGATGAAAAAAAATATATTCGTTTAAATGCCAACCGTTCAGAGTCTAATAGTTATCAAGACGGTGATGGAAATACCGTACCTTCAGCATGGAAAAAGTGGAATGCTGATGTAGCACTTGGCTTCACTCCAGATGAAAACACGTGGATCGAGCTCACGGGTGGGAAATCTGATGGTGAATCGCTTTATGCTGGACGTTCAATGGACGGATCTCAATTTGCACGTGAAAGCCTAGGTCTCCGGTTCGAAAAGAAAAACATCACTGATGTCATTAAGAAAATTGAAGGGCAGGTGAACTACAGCTATAACGACCATATTATGGATAACTTTAGCTTACGTACTCCGCCATTAGTTGAAATGAACCATGGTGGTATGACCATGCTTATGCCAAACGCGATGGCAATGGAAGTGACACGCCGTACACTAAATTCGCGCTTAGCCATGACCTCTGAATGGAATAAGTGGAGCCTAATCACAGGTGTAGATTCTCAATTTAATAAACATGGCGGTAGCATGTCATCGCCAAATATGCCTTCAATGAATATTCCATATCGTCAAGATATGCGTTTTCAATCATACGGTGCTTTTGGTGAACTTGGTTATCAATGGAACGATCTCAACAAACTGGTCACAGGTGTGCGTTTAGATCGAGTCACAGTTGAAGATGAACGTGCCGACTCTAAAGCACAAGGCTTTAATACAAAGCTTGAAAAGACGTTACCGAGTGCATTCGTTCGCTGGGAAAATCAACATCCTGAGCATGACTTAAAAAGCTATATTGGTTTAGGTTATGTAGAGCGTATGCCTGATTATTGGGAGCTTTTCTCGCCTAAACATGGTAACGCTGGTTCAACCAATACCTTTAACGGTGTCAACCCTGAGAAAACATTGCAGTTGGATCTAGGCTTCCAGCAACAACATGGAGCTTTAAATACATGGGCTTCAGCTTATGCAGGTTTAGTAGATGACTACATCTTAATGAGTTACCACCATCACCCAAGTATGGGAATGGGTGGGCATGATATGAGTAATGATATTACTGCGGGTGCCAAAAATGTTGACGCGACTATTGCTGGTGCAGAGGCGGGTATTGGATACCAATTTACTGACCATATTCAAGCAGATTTGAGTGCGATGTATGCATGGGGTAAAAACACCACAGATAACAAGCCGCTACCTCAAATTTCACCTTTAGAAGGTCGATTAAATATTCGATATGTAGCTGACAAGTATAACTTGGGTCTGTTGTGGCGAGCGGTTGCTGAGCAAAACCGTGTGAGTCTACATCAAGGTAATATCGTGGGATATGATCTAAAACCAAGTAAAGGATTCTCAACACTTTCTTTAAACGGAAGTTACAACCTTCGTAAAGATATTGATGTCTCTGTTGGTATCGATAACGTATTAGATAAGACCTACACAGAACACTTAAATAAAGCGGGAAGTGCAGGCTTTGGATTTGCGAGCGAAGAGCAGTTCAATAATATCGGAAGAAATTATTGGGTTCGTATGAGCATGAAGTTTTAATCAGCTTAATGAATTAAATAAACTGAAAGAATTAATTTAAAGAGAGAAATGAAATGACAAATAAACTATCGCCAGAACAATCTTGGTGGGGATGGAAGTTACTTATTGTAGCCTCTATCTTAGCCTTACTATTTATGCTTATTTTTTATTGGGCAATTAACAATGAACCAGACTATATGCCAAGTCAAAATAACAAGCAGATGATGGAGTCACATGAGCAAATGAATCACGCTGAAATGCACAGTTCATCAGCTCAATAGACTCCTTAATATTTAAAAATGGAAGTCCGGATAACGGGCTTCCATTTTTTATTTTTAGGTTTTAAAAACTATTGATGCATACTCGCTAAGGTTTTTACCTTACCTTGATTTTCATAAAGACGTAGGCCAAGTTTTTGTAAATTACGACCTGATTGAGTTAAAAAAATTTCAACTTTGGGTGAAATTTTTGCGCCGTTAAAAAGTACTGAATTACGCAAAATCAGATAATAAGCAAACCATGGAGCAGACTGTTGAGGCAATCCAAGTAATTTCATCCGTTTCTTACCAATAAAAAATTGGGTAAGTTCTAAATGTTGTCGATAAGCAAGCTTCTGCTGCAAAGAGCGCAGATGCAGATATTTTCTCTCAAAAGGTTCTTTTGACAAGCTTGATCCTAACTCAACACTGCTGTGATCGGAGTGAGGATGAGCAAACTGCATCCAATAAAGTAATCGCCAGCCTTCAGTTTCAGATTGAATAAGCCATTTTTCATCAATACCCATTAACCATCCGACATAACGCCAAAAATGTAAAAAACTCTTGGCTTCTTGTTTGGTTGGCCAGATACCTAAAGCTCTCATAGCAAGTAAAACTACACTGCTAAAAGCCAAATTAGTCATTGCTAAATCAAACTGATTAAGAGGAATTCCCCAAACGTCACTATTCCAACGATCAGACTTCTTTAATTGTCGGCGAACAAGAGCATGAATAAAACGAACATAAATCGTTGAAGTAAAACCTGAGCTTAAACGATCAAGTCCTTGAGGTTCAGTAATATCAACCCACCATTTTGTAGTTTCTGCTAAACGAGTACCTGCCTGTTTCTTTAGTGCGCCTGTTAAAATTAATGGTTGATTAAATCCAGGATATAAATATCCCGCCATTAATGATAAATCTCTAAGAATAAAACCATTATTTATTCCTAAACGATGAGTAAATTTAACAGCCGCATCAATTTGGCGCTGATCTAACCATTCAGGCTTTTGTTCAATGTAATTAAAGAAATTTTCTAACTCAGTAGGTATAGGCTCGAATAGGTCATTACGGCCTTGAAATAATATCTTTTCAAAAATCATGCGATGATCTTTGGGATTTTGCATAACCCAATCAATCACCTTATCCATTTCAACGTCCCCTTCACAAAGAGCACGTTGTAAAGATACATATTCTGTATAGTTCGGTTGTACAGGTTTTTCACAACAGATGTTTAAAAACTGAGTAAAGAAATTACTGTCTTGCATATCATTAAAAGAAGCAAGTCGAGTCGGGCTAATCATTTGCATATCATTACTTACTTATTGATCTGAATGATAAATAGGCTAATATGAATAATTATTCGCATTCAATTCGCATTTAACGAATAAAAAAACGATGAGAAAAGTCCCACAGCAACAGCGTTCAAAAGTTATTGTTGACCATATCTTAGAGGCAACACAGCACTGTATTGCCCAATATGGATTGCTTCATACAACGACTCCTAAAATTGCAGAGAAATCTGGAGTGAGTGTAGGCTCGATTTACCAATACTTTGAGAATAAAGATCAAATCATAGAAGAACTATTACGCCGTAAAAGCGAACTATTAGGACAACAACTCAAAGAATTAGTTATGCATCAAGGAAATATTCCTTTAGATCTGCTTATTCCCTTGGCGATAGAGCTAGGATTTAATGCATTAAAAGCCGATCACGGATTTTTTATAGAAGTACTGAAACATTGGCATGACTATAGTCATTCGCAAGCTGCTCAGATTTTAGAAAAGCATTTTTTTGAAGTAGGTTTATATACATTTAGTAGAAATCCTCATCAGTGGGACTTCGAACAAGTCAAACATAAATCCTTTGTAATTATTAATAGTACGCTTTTTACGATGATGCGTTACGTAAGTCAGAATAATTTTCTCATATCAGAACAACAACTTAAGCAAGAATTATCGATAATGATACTGGCTTATTTGGGTCAAAAATAAATATTTAAAATAATTATTAATATAAAACAATAACTTAATATGGTGTTTGGTTTAAAAGTGAACGCTTAAGTCATAAGTTTTTAATTTTCGCTTGCAACTGGATCTTAATGGTCTATAATGCACAT
>NZ_ALOW01000035.1:0-193199 GCF_000292385.1 Acinetobacter sp. GG2
ACCAACTGAGCTAACGACCCGTATCGTTTTGATGTCGCGTATTTTAGCAAGTTATTCAACTAACACAAGAGGAAATTTAAAAACATTTGCATGATTGCCTATAAAAAGCACGATTTCCTCTTGTTTAGCTAAAAAATGAACTAAAAACGGTATTTATATGCCTGAATGTTGTCAAAAATTTCAGTTGTGATGTCACAATAACTGTTTGCACCAGGCAATAAAGCGAGTAAACGTTCAGAAGTTTTGCTCGGATTAAACGCATCTTCTTTCAGTTTATTCTTCTGATATTTAAAAGTACCTGTTGTTTCGACCTTTTTTTGTACACGTAAAAACACCGGTACGGCATAAGCAGGCAAACACTTCTTAAAGACAGACACCATTTCGGTTAAATCTGCGTCATTTAACTCTTCACCATCTGCCAGCGTGATGGCTGCCATACCAGCACGACCATTGGTATTTGGAATTTCTACACCATAAACGACAGCTTCAGCAATTTTTTCGTATTCGCATACCATGTTTTCCACTTCAGTGGTGGATACGTTTTCACCTTTCCAGCGGAAAGTGTCGCCTAGACGGTCCACAAACTGAGCATGACGGAAACCAATATCTCGAACTAAATCACCTGTGTTGAAATAAGAGTCGCCTTTTTTGAAAACATCTTTCCAAATTACAGATTTGTTCTTTTCAGGGTCTGTATAACCGTCAAATGGAGAGCGGCTAGTAATTTTTCCAACTAGCAGGCCAACCTCACCTGCTTTAACTTTTTGACACCAGCCGTTTTTGTCGCGGATAGGCTCATTTTTCTCTTTATCGAACTGAACAATGGCATATGGTGTAGGAGAGAAGCCAACTGTGTTGTCGAAGTTGAAAATATTGCTAAATCCAACGTTACCTTCGCTCGATGCATAAAGTTCAAGAACTTCTTTAACGCCGAAACGTTGTTTGAACTTGTCCCATATGTTTGGACGCATGCCGTTACCGATCATTTTGGTGACGCGGTGGTTACGGTCAAGTTCGGTAACTGGAGCATCCATTAGGTAACGGCAAAGTTCGCCAACATAACCAATTGCAGACGCATTAAATTTTTGAACGTCTTTCCAGAATGCGCTAGTCGAATATTTACGTCGAATAGCAAGAGTAGAGCTGCCTGCGATTACACCACACCAGCAAACCACAACACCTGTTGCATGATAAAGCGGTAAGGTAACGTACATAACGTCATCTGGGCCTAAGTTTAAGATATGGCCATAAGTGCCATACGCTAATGTCCAGCGACTATGCTTGAAAATAACTGCCTTTGGTAAACCTGTTGTACCAGAGGTGTAGATATAGAATAGGCCATCATTACCCGTCACAGAACGAGTAGTCGATGGGTTAAATTTTGGAAATTGATCAATTTGTTCAGCTAGATTCGCATAACCTTGAGGTGCTTTACCTGCATTTTGACGTGTTGCCTGATCTGCAAACCAATGAAAACGGTCTTTAGGAACATTTAAATCTTGGCGAATTTCATCAATAGCTGCTCGAACTTCTTCACCCGCAATAACAGCAATTGGCTTTACGAGATTGATGCTATGAGCGAGAACTTTACCGACTTGAGAGGTATTCACAAGTGCAATGGTCACCCCAATTTTAGCCAAACCAACAATTGTTGCGATTAGCTCGGAGCGGTTTTCAATCATTACAGCAATGACGTCTCCTTTACGCGCTCCAATAGAAAGATAGTAATGAGAAATCTGATTTGCCCATTCATTTAAAGCTTCATAAGAATAACTTTGATCTTCAAATAATAATGCCGTGCCTTTCGGATTCCGTTTAACAGCTTTTTCAAAAGCAATACCCAAACCTGTTGGAGTATGTGATGTTCTTAAATAAGCCTGTTTAAGACCATTTAGGATATGGGGTACTTTGGGAATGAAGCTAGGAAGTCTTGTGGCAACATCACCAAGAGTAATGATATCGGTCTGTGTTGTCTGGCTCATATCAATCCTATTTATTTTTCGATCAATCCAAAAAAGGTTGTGTGGGCAAAAAGTCCAATAGTTTTCATGGTTCACCATGCTTTTAAAACTTTTCTTCTAGTGCAATCAACCTAATTGGTTAAAAATAACAAAAAAAACCTAGTCATCGAAATGACTAGGTTTGTTTAAATTAGCTGCAATTGAGCAAATGGCTTACTCAGCTACAGGATTAGCTTTTTTTGGTGGACGGCCACGAGGGCGACGAGGACGACTTGGTTTGTCCTTATCAGCTTTAGAATCTTCTGGTTCACTCTCTGTAGGAGCTTCAGTTGACTCAGCAGCTTGTTCTGGAGCTGCTTTAGCTTTTGCCGCTGCTTTCGGCTGTTTCGCAATTGGAGCTTCTACTACAGCTTCAACTGGCGCTTCTTCTACGCTAGATGCCACCTCAGTTACTTGATCAAGCTCAAGCGGTTGTTGCTTTGATTCAACAGGCGCTTGTGTTTCAGCAATAGGAGCAACAACAGTTTCTTCTACTACAGGAGCAGAGGTAGCTACTTCCTCTTGAGTAGAGTGTTGTTGTTTCACTTGCTCAAATGCTTGCTCAGCAGCCAATTTTGCTAAACGGCGACGTTCACGTGGATCATTTGCAACACGTGGAGTCGGCGCTTGCGATGGAGTAAGCGGAAGCACTGGTGCTGGTTCTGCTTCTTCAGCTGGTTTATGGCTTGGAAGTTCTGCATCACGAGTTACCGGTTTTTTCTCTTCTGTTTCTGAAGTTACTTCAACCACCAAAGTACTTGCGTACTGTTCCGTAAACTTCTGCAAAGCACGATTAAACGTTGGTACTAAACCAAATTGTTCAATTAACACAGTGCAGTCTTCGCCATATACGTGACGAATTAAGCTACCAATTGTGTATTGTGCCAAAGTTGGAATTTGCGATGGCGTAACAGTTGGAGTAGCTGCTTTAGCTTGTTTAGCTTCACGTTGCTGACGACGACGCATACGAGGATCGTTGCTAGCACGTTGGATTTGAGGCTGAGTAGCTTCTTTAGTTGGTTGCGCTTCTTTTGTTTCTGCAACAACAGCTTTCTCTTCTACAACTGGTGCAGGAGTTGGCTCTTGAGCAACTTCAACAGGAGCCGCTTCAACATGTTCAACCTTTTGTTCAGGCGTTAGCGCAACAATTTCGCTTTGACCTTGGTCAACGTTGATGATTAAAGCTGTGTTCATGACATCATGTTTAGGTGCGTCAATTACATCCACTTTAACTTGTTTTTCATCAACAACTACTGGTGCCGCTGGCGTATTTTGATTTTCATTTAATACGCTTGGATCGCGATGGCGATTTGGACGGTTTGGACGTTGTTGATTATTACGATCACGGCGTGGAACAACATTCTCAGTTTGTTGTTGTACATCATTATTTTGATGTTGCTGATCTTGGTGTTGTTGACGCTTTTGCTGACGTTTTAATTCACGTTGCTCTTGGCGTGACAACTGAACCACTTCTTCATGAACTTGATGTTGTTGTTCATGAGCTTGGTGATGCTGTTCACGTTGCTCTTTATGTTTGCGCTTTTTGTTGTTCTGACGTTGTTGTTGAGATCTATCATCTTTTTCAACATGTTCACGAACTTCTTGTTTCACAGGTGACTGTGAAATATAAGCATTATTTGACTGAACTGGCGCAACTTCTGCAACAGGAGGTACAGCCACTTGACCAAACTGACCACGGCTAACAGCACCAGTATTTACCATTTGCTCAATCGCAGCTGCGGCATTTTGTGCTGAACGAGATTGATCAACAGTTTGCGCTTGTTTTTGAACAAATAAGTTTTCTAACCATGCACAAGGACTTGCCGCTTTTTGAGCTACAGCTTGCTGTGCTACAGGTTGACTTGCTTGGTTTGCTTTTTTCTGAGCTGGAGCATTATTTGAAGTTTGAGCTGTTGCATGTGCATGCCCGTGATCTGCTTCTTCTAAATGCCATTCAGAAGACTCATAACCCAGCTCTTTTTCGCTTGAGCGAGTTGCTTCAGTACGTTCATAACTAGATGGAGCAAAACCGTCTGGGTTATAAGCAATTTCGTAATGCGGAGTTTCTAAGTGTGGGTGAGGTAATACAGTCACACGTACACCAGAAGTTTGCTCTAAATACACCAGACTATGGCGTTTTTCGTTAAGCAAGAAGGCTGCAATTTCAACTGGAACTTCAACCTGAACTTCACCATGACGTTCACGAAGAGCAATCTCTTCAACTTTACGCATGATTGAAAGAGAAAGCGAACGTAGGTCACGAACCATGCCTGTACCATGACAGCGAGGGCATACATAACCTGTTGCTTCTTCAAGCGATGGACGTAAGCGTTGACGGCTCATTTCCATTAAGCCAAAACGAGACAACTGACCGAACTGGATACGAGCACGATCGCTTTGGGTTGCTTCACGAAGTTTTGCTTCAACCATACGTTGGTTGCGTTCTTTAGTCATATCGATGAAGTCGATGACAACTAAACCGCCAATGTCACGAAGACGAAGTTGACGAGCAATTTCTTCTGCTGCTTCAAGGTTTGTGTTCAGTGCAGTTTCTTCAACATCATGCCCGCGAGTTGATTTCGCAGAGTTAATATCGATTGAAACTAAAGCTTCAGTCTGGTCAATCACGATTGAACCGCCAGATGGAAGTTTTACTTCACGCTCGTAAGCAGTTTGAATTTGGCTTTCAATACCAAAATGAGCAAACAATGGCTCATTTAAAGTATAAGTTTTTAATTTGTCTAATTGACGAGGCATGACTGCTTTAACAAAGTTATAAGCTTCGTTATAAGCTTGTTCGCTATCAATTAAGATTTCAGCAACGTCATCACGTAAGTAATCACGAATTGCGCGTGTTACAACACCAGCTTCTTGGTGAACAAGCATTGGAGAAGGGCCAGAGCTTGCTGTACTTTGAATTTGTGCCCAAAGGTCAAGTAAGTGCTGTAAATCAAGCTGTAATTCTTCTTGAGTACGACCAATACCAGCAGTACGTACAATCACGCTCATGCCGCGAGGTACATTTAAAGAGGCTAAAATTTCTTTTAACTCTTCGCGTACTGAACCCGAAATTTGACGGCTGATACCGCCACCTTTAGGGTTATTTGGCATAAGAACTAAATAGCGACCTGCTAGAGAAATAAAAGTAGAAAGCGCTGCACCTTTATTGCCACGTTCTTCTTTTTCAACCTGAACTAAAAGCTCTGTGCCTTCAGTAATAAGTTCACGAATGTTTGAAGTCTGACGAGGATCTGCCTGGAAATAGCTATTCGCAATTTCACGCATAGACAAGAAGCCTTGACGGCCTGCGCCGTATTCAACAAAAACAGCTTCTAAAGAAGGTTCTACGCGGGTGACATGGCCTTTATAGATATTGGATTTTTTCTGTTCTCGGGTACGATTCTCTAAATCAAAATCGTAAAGACGATTACCAGTGATAAGTGCAACGCGAACTTCTTCGGCGTGAGTTGCATTAATCAACATACGTTTCATGGGTGTGACACCTAATAGTGACTCACACAAACAAACCAAACAAACTTAAAGGTTCTGAACGAACATCGAACATGACGGATCATTTCCCAGATCTCAAAATACTTGTGGTCTGAGTCATCTGTTACCGGCTACATTTAGCCTTAGCTTCGATTCTCGTCTATGATGTAGGCAATACTGCTTCAACCTTTAAATCGGAATTCCTTTTTGCTTCACTGGCGGGTGAGCGGTGCATTGGTTAATGACTTTCACTGTCATTGGCCGCGAAGTGACTTCTTTATTGGAAGTTTGATACGGAATGCTCATCGTATCGGTGCTTTCGGCAGTTCCAATGCATCAACGCTTTAGCCTGAAGGCAACATTAAGGATCGATTTGTCTGATGTGTATCAGTTTACGTTCCATAACCAACTAGAGTTGGTAACATATTTTTTTGAACAAACTGAATTAAACGCAACAGTTTGTCATTTTGCCGATATAATAAGCCTTCGGCGTCGGCATAATTCTTTAGGACCAATCCGAGCTGGTGATGAAAGCATCATTTTGATTGAGGTTTCAATCAGGGAAAATTCCCATTAGATGTTCACTTACGGCGGTATCCGTGCGCTGACTATATCAAACCTTGCAGCATCTGCCTATGGGCTAAGCTTAGATTTCTTGTGAAAAAACTAAGCTAATCGGTCATTTATTAATCAAATTTCGTAAAATTTCAGGTTTAAATATTAGTATGAATTCTACACAGCAATGGCAAAGTGTCACTTGGTTTGAGGTGGATGAGCATCAAGCAGGACAACGAATCGATAATTTCCTGTTTTCACGTTTAAAGGGTGTGCCAAAGAGTCGAATTTATCGTTTGATTCGTGAAGGTCAGGTTCGCGTGAATAAAAAACGTATTAAAGCCGAGACCAAACTCGCAATTGGAGATCAAATTCGTGTTGCGCCTATTCGCTATGAACAAAAAGATGAAACAGCTGTTCCTGTAAGTAATGGTGTGGCACAAAGTTTGTTAAGCCGTGTGGTTTACGAAGATGAAGGTCTATTAGTTGTAAATAAACCATCTGGTATTGCTGTACATGGCGGCAGTGGTGTGGCTTATGGTTTGATTGAGGCACTACGTGCGGCGACAGGCAAAAAATATTTAGAACTCATTCATCGTATTGACCGTGATACTTCTGGTCTAGTCATGATCAGTAAAAAACGTAGCACTTTAAAGTTGCTACAAGATATGTTGCGTGAACACAAAATTCGTAAGACCTATGCAGCTATTGTAAAAGGTCAGGTAAGTCTTGATAAGCAACTCATTGATGCTCCTTTATTCCGCTATGAGTTAGCCAATGGTGAGCGTCGTGTACGTGTATCTAAAGAAGGTAAACCAAGTAAAACTGAATGGGTGGTTGCAGAGCGCTTTAAAAATGCCACGTTGGTTCATGCTTCACCTTTATCAGGTCGCACACATCAAATTCGTGTACATGGCTTAAGTATTGGCCACCCTTTGATTGGTGATGATAAATACGGGCATAATACAGCTTATGCAGGCCCTGAAGCACGCCGTTTGTGTTTACATGCGATGCGTTTAGATATTCCGGGTTATCCGACGATCGAAGCGCCTTTACCAGAAGACATGACCCAGTTATTAGATGCTTTGAGAGTAGCAAAATGAGTCTGAAAACCGAATTAGTGATTTTTGACTGGGATGGTACTTTATATAATTCTGTTGGTCAGATTGTTGCAAGTTTACAGCATGCGGCAGAGCAGCATGAGTTAACTCTGAATGATGAAGCTGCAAAAAGCATTATTGGTTTAGGTTTACCGGAAGTGATGCAAACTTTGTTTCCGGAAGCGCCCGAGCTACATGAATCGATTTTAAAAGCATATGGTGATCACTATATTGCGAACTCGACTAGTGATGCATGGTTTGAGGGTGTTTCTGAACTACTTCATGACTTAAAAGCCCAAGGTTTAAAGCTTGCCGTAGCGACAGGTAAAAACCGTCGTGGATTAGACCGTGTGATTGCAAAAACACAAAGTACTCATTTGTTTGATGTGACTCGCGCAGCCAATGAAACTCGTTCAAAACCAGATCCACTTATGTTGCAAGAAATATTAACAGTCACTGGGGTGAGTGTTGAGCGTGCAGTCATGATTGGCGATAGCAGCTATGATCTTGAGATGGCACAGCGTTTAGGGATGCCACGTATTGGTGTAGGCTATGGTGTGCATTCAATCGAAGTATTACAACAGTTCCAGCCTTTAACGATTGCTAAAGATGTACCTGAGCTGCATAACTTTTTAAGAGAGTACGCAAAGTTATCTAAAGCAGATGTAGCGTAATTTAGAATGATATAAGAAGGGGGAATTCATTCCCTCTTATTGTAAGTCCAATAACAATAAGACGAGAAAAATGAGCCGTTCTATTCGTTTATTAAATCTTTTACAACAACTCCGTGAATTCCGTTATCCAGTTACTGCCCAAGTCTTGGCTGAACGTATGGGAATTAGTGTTCGTAGTATTTACCGTGATATTGATAGTCTACGTGCACAAGGTGTGAGAATCGATGCATCAGCAGGTTTAGGGTTTCAGCTTAAAGAAGACATTGTATTACCACCAATGACACTCAATGAAAATGAAGTTGAAGCTATTTTTTTGGCGTTGTATTGGTTAAAGAGTGTGCCTGACCAGTCTTTACAATCATCATCTACATCCATCTTAGCTAAATTAAATTCTGTTTTGCCTGAGCATCGCCAATACTTATTACAGCAAACGACCTTAAGAGCGTTTAACACATGGCTGCCTGTAGATGAAAATCGAGTCGAACAAGTGCGGTTAGCTATTCGGCAGCAAGTCAAAATTTCGATGCATTATCATGATGAACAACAGCGAAGTAGTGTTCGAACCTTGTGGCCTTTTGCCTTGGGATATTTTAATGACAAAATTGTGTTGGCCGCATGGTGTGAACTAAGACAGGACTTTCGACATTTTAGACTTGATCGTATTCAACACTTAAGTTTAACCCAAGAGTTATATCCATCATTTAAACAACAACTGTTCCAGCAATGGTGGGCGCAAGAATCGCAAACGACTACTGACAAAAACTGACAAAAGACCCTTGTAGACTAGCATCACGATAAACAAGGAGCCATAAAAAATGAGCCTTAAACTTTATACTAACAAAGAATCACGTGGTGTTGTGGTCGACTGGCTTTTAGTCGAATTAGGTGTTGAGTGTGAACGTATTGAAGTCGAATACAAGACTGAAATGAAAACACCGGAATATCTAAAAATTAATCCTTTTGGAAAAGTACCTGTATTGGTAGATGGCGATGTGGTTATTTATGAGTTGGGGGCAATTTGTGCATATCTAGCCGACAAGTTTAGTGACAAAGGTTTAGCACCAGCCTTGAATGATCCAAAGCGTGGTTTGTACTACCGTTGGTTGTTTATGATGGCAGGTCCTTGGGAAGCTGCTGGCGTTGATAAAGCTCTAGGAATAGAAGTAACACCTGAGCAAAAAATGTTTGTTGGTTATGGTGATTACAACGATGCCTACCAAGCTTTAGTTGAAGGGTTAAGTGAAGCGAAGCCTTATTTATGTGGTGAACAGTTTACGGCAGCAGATGTAAGTGTTGGCGCAATGCTATTATGGCAATTGAAAATGAACGCGATTGAATCACACCCTACCATTACACGTTATGTTGAAACGATTAAGCAACGTGAAGGCTTAAAACAAAGCAGCATGGGCGAGTTACTGTAAATTTATACTACTTCGAGCCACCCTTTAGGGTGGCTTTCTGTTTTTAACCCAAGCGTTTTAGTTACTGATAAAACCAGCAGCCACGTTAATACAAATTGCTAAAATTGTTGTGTTAAAGCCAAATGCTAATACGAAATGAAATAAGTTGAGCAAACGCATATGCCTAGTCGTGACCGACACATCTGCTGTTTGTGCTGAAGTGCCAATAATATAACTAAAATATAAGAAGTCGGGATAAGTTGGATTTTTGGTGCCTGGGAACTCTAATCCGCCACTTTCTTCATTTCTCGATAAAGCCATATAAAAGTCATGTGCATAATGCAAGGCGAAAACTGTGTGCATAAAAAGCCATGCTGAAACAATCGTAAGTAAAGCTAAAGCAACGTGTCCTAATTTTGCATAATGGTCAGAAGGAAGCTGGGACAACTGTACTAAAATAGCAACTAAACACATAGAAATTGCCAGTAAAACAATCAGCATAATCACCCATTTGCTTTCATCTTGTTTTTTAGCTTGTTGCTGCATTTGAGAGTGATCTGCATTTTTCATTAGTTTGAAAACATGCAATAAATATAAGCCAATCGAACCATTCCAGCTGACTAATAAAATAGTGGACCATTTCCATGAGGTGAACCAAGTCAATAGAGTTCCGGCAATAACCCCCACAAATAAAGCAATAAAGAAGTGAGGTCGATTTCGCACGCTACGACCCAAATGCTTTAATAGTGCTATCATTTACTCGACACTCCATATGCTCTAGTAAATATTTTTTTACTGTTTGGTTAATTTAACATTAAGTTTTATATATGCTTTATGCTTATTAATAATATTTTATAAATTAATGATAATATATTTATCGAAAATTAAATTACTTCATTAAAGTATAAAATAAATATTAAATGCATTTATTTTATACTTTAATTTAGATTTTCTAACTAATTTATTATTTAAGAGTAAAAGTAGATTTAACTTTGGTGTTTAATCTTGATTCTTATCAAGATGAAATACTTTATTGAGCTGATCAATAAATCTTTTAACACCAACAGATTGTGTATTTTTACGATAACTCACAAATAAATCTAAAGAAGGTAATTCAACATCGAGAGGACGAACCACGGTGTTAGCAACGCCTAGCGGAGCAATATAGGCTGGTAAAATCGTGCATCCTAGTCCTGATCCAGCAGAATTAATGTTAAGTAAAATACTATCTGCCTTTTGTACAATATTGAGGTCAATATTATAAGTTTTAGTAAACTCTAAAATAGTATTATGCAACGTGCTAGATTGTTCAGCAGCAGGAATAATGAAATCAATACCATTTAACGCTTTTACGGGGATACGTTCGTATTTGGCGAGGGGATGATTTCTTGGTAATAGAAAAATTAGAGGTTCTGTTAAAACAAATTGGCTTTGAATTTCATCAGTTTCAGTATTGTCACGAGTAAAGGTGATATCGAGTTCACCTCTTTTTAAGGCTTTGAGTTGCTCCGTATTGTTTAAGCTTGATAGTTCAATCGTAAGGTCTGGGTGTTGTAAGCGAAGATTTGGCAGTACATAGGGGAAAATTTTCATTTCTGCAATGGGGACGAAACCAATGCGTAATAGCTGTTGTTTAGCCTTCGAGACTTGGCGTGCCAAAGCGACTGCCTTATCAGCTTGGGCTAGTGTTAAACGAGCATGTTCTAAAAATACTTCACCTTCTTCTGTTAATTCGACTTTACGTTTTGTGCGATTTAAAAGTCGTACTCCGACATCTTCTTCTAAATCTTTAATTTGTTGGCTAAGGGAAGGTTGTGCGGTGTAGAGTTTGAGAGCGGCCTTACTAAAATTTAATTCTTCAGCAACAGTGATGAAATATCGAAGATGGCGTAATTCCATAAGACTAATCCAAAAAATGTCTTACTATGATTTAAGTAAAGTATAAAGCATAAAAGTATATAGCGTGAAGATGCTTTAGATATTTATAAAATAAATGAAAATTTATAAATCATTATTAATTTAATATGAAAAATTTTTTAATTATTAATTTATAAAATATATTAATCCAGCTTCACAATCAAATTTATTTTAAATTCTAGTCATAAATTTTAATTACTCTTGAAAAATAATATGTGATTTTCTCATATTATGAAAAAGACTATTATTTGTAGAAGTTTTGATAGAAGGAAATCTTTGTATAGTTGTGTATCAATAGTATTTTGTTAATAAATGTATCGCTTGTATGTTGCTGTATTTTCCGATTTTATGCATATCAAAAAAGTCAGCAATTTTATAAAAATTGATTAACTGAGATAAAAACAATTCCTCCTTTCGTTATAGGCGGCTTATTATATAGGATTGTTATGTTATACAGTAGCTTTTAATAAGCACTATAATTAATGAATCACAAACTCAACATATCTAGACATTCTTTTGTGGCAGTTTAGATTGATGTGTGTGGGTGGCGATGAAAATAAAAGGGATATTTATATGATAAATAAATGTAAGTTTCATAGCTTAATTTATTTAAATCGCTAAGATAGAAGACAGTATGATTCATCCTCTCGATGCTACAACCATAGAATAAGCCCATGAAAGACAAGCCGACATTAACGTATCAATTGCCGACTCAGTCCTGTTGGACGCATACTTGGATAAAGCCGCCTTTTTGCCATCCTGAATTGGGCCACGAAAAAGATACTCGTTTTTATAATCAGCAGCCTAGGTCACCAGCACGGGGATCGAAAGAGCTATTACGCTGGTTAGTTACGCGTGAATCTTATACTTGGAATGTAGATATTCAACATGAATATGAAGCGCGCATTAATACACCAATTGCGTTGCCACAAAATCGCCCTCATGCGGACTTAGATGATTGGCAAGTTTGGTTTGTAGGTCACGCGACTGTACTTATTCAAATTGGACCATATAACTTTATTACTGACCCAGTATGGTGTGATTATGCGAGTCCACTGCATGGTCGTGGTCCACGTCGTGTATGTCCAGCAGGTTTTGCCTTGGAACAGTTGCCAACTATTCATGGAGTTTTACTGAGCCATAATCACTATGATCATATGGATTTAGCAACGCTTGAATGGCTACATAAAAAATTTGCAATGCCGATTTATACAGGGCTAGGTAACGGGTTTTACTTGCCTAAAGAGTTCCATGTCATTGAAATGGACTGGTGGCAGGAAATTCCTTATCACGAGT
This sequence comes from Acinetobacter sp. GG2, assembly GCF_000292385.1. NCBI lineage: Bacteria > Pseudomonadati > Pseudomonadota > Gammaproteobacteria > Moraxellales > Moraxellaceae > Acinetobacter > Acinetobacter sp. GG2. Next base: position 12,432 of record NZ_ALOW01000035.1, read on the forward strand.
TAAGAATTGTTTATACACCTGCTCAGCATGGTTCGGGGCGTGGTTTACGTGACCAAAATAAAGCACTTTGGGGCGGGTTTTCGGTTTTAGCAAAAACAGGACATTGTTTTTTTGCTGGTGACACTGGCTATGCAGGGCACTTCAAACAGATACATGCACGTTATGGGGCACCGCGTGTTGCTTTACTTCCAATTGGAGCTTATGAACCTCGTAAACTAATGAGCTATGTTCATATGAATCCTCAAGACGCAGTCCATGCACATTTAGATTTACAAGCCCATCGTTCCGTTGCGATTCACTATCGAACCTTTCAGTTAACAGATGAAAATCGTGAAGATCCAGAGCATGCTTTAGCTCACGCTATTAAAGCTTCCTCAAAACTTGCTAATCCTTTTTATTGTATTCGAGAAGGGCATAAATTGACTGTCTAAAACCTCAATGTTGTATATAAAAAAGCCAGTTCAATGTGAACTGGCTTTTTTGATTTTGACTTAAATTAAGCTAAGTCAAAACGGTCAAGATTCATGACTTTTGTCCATGCTGCAACAAAGTCTTGAACAAATTTTTCTTTACCATCGGCTTGAGCATAAACTTCTGACAAGGCACGTAAAATTGAGTTTGAACCAAAAACTAAGTCATTACGTGTCGCAGTAAATTTGACTGTACCTGTCTTACGGTCTTTGCCTTCAAATACTTCACTTGTTGAATCAACAGGTGCCCATACATTCGACATGTCGAGTAAGTTTGTAAAGAAATCTGTGCTGAGTACACCCACTTGCTGAGTGAATACACCATGTTGTGAACCATCCCAATTGGTGCCCAGTACACGTAAACCACCAATTAATGCAGTTAACTCTGGTGCAGTCAAAGTCAGTTGCTGAGCTTTATCAATCAATAAGATTTCAGCTGGTGTGTTGATACCTTCTTTCTTCCAGTTTCTAAAGCCATCAGCAGCGCCGAGTAGCAATTGGAAAGTTTCGATATCAGTTTGACTTTGTAATGCATCAACACGACCAGGAGCAAATGGAACGCTAATGTTAAAGCCTGCCGCTTGAGCAGCTTGCTCTACACCCACGTTACCTGCAAGCACAATTAAGTCAGCCAATGACAATTGGGTCGATGCTTTGAGCTCTTCAATTTTAGTTAAAGTCTCAACAGCTTTTTTATTGACTTCCCAACCACGTTGAGGCGCTAAAGCAATGCGTGCACCGTTTGCACCACCGCGTTTGTCTCCACCACGGAATGTTGATGCTGATGCCCAACCAAGAGAAACTAACTCACCAGCAGATAATCCTAACGCAGCGATTTTTGCTTTTGCATCAGCAATACTTGCAGCAGATGGTATAGCGCTAGCAGCAGGTAATGGGTCTTGCCAAATTAAATCTTCAGCAGGTACTTCAGGGCCTAAATAACGTGTTTTTGGCCCCATATCACGGTGAGTTAACTTGAACCATGCACGAGCAAATGCATTTGCGAATGCTTGAGGGTCGTCATGGAAGCGACGAGAGATCTTTTCAAACTCAGGGTCAAAACGTAAAGTCAAATCTGTAGTCAGCATAGTTGGCTTACGTTTAACTGATGGATCGAATGGATCAGGAATAATCGCTTCAGCATCTGCTGCTACCCATTGAATTGCACCAGCAGGTGAGCGTTCTTGTACCCACTCGTATTTGAATAGGTTTTCAAAGAAGTAATTGCTCCATTGTGTTGGAGTCTGTGACCAAATTACTTCTAAACCTGAAGTGATCGCATCTTTACCAACACCTGTACCAAAGCTATTTGACCAGCCAATTCCCATTTGTTCAATTGGAGCACCTTCAGGATCAGCCTGAACATGGTCAGCAGGGGCTGCACCATGCGTTTTACCTAAAGTATGGCCACCTGCAATCAATGCAACAATTTCTTCGTCATCCATTGCCATGTTGCCGAAAGTCGCACGAATAAACGGTGCAGCCGATTTTGGATCACCACTGGCTTCTGGACCTTCAGGGTTCACATAAATTAGACCCATTTCGGTTGCTGCAAGATTACTGCCTTCCAAAGCTTCAGAGTTACGGTGAGCTAACCATTCTTTTTCATCGCCCCAGTTTACATCGTTATCTGGTTCCCAAACATCTTCACGACCTGCACCAAAACCAAAGGTACGGAAGCCAGAAGATTCAAGTGCAATGTTCCCAGCAAGAATAAATAAATCTGCCCATGATATTTTTTGACCATATTTCTGTTTAACTGGCCATAATAAACGACGTGCTTTATCTAAGCTCGCATTGTCAGGCCAACTATTTAATGGCGCAAAACGTTGTTGACCACGACCAGCACCACCACGACCATCACCCATACGATAGGTACCCGCAGCATGCCATGCTAAACGAATAAATAAGCCTGTGTAATTTCCCCAATCGGCTGGCCACCAGTCTTGGGAATCGGTTAATACATTTTTGATATCAGCTTTAAGGGCGTAGTAGTCAATTTTTTTAAATTCTTCGCGGTAATTAAAATCTTTACCAAGTGGATTAGAGCGTTCTGAATGTTGATTAAGCAAGTCAACACGTAATTGATTTGGCCACCAGTGTAAATTAGTCGTGCCACCACCGAGGGCTACTTGTGGTTTTGAGTTATGACCTGAAAAGGGACATTTTGATTCGTTTGACATGATTATATTCTCTCTGGGTAATATTTATTTGAGCTTTAAATGGAACCGAATGCTCATTTTCCTGGACTTCTGGGTTAAAAAACGATGTGTATCAAATAAAGAAATGAGAGAACAAGTGGTGAAGTAAACTGTTTAAATTTTTTCACTGTTATGTCAGCTCATCATTTTTATTCAATACTACATAAGTTTCCTTTGTTTATTATTCCTTCAATTTACTGCATGAAGACTAAAAAACAAGAGGGAAAATGGTTCGACTTTTGCAAATAATGATGCATAGCATGAGCTCCTTAATCATTGAAACATCGCAATATCTTTCAACTTCGTTCTTTAAATATACTAAAATCTGAATATTTATTTTTCAAATGGATTAAATTGGCTATATTAATAGGTAAAACCGATTTTAAGAGTTAAGCAAAATTGTTGAATACAGTAGGTAAGAGTTTGAAATAACGAGAAAATCTAAAAAATAGTTCAATTAAAAAGGAGAGTTAAAACTCTCCTTTTTTTCAGTATTTATACAGTGACAAGACGGTTAGATTTAACCATATCGGCTAAACCATGCGTTTTAAAGTAGTACTCAAGCCAGCTTTTTACAATAAGTGGGTTATTCATTTTCATCACATCATCAAGTAATTTTTGGGCATCTGTCATTGGTACATGACAAATTGCTTTACGGACACGCAAGATGTTACTTGAACTCATAGAAAGGGTATTAAAGCCCATTGCCATCAGTAAGATTGCTGATAAAGGATCACCCGCCATCTCACCGCAAATACTTACTGGTTTTTGGTACTTGTGACATTCCTTCACCAGTCGGGTTAGGGCACGCAAAATAGATGGATGGAAGTGTGAATATACGCTGGCCACATGCGGGTTATTACGGTCCACTGCGAGCAAGTATTGAGTTAAGTCATTTGAACCAACCGAGAAGAAATCGACAAGTTCAGCAAACTCATCAATTTGTAGCAGTACGCTTGGCACCTCTACCATAATCCCGATTTTTGGTTTGGTAATCTTAACCTGTTCTTCTTCTTGCACAGCGATCCAATCACGTTCAAGTAAATAAAGTACTTCTTCGACTTCACTTACTGTTGTCACCATTGGTAAGAGAATATGCAAATTATTTAAGCCAATACTTGCTTTAAGCATTGCACGAATTTGTGCCGAGAAAATCTCTGGATGATCGAGTGTAAAACGAATACCACGCCATCCTAATGCCGAGTTTTCTTCTTCGATACTGAAGTATGGTAAGTCTTTATCGGCACCAATATCGAGGGTTCGCATCACCACAGGCTTATTGGCAAAGTGGCTCAACTGTTGACGATAGATAGCACGTTGTTCTTCTTCACCTGGGAAGCGTTCCCGCAACATGAATGGAATTTCACTTCGGTATAGACCTACACCTTGCGCACCACGTTGTACGCCGCGAACGACATCAATCATGAGACCTGTATTCACATAAAGCTGAACAGATACACCATCTGGAGTAATCGCCTCTTTGGTCTCGTATTGCTTGAGATCTTTTGCGATTTGCTCATCTTCTTTTTGAATTTCTTTATAGCGTTGACGTAAACGACGTGGCGGATTTACAAAAACACGGCCCTGATAAGCATCCACAATCATTTCTGCATCATCAAGCGTGTTAACAGGTAGTTCAGTGACACCAACCACTGTTGGAATACCTAATGCACGCGCCACAATTACCATATGCGAGTTGGCTGCACCTTCTGAGGTTACAATGGCTGCAATATTATCTACTGGTAATTCCACAAGCGCAGCAGTACTAATTTCTTCACCAATTAAAATACTGTCTGGGCTGAGTTCACGGTGGCTCGAATCTTCTTCTTGTAAACACGCTAAAATACGTCGGCCTAAATCTTTAAGGTCGGAAACGCGTTCGCGAAGATAGTCATCTTCCATTTGTGCAAATAGGGCGGTGTGTTTTTCAATGACACGACGTACAGCACCTTGCGCCCAATGACCATCACGAATCAGATCTTTAATTTCTGCGGGTAATGCATTTTCATCTAGCATTCTTAAGAAAACGCTAAATAAAGCGCGTTCTTCTGCCATGAGTGAATCATGCATTTTTTCGTCTAAAGAACGAATCTCTGAACGAACTGATGAGATCGCTTGATCTAAAAGGCGAAGCTCATGGCTAATATCTTCTGCTTCACGGTCAGGGACTGCGCCTAAGTCGGCAGGTGGATACAAAATAATGGCACGACCTAAAGCAACACCACCTGCACCTGACGCACCTTGGAAGGTTTTATAGGCAGGCCCATTACTTGGCTTACGAAATACATCGATGTTGCCAACTGCGTGAGCATGCGCAATCACCCCAGAAAGCTGAGCACAGAGTGTAACTAAAAAGGATTCGGCTGCTTCGCTAAAGTCTTGAGGAAGTCTATTTTGGACAACTAAAACGCCCATAACTTTACGACGGTACATGACAGGTACGCCGAGGAATGAGTTATAAATTTCTTCGCCCGTTTCAGGTAAATACAAGAAGCGCTCATGTTTTGGGGCATTGTCAAGGTTAACAATTTCTTCACGTTGCCCAACCAAACCGACCAAGCCTTCACCTATCTGCAATGAGACATGACCAACAGATTCTGGATTTAAGCCTTTTGAGGCCATCAAGACGTAACGCTGGTTGCGTTCATCGAGTAAATAAATAGAGCAAACATCCACTTTCATGGCCTCAGCAACCTGATTGACCATAATGTCTAACGATTCATGCAAACTCACGGACGCATTAATCTCTTGGACAATGCGTCTTAGAGTGTCGAGTTGCATGTTTGACATGGATGTATACTCCAGTATTTTTTAGACTATGAATGTATTTATAACAGCACTTTTAATAAAAATCATTTGCTAGATAAATGATTTTTAGGGTAATTGTTGCAACGGCAACTGTGTACACAACTCCACCATGGCTTTGCGGTAAACATCACGCTTGAAGTTGACCACTTGACCAAGAGGATACCAATAGCTAACCCACTGCCATTCGTCAAATTCGGGCGGGTCAGAGAGGTTTAACTGAATGTTTTTTGCAGGTGCAGTTAACTTCAGTAAAAACCATTTTTGTTTCTGTCCGATACATACAGGGTCAGAGTCTGACCGAATGTACCGATGTGGCAAACGATAACGCAGCCATCCTTTGGTTTGCGCAATAATCTGGACATGTTCGGGCAATAAGCCGATTTCTTCTCTCAGTTCTCGAAAAAGTGCCTGTTCAGGGGTTTCTCCAAACTGGATGCCTCCTTGTGGAAATTGCCAAGCATTGTGACCAATGCGCTTTGCCCATAAAACCTGTCCATCATCGTTTGCCAAAATGATCCCGACATTGGGTCGGAAACCTTCTGAGTCGATCATTTGGCTACCTAAATATTTATCTATATCGTTGACTTTAATCGCGGGGACAAACACTTTTTTATGTCCAGCTCGAAAAGATCAAAGTAAAATGTTTAAATTGCTACGATCTTAACGAATTTCTATCGACTAGCGGAGATAGATTTACATTTTTTTTCTTAAATTTCAGTTTAAACGAGAATTTTCATGAAACTGGCGTTGTTTGATTTAGACCATACCTTGTTAAATACCGATTCAGACCACTCGTGGGGTGAATTTTTAGTCAATGAAGGTTTGGTTGATCCGGTTCATCATCGTCAGATGAATGATAAATTTTATGAAGATTACAAAGCAGGCCAACTTGACCCATATGCTTATAATGAATTCGTTTTTGGTTTCTTAACAAAACATGACAATAGCTACTTAACAGAGCTTCACCAATTGTTCATGCAAAAAGTGATTCGTCCACAAATGCGCCCTAAAGGCTTCGATGCGATTAAGAAACACCAAGACTTAGGTCATACCATTGTGGGTATTACGGCAACAAGTGATTTTATTACCGCGCCAATTTTTCGTGAATTTGGTATTACTGAAATTTTAGCGACCAATGCTGAAGTTGTTGACGGTAAATATACTGGTAAAGTTGCGGGCTTGGCATGTTATCAAAAAGGTAAACTAGCACGTCTTGACGATTGGTTGGCTGGACGCAGTGTGTCTGAGTCTTGGGCTTATTCAGATTCAATCAATGACCGTTTTTTACTTGAATATGCAACACATGCGATTGCGGTAAATCCGGATGATCGTCTAGAAAAGTTAGCTCAAGAGCATAACTGGGAAATTCAGGACTGGTCGATTTAAGATGATCGAGTCGGAAGAGCTATGGGTTAGATAAGCTCTTCCAACTTTTAATTCATTAGGTTTAAATCATTTTTTTATATTTCTTGAAAATCCTAATCCAAAAATAAATATTGATAAGTTCAATAAAAATAAATTTTAAAAATGAGGTAATAATGTCAAAAACACCACAGATTAAATTACCAAGCCAACTTTGGAATGATCAAAGTATTGACTTAACACGCCATCGCTATCAGGGGAAATTACTGAGCAAAAGTGAAGGTTTTAAATTAGGTAAGGCTCAACGTAAAAAAGTACCACGTGAACAGTTGTCAAAACTTTCTGAACGACCAAAAGATACAACTGCTTTAACGATCTATGATTGGAGTAACCAAGGAAGGTTAGAGAAACTCAAACCGATTCGTGCAAAACGGATGAGTGTTTCACCGTTTACATTTTATCGTGGCATGCCTTCTTTGATGTTATTTGACCAAGCATGGGAGCAAATAAATACAGGTTTATTTCAGCAAATTTGTGGTGATTGTCATTTAAGTAATTTTGGTGGTTTTGCAAGTCCAGAACGTAACTTGTTATTTGGACTCAATGATTTTGATGAAACTTTAGTTGCCCCATTTGAATGGGATGTAAAGCGTTTAGCAACCAGTTTTGTGATTGCAGCACGTGATATTAAGCTTGTAGATAAAGTAGGTTTAAGAGCAATTAAAATAATGCTGAATAGTTACCGTCAGCACTTATTAGAGAGTGCAAAACTTTCACCACTACAAGTTTGGTATGAAAAAATTGATGCCATTACCTTATTAGAAAATAGTGAATGCCGAAAAATCAGAAAGAAAAGCGAAAAGGATATTGATTCGGCACAGAAAAAAACGGTGTATTCTGTTTTGCCAAAGCTTACACAGCAAGACCAAGAGACAGGTTTACGTCATTTTGTAGATGATGCGCCGTTATTATGGCACCCAAGTGCAGATGAACCATTTAGTAAAGATGTTGATGTATTCTTTCAACAATACCGTGATTCTTTGAAATATGATCGCCAAGTCCTTTTTGATCGTTATCAATGTACAGATGTGGCTTTTAAAGTGGTGGGTATTGGAAGTGTTGGTACACGATCAGCCATAGCATTATTTCAAGATGCAGATCGGGAGCCGTTAATTTTACAAATGAAAGAAGCGAATCCATCAATTCTTAGTCCGTTATTTGTAGAAAAAGTAAATCACGAAGGTGAACGTGTAATACATGGACAGCAACTGATGCAAGCCGCAAGTGATATATTTCTTGGATTTTCTTCAATATCGAATCAACATTTTCATGTACGTCAGTTACGTGATATGAAAATCTCTTTTAATCTTAATGATATGGATGAGGAGTATTTCTATAAGTATGCTGAAGATTGTGGCTTAGCTTTAGCGCATGCCCATGCAAAATCTGGAAATGCAGATGTACTTATGGGATATCTTGGAGAGGGCGATACGATTGTAGACGTATTACAAACGTATGCAGAAGAATATGCAGAGCGCAATTTAAACGATTATCAACAATTTATGAATGAAGTTGCAGAGGGTAAAATTCCACTCGCTGGAGATGATGCGCTTTAAGAATAAGTATGCTGTTACAGATGACATGAAATAATTCGAAAGGTTAGAGAAAAAATGTTTAATAAAATTATGTCTGGTTTGGGTCTTCAAGGCGTAACGGTAGAAACCGTTTTACACAATCCAAACTTGCAAGCAGGCGAGACACTGCATGGGGAAATTAGCTTCAAAGGGGGATCATCTGATAAAGAGATTAATGGTCTTTATTTGAAGTTGATGACAATGGCAGAAGTTGAATCTGGTGACCATGAGTTTAATCAACCTTTGGTCTTACAAGAGTGGTTAGTAAATTCTCGTTTTTTATTGCCTGCACATCAAGCTTATTCCTTCCCTTTCAGTATTCAATTACCATTTGAGACACCGATTACCGAAGTCGCTTGTCGAAGAAATGGTACACGTGTTTGGATTCAAACTCATATGGATGTTGATTGGGGATTAGATGCAACTGATCGTGATTATTTAAAAGTACTGCCAACTCCCGCTATGCAAATGTTTTTACAGGCCATGCAGCGATGTAGCTTTATTTTATCAACAGTTGATGTAGAAAAAGGTCAACTTACTGCACGAAATTTTAGATCAACAATTGGTTGTTACCAAGAACTTGAATTTGTCTCTTCACGTATGTTTAGTGGGTTTAATGAGGTTGAAGTCTCTTTCGTTGCAGAACCTAATCAAACTCACGTTATGCTTGAAGTTGACCGTCATTTTCGATCAGATCAACTATTAACGATGACCATTCCACATCATATGCTTGATGAAAACCAAATGGTGCAACAAATTCGAAGCCTATTGCAGCTTTGATAAATTAAATTAGATGCTTAAATGAGTGTCTTTTATGCATCCTGCATCATTTTAATCAATTCTTGCATAGCTCTAGATTGAGTACGTGCAGGGTGCCATACCATTCCTAATTGGCGATTCATCTCGACATCTAAATCAAGCTGCTGCATATCCTGATTCAGTAGAGTTTTTGGTAAAACTGACCAACCTAAACCAATAGAGACCAACATACGAATAGACTCAAGAGGGTTATTACTCATGGTGATTTTGGGTTTAAGTCCTTGTTTTTCGAACTCAGCCAAAGTGATTTGAGCTGTATAAGTTTGTGCGGCAGGCAATAAGCTTGGGTATTCGATTAAGTCTTGTAAGGTCAGATTTTTTTGCTGTGCCAATGGATGAAATGGGGCAGCTACAAAAACTAAAGGATCATTCCAGATGGTAATGTAGTTAAGACGCTCATCTCCTGAAGGAGGAAGCGTTAAAAATGCAAGCTCTAAATCACCAGCAAGGACCTGTTCATGCGCTTGTTCTGAGTCAACAAAATGCACGTCTAGCGTGACTTGTGGAAACTGCTGAACAAAATGCTTAAGTGGGGCAGGCAAGTGATGCAGCCCGATGTGATGGCTCGTCCCGATTTTTAAACGGCCTTGTATTTGCGTTTGTTCATGACTCAGTGTGTGGTGAATATCTTTAAGTTCATTTAACCAGTTTTTGACTTTTGGTAATAATGAATGTGCAGCATGAGTGGCTTGAACCCCACGTCCTGCCGACTCAAATAGCTTTACGCCGAAATATTCTTCGAGACTATGAATACGTTTGGTGACAGCAGGCTGGGTAATAAAGAGTTGATCTGCAGCAACAGAGATAGACCCTGTTTCCATAACTTTTACAAAAGCTTCAAAGGCTGCAAGATTCATAATACAACTCTACTTGGAATAGAAAAATCGAGAGAGGCTAAAGTCGCCAAGCCAAAATCGTATCATGCTTGCAGCTAAACGTTCTATAAACTTGTGATTTTGCGTATTAATCTTAACCTAAGCAGTTGTCTCTTTTTCGTCTAAAGCTGATATACGGCGGTCTTTTGCTGCCCATACTTTTTCATGAAAGAAAAATGCAAATGCTTGTACGGTTGGTTCTAACATACTTAAGGTTAAAGCCATCCAAATGTTACCTGTTACAAAGTACGCGACTAGCATTGCTACCGTAATATGCATAATGTAATAACTTAAGGTTTTCTTTAATGTACGTTGGTTGTTTACAACGAATTTTTGAATATTAGCCATCATTATTCTCTCTACCTATATTTGATATTTTTAGTATAGAGATGAGAGTATAAGATTAAAAATGGATTATGCAAATGATAATCATTAACAAAACCGATTTGAATATTTTTGAGCAATATAAATAAACACGGGAATGATTCCTAAAAGTTTTCTAATTTATAAAAATGATAAATTAGATTTATGTAAAACTCTGGCTATAATCGAAGAAAGATTAGAATTACCCAGTCCAATGGAGCAAGACGACATGGCAGGCAAAACTTTATATGACAAATTGTGGGATGACCACGTAGTTACAGAGCGTGATGATGGTTCGTGCTTACTTTATATCGACCGTCATTTATTGCATGAAGTAACAAGTCCACAAGCATTTGAAGGTTTGCAACTTGCGGGTCGTCAACCGTGGCGCTTAAGTGCAAACGTGGCTACGCCAGACCATAATGTTCCTACTTCTAAAAAAGAGCGTGATCAGGGTATTGCGGGTATTGAAGATGATACATCTCGTATTCAGGTTCAAACTTTAGATGATAACTGTAAGGCTTTTAATATTGTTGAATTTGGTATTAATGACATTCGCCAAGGTATTGTGCATGTCGTTGGTCCTGAACAGGGCTTAACTTTGCCGGGCATGACTGTGGTGTGCGGTGACTCACATACTGCGACTCACGGAGCTTTTGGTTGTTTGGCGCATGGTATTGGAACATCTGAAGTTGAACATGTTTTAGCGACACAATGTTTGATTCAGAAAAAATCAAAAAACATGTTGGTTCGTGTTGATGGCGTTTTAGGTAAGGGTGTAACACCAAAAGATGTTGTGTTGGCCATTATCGGTAAAATTGGTACTGCGGGTGGTACAGGCTACGCAATCGAGTTTGGTGGTCAAGTTTTCCGTGACATGTCGATTGAAGGGCGTATGACCGTTTGCAACATGGCGATTGAAGCGGGTGCACGTGTTGGTATGGTTGCAGTTGATGATAAGACTATTGAATACGTAAAAGACCGTAGCTACGCACCAAAAGGTGAGCAGTGGGAACAAGCGGTTGCTTACTGGAATACTTTACATTCAGACAATGATGCTGTTTTTGATGCAGTAGTTGAGTTAAATGGCGCAGAGATTGAACCACAAGTGTCTTGGGGTACTTCACCTGAGATGGTGATTCCAGTGTCGAAAGCTGTACCAACCTTAGAACAAGCCAAAGATGACGTACAACGTAGTGACTGGACGCGTGCGTATCAATATATGGGTTTAAATGCAGGTCAGGCATTGGCTGATATTCAGCTTGACCGTGTGTTTATTGGTTCTTGCACCAACTCACGTATTGAAGATATTCGTGCTGCTGCTGAAGTAGTTAAAGGCCGTAAAGTGGCTTCTAGCATTAAGCAAGCGATGATTGTTCCGGGTTCTGGTTTAGTTAAACAACAGGCAGAAAAAGAAGGTTTGGATAAAATTTTCTTGGAAGCTGGCTTTGAGTGGCGTGAACCGGGTTGTTCAATGTGTTTAGCAATGAATGCAGACAAGTTACAACCGGGCGAACACTGTGCATCTACATCAAACCGTAACTTTGAAGGTCGTCAAGGGAATGGTGGTCGTACTCACTTGGTGAGTCCGGCAATGGCAGCGGCGGCTGCAATCGCGGGTCATTTTGTTGACGTTCGTTCATTTTAATTCGGTCTGGAGCAAACCATGAAAGCTTATACAGTTGAACAAGGTATCGTTGCACCATTAGATCGTGCCAATGTCGATACAGATTTAATTATTCCAAAACAGTTTTTAAAATCGATTAAACGTACTGGTTTTGGCGACAACTTATTCGATGAACTTCGCTATTTAGATGAAGGCTACCCGGGTCAAGATAACTCAGTACGCCCAAAGAACCCTGACTTTGTTTTGAATCAGCCACGTTATCAAGGGGCAACTGTTTTAATTGCTCGTACTAACTTTGGTTGTGGTTCAAGCCGTGAGCATGCACCTTGGGCATTAAACGAATATGGTTTCCGTACTGTTATTGCTCCAAGTTTTGCGGATATTTTCTTTAATAACTGTTTTAAAAACGGCATGTTGCCAGTCATTTTGCCTGAGAACATTGTTGATCAGTTATTTAAAGAATGTGCTGCGAATGAAGGTTATCAATTAACTATTGATTTAGCTGCGCAAGAAGTTCGTACACCAAATGGCGAAGCATTTAAATTCGAGGTAGATCCATTTCGTAAGCATTGCTTGTTAAATGGCTTGGATGATATTGGTTTAACTCTTCAAAATGCAGATGCAATTCGCGCTTATGAAGAAAAAACTAAACAGGTTCGTCCTTGGGTATTCCAAGAGATAAATTAACCTTTTGGTACATTTTAAACATAGTCATGGCGTCGTGTTCAAACTCTTGCTAACATGCTAAAGCATAAAAACACCTTAAAATTATGCACTAGATGAGGATTGGGCTTGAACAATGAAGAGGAACGTTACTCATAGCTTTTTGTTGGGCCTGTGCGCAATAACACTCAGTGCTTGTCAAAGCACTTACAATGTGGTCGATACTGTTCGTATTAAGCAGGCCAAACATGAAAATTTGGGGCAGAATGCAGCAATATATTGTTCGGGTGCAAAAAGTTGCGAATTCGAACGACTAAATGATATTACTGTCGTTGATGCACAGACACGCAGAATTAGTAATCAGGCAATTCATCAAGGAATTGTGAGATTAAATGGTTCGCTGTTGAGTCAAAGCAATAGTTTGTATCTGTCTGTACCTGCTAAGCAATATGAAGTGGTCATTCGTTTTTATCCGATTTCTCCAGATCGGGCAGAAACGATCCATGTTATTCACCAATTTAAAGCTAATCATCGCTATATGTTTAAAATGTACCGAGACAAATCTAACCGTTCGGGCAGTTTGCTCAATGTTTCTGTACCAGATCCATTATGTGTTGACTTAGAGCAGGATGGGCGTGTCATTCGCCGTTTTTGTCGACCATTTGATGTAACCACAGGACTCGGTGAATTTCTCGAACAGAAAAAACTAACACCACGACAGTCATAACGCTGTCTTGTCTTTGAAAATGGAAAACTTCATGTCTAAACAGATTTTAATTTTGGCTGGCGATGGTATTGGTCCTGAAATTGTTGGGGCAGCAGAAAAAGTATTAAATAAAGTAAATGAAAAATTTAATTTGTCGTTGACTTGGGAACATGGCCTATTGGGTGGTGCAGCGATTGATGCTCATGGTGAACCGTACCCAGCTGTAACAAGCGAGCAAGCAAAGAAAGCTGATGCCATTTTATTAGGTGCCGTTGGCGGACCAAAATGGGACACCATTGAACGTTCTATTCGCCCTGAACGTGGTCTTTTAAAAATTCGTAGTGAACTTAACTTGTTTGCTAACTTGCGCCCAGCGATTTTATATCCACAATTAGCCGATGCTTCTAGTTTAAAACCTGAGATTGTTTCTGGTTTAGATATTTTAATTGTTCGTGAACTTACTGGTGGTATCTACTTTGGTCAGCCACGTGGTATTCGTGAACTCGAAAATGGTGAAAAACAAGGCTATAACACTGACGTTTATTCTGAAAGTGAAATTAAGCGCATTGCCAAAGTGGCTTTTGAACTTGCAGGATTACGTGGTGGTAAAGTTTGTTCAGTAGATAAAGCAAACGTTTTAGAAGTGACAGAGCTTTGGAAGCAAACGGTTACTGACTTACAGCAAGCGAACTATCCAAATATTCAACTTTCACATATGTATGTAGACAACGCAGCAATGCAGCTTGTCCGTGCGCCAAAACAGTTTGATGTGATTGTTACTGGTAACTTGTTTGGCGATATCTTGTCTGATGAAGCAGCAATGCTTACAGGTTCAATCGGTATGTTGCCATCAGCATCTTTAGATGAAAGTGGCAAAGGCATGTACGAACCTTGTCATGGTTCAGCACCTGATATCGCGGGGCAAAATGTAGCAAACCCATTAGCAACGATTCTTTCTGTTGCAATGATGCTTCGTTATACATTCCGTGAAGAAGCTGCTGCTAAAGCAATTGAAGATGCGGTAGGGCAAGTACTTGATCAAGGTTTCCGTACAGCCGATATTATGTCTGAAGGCATGACTAAGGTAGGTACAGCTGAGATGGGCGAAGCAGTTGTTGCTGCTCTTGCTTAATTGCTATTTTGCTAAAAAAATGCGGCTTTAAGCCGCGTTTTTTTATTGTTGAAAGGTTTTAACAGGCTTTGCCCTGATATTGGATTGATTCAGCGATATCATTTTTAAGCTGAAAAATAACTTTGCAACTAAAATTAATATCGTAAGAATTGCTCCCTAAAGCCCCCGATTGAATAGGGACGGGATTACCACCCATTTCAAGATTACTCACCATAGGAATGGGAATACTTAATGGTCGTAAAATTGTGTAGATGAGTTGATTTGATGTTTTTTCGGGAACATGAGCAATTTGAAAACCAAGGCTACGTAAGTTTAATTCTTGCTGAATAGTGGTAGATGACTTACCAAGAAAGCTTTTTAAATATTCCTGTAAGCCGACAGATTGGTGTGGATCAGTTGCACAACCGTTCAAATAAATAAGCATCACTGAGAGCAAACTTATTCGACATAGGGTCTGTATATTCATTTTTCTCTCTATCAAATTATATTTATTATTAGATAACGGTAGGTTGGATTGCTTAGCTTGTAAAGAAAAAAAGGAAGTTTATGATAAATGGAGGATGAGTTTATCTAGGAATCCATACTCATATCCAAAAGGCTTTATAATTATTTCGTAAAAAACTTAAGGAAAACATGATGAAAAAAATACTTTTAGCATTTTTATGCAGCTTTGGAGTAACAGCGGTATATGCCGATAACTGTGACACTACGCGTAATACCTATGATGATATTTACTGTACAAATAAAATCTATGCGAGTGCTGATGCTGATCTAAATAAAAACTATCAGGCATTAAGAGCAAAATTGAATACAGCGCAACGAAGTACGCTTAAGAAGTCTCAGCTTGCTTGGATACGTCAACGTGATGCTGAATGTACAGATTCAAATAGAAATAGTGTAGACGTGCAGTGTCGTTTACAGACAACGCAGGAAAGAAACCATTGGCTACAAGAAAGATTACGTGAATGCCAAACAGTTGGTTGTAAAACCAGTCGATTAAGTGAATAAATAACGCAATAAAAAAGCCACTTCATGATGTGGCTTTTTTGCATTCACTAATTAGCGAGCACGGTACGTAATACGACCTTTAGTTAAGTCATATGGAGTCATTTCGACTTTCACACTGTCGCCAGTAAGAATACGGATATAGTGTTTACGCATTTTACCAGAAATGTGTGCAATAACTTCGTGACCGTTTTCAAGACGTACACGGAACATCGTATTAGGAAGCGTTTCGGTGACAACGCCTTCGAACTCAATGAGTTCCTCTTTATTGGCCATAGCCTACCTGATGATCAAATTGGAAAGGCGCAAATTATAGTCAATTTATTTAAAAAAAACAAGATAGACATCTTCTTGTTAAAGCATCTGGTTAAACTATGACTAGTAAAAAAAGATGTAATTTTTTTCACAAAACAACTCTAATTCTGTTGTCAGTTTGGTCAATCAACGCTAATCTAAAATCATAGTTATTAGGGACTGTTCATGAAAAAAGAGTCAACAGCTCCTAAGTATCAATGAAGTATCTACATGGAAGGGCACTGCGTGGGTCAGCTAACAGATGCATCAGTTGTATTACGTTTTGGCTATCAAGCAATTCGTCGTGCAGGATTGCCAACAGAAGAAATATTAACTAAAGCGGGAGTCGCTTTAAATCAGGTCGATACCAATGCACGTACTCCGTTAAGTGCACAGTATGCCTTTTGGACTGCTGCTCAGGAAGTCAGTAAAGACCCGGACATCGGTTTGCATTTAGGTGAACATTTGCCTTTATACCGTGGTCAGGTCATTGAACACTTATTTATTAGTAGTGAAACCTTTGGTGAAGGGCTTAAACGAGCTTTGGCTTACCAACGTCTCATTAGTGATGCATTTGATGCAAAACTGGTCGTCGAAGATGGACGTTGTTATTTGACCAATGGTGAACAAATTGGTGCTGATAATCTGGTTAATCGTCATTTTTCAGAATGTGCGATTTCAGGTGTGCTTCGATTCTTCAAATTTATTACCGAAGGGCAATTTCATCCGATCTTCATCGATTTTAATTTCAGTGAAGGTGCTTCTGAAGATGAATATTTCCGCGTTTATGGCTGCCCAGTAAGTTTAGGTCAGAAAGAAACAAGGCTATATTTTGACCCTGCCATTTTAGACTTCCAACTTTGGCAAGCAGAACCTGAACTATTGCAATTGCATGAGCAGCTCGCAATTGAAAAGTTACAAGAACTGGCTCGTTATGATTTAGTAGGTGAAGTTCGCCGTGCGATTGGTTCGACACTTGAAAGTGGAGAAACTACGCTAGAAACTGTAGCAGCACAATTAAATATTACACCGCGCCGTTTACGGACACAGTTAAGTGAAGCGAATACCAGTTTTCAGCAAATACTTTCTGACTACCGTTGTCGTTTGGCTAAAAAACTTTTGGCAAATACCAGTGAGAGCGTAGAGCGTATTGTGTATTTAACGGGTTTCTCTGAACCAAGTACATTTTATCGTGCGTTTAAACGCTGGACCAATGAAACACCAGTTGAGTACCGTAAGCGTAAACAACACCGTTAAATACTAAAATTGGTTAAGCCTACTCAGGTAGGTTTAGCCAATGTGGTCCAAGTGGTGGCTGTGGCAAGTCAAATTGCTCAGGGTAATAACATTGAATAAAGTAGAGACCATCAGGTGGAGCAGTGACACCTGCAGCTTTACGATCTTGTGCCGCAAACATCGCATCGATATGGTCTATTTCATACATACCTTGACCAATTTCGAGTAAGCATCCGACAATATTACGCACCATATGGTGTAAAAAACCATCTGCTTGAATATCTAAGACCAAGTAGCGGCCATGTTCAAATAGACGGCAATGCGTTACATGTCGTACAGGCTTATTGGACTGGCATGCTGCTGCGCGAAAGGTTTCAAAGTTATGCGTACCTTCAAATTTGCTGGCAGCTTTAATCATCTTTTGCACATCTAGCTGTTGGTAAATGTGCGTGACCTGTTTATGTAAGAGGGCTGGGCGACAAGGAGCGTTATAAATAACATAGCGGTAACGTCGAGCCGTCGCCTTAAAGCGTGCATGAAAGTTTTCATCCATCAGTTTAATCCACTGAATGGAAATATCTTTAGGTAACTGGCTATTTGCTCCTCTCAACCATCCCATTTCTGGACGAATGGCGTTCGTATCGAAGTGTGCCACCATATTCGTTGCATGTACTCCCGCATCTGTTCGGCCCGCACCGTGAAGTGCAATAGGTTCATCTGCGATTTTGCTGAGTACACGCTCAATGGTTTCCTGAACGCTGGCAACGCCTGGCTGTTGTGTTTGCCATCCTCGATATTGAACTCCGCTAAACTCAATACCGACCGCATAACGTTGCATAGCTTTACCTCTATTTAATGCAAATTTTCATTCCAATGGCTGAGCCATTGTTCTGGGGTTGGGTATTTTAAATAGATTTGGAGTGCTTTTGCATAAAGATCTGCATGACTATGCGCATCATTAATGACAATTTTTGCAGTTTTGGCCCAAGCACTAATTGCATAACGTTGATCAATGCCGCCAAAGGTCACCTGTGTCGCCAAGATAGGAACACAACCATGAGCATACAGTTCATCTAAGGTTGCCAATAGTTCAGGGTTTACTGCGATATTGCCTGTACCAAAGCCTTGTAACACCAAAAAGTGTGGTGGGGCAGGAAGTAAGTGACGTAATTGCTGTACCAAGTGCTGTGTTGCAATCGGTTGCATCATCCAGTTTAAAATTTGGAATGAAGCAGCTTTTTCAATTTGAGCATCTTGTACGATTAATTCATTTTGCTGAGGCGTAAACTCAACTTCACTACTTAAACCTGAAAATGCATCGAGTTCAGTTGTATGCGTTTTTAAAGCAGTTTGTGCATGGAATACTTGATGATGGAATGCAAGATATGCACCTACAGGTAGGGCAATCACTTGTTCTAATGCAAGATATAAGTTCTCAATTGCATCAGTAAATTCACGAGTATTATCACCTTGAATATTGAGTAACGGGTATTGGCTACCAGTAATCACAATATGACAGCTTTGGCCTAAAAAGCGGGCTAGGGTTGCAGCTGCATAACTGAGTGTATCTGTACCGTGAATAACAACGAAATGTTGATAGCCTTCAAGTTGTAGTTGTTGTATGCGTTGAATGAGGCGTAACCAATCAGGTGCCGTACATGCACTGCTATCGACAATATTGGGTGCAGCAAAGCAGTCGACTGTTAAGTGTGGGGGAATCACTTTTTCCAGTTGAGGCAAGAATTGGTCATAAGGCATCGGAGCTAAAGGTTCACCAATGCAACCAAAAGTACCACCCATATAAAATAAGGCTATTTTTTTCATATTTTTGCAGGCATAAAAAAGCAGTCATCTCTGACTGCTTATGGTAAATCGAACAGTTCTAAGAAGCTATGCGATTAAGTAGGTTTTTCGCATGTTGTTGTTGTTCTGTGTTGAATTTTTGCTCATCAGCCTGTAGTAAATTGCGTGCTGCTTGGTTCGCTCCAAATTTGATGTATTGCTCAGCCAGTTTTAAGTCAAGCTCATTTTCATTTACTTGTTTTAATTCTGGAAAAGCTTCTAGAAGAGGATCTTCTATTTGAGTTTGCGTAACAACTTCATTTACTACATCTATAGGGTTTTGAATTTCAAGCTCTGGTGCTTTAACTAAGGCAGGCTCATCCAACGAAAACTCAAGCGATGCGATAGAAGTCGCTTCTAATGGCGCTTGTTCTACGAGTGTAAGTTCATCTAATGATGTAGCTTGTTCTACGAGTGTAAGTTCATCTAATGATGTAGCTTGTTCAACAGATTTCGTTTCTGAACTTGAAGGATTTAAGTCAAGATTAAAATCTAATGCATTGATGCTACTCTCTTGATCTGCTTTTACCTCTACTGCTTGAGTCTTATTCTCAGTTTCATGCAGAGGTGCCAAGTCAAAAGAAAACTCTAAATCAGCTAACTCATTTGTTTCTTGAGATGAAGATACTTCGGATACTTGCTGAGATGTTGATACTTCTGATTTATCTACAGGTTGGCTGGTATTTTCTGTAGTTGCAGTTTTTTCAAATGAAAAGTTAAACTCTAAAGGTTCAACTTCAACAGCAGGTTCTTGTTTTACAGGAGCATAGTCTTTCTGCAAGTCATCAAAAGAAGTCTCAGAAGAACTTGTTGTTAATTGGTCAAACTGAGCAGTTGTGTCCGATATAGCTTGTGGTTCTTCATGTGCTTTAGCTTGAGGAAACTCAATAGCATCAGGTTGTCTTGATGACTCATATTCTTTTTGTCTTGCTTCTGCTTTAATCGCTATTTCATTTAATGCCAAGCTGCGAATGTGGCTAATAAGTTGTTGAATCGCAAATTCATCTTTTTGAGCAATATGAACTTCAAGAAGTAATAAATACAATTCGTGTTGGGTATTGTCTTTTTTTAGTGCCTGATTGACTTGAGCTTCAGCTGCTGAAAACTGTTTTTCTCGAATGAGTTGTATAATATTTTGGCGAACAGCCTCAGGTACAGGACTACTTTGTGGAAGGGCAGGAGCGACTTCTTCAACTACATTGGCTTTACTTTTTTCGCGCGAGCTTTTACTCGATTTACCACTCGCTTTTTTGCCCGATTTTTTACTTATACTTTTTGGGGAGGTGGTCTCTTGTTTTTGGCCATTCTCACGCTTTTTTAAAACAACGGCGACCACGAGTAATATGATAAACGGAATCACATATAACATTACTTTCCCCTTAAAAAATAAAATTTTGCAATATAAAGCGAGCTAACTCTGGTTTTAACTTAATGTTTTTGCTTGTGAGTTTGTTGCTGTGCTTTTAACTGCTGTTGTAACTCTGCCAAACGCGCATTCAGAAGTTGAATACGTTGGTCTTTTAAACTTAAAGTTTGATTTAGTTTGGTTACATTCCTTTGTAATGTAACGGTTTTTTCTCGAGTTGTCATAACTTTTACTGCTAACTCAGTATTGTTTTGACCTTGTTGTGTGCTCTTTTTTGCACTTCCATGAGTAGAATTTGGGCTGTTCTCTGCCACAATGCTCATTTCTGCTTGTTGTAAGCGATATTTAGCTCTACCAGAAGATGCTTTTGCTAAATTAGTTTCACTCGATTTAGATTTTGTATGTGAAGCCTTAGCTGTATTTGCTGTTGTTAAGTTTAGTGAAATTCCCTGACGCAAACGGTTTACATCACCTTGAATAAAAGCATGTCGGTTTTGAGCTTGGATATCTCGCATGACTTTAGCTACAGGTTGTTTGGTCTGTGCTGCAATACGATTGGCAATAGTCCATAAAGATTCATTACGCTGCACGACATATTTACCTGTAGGGGCTGGGCCTTTATAGGTGCTGATTTTTTGCTTTTTCGGTGTATTTTTACTTAATGCATTTTTTTGTTGAGCAGGCTTAGGTTGAGCCGCTTTTTTGACTGTAGTTGTTTGATTGTCACTGCTCGGTTTAAGAGAAGCGGCAGGCTGTTTTTCTACAACAGATGGTTCATTACTCATTGCTGCGATAGTTTGCTGTGGCGCTTGAGTCGCAGGTTTTTCGGTAAAAGGCGTTGCTGGAGCCGAGTTATTCAAAGCAGGAGCAGTTCCAGTGCTAATGTTTAGATTGCGCTCATTAGCTGTAGTTTCGGCTACAGGTGTTGCTGTCTCAGCAGGTGTATACTGAGTACTTTCAGGTAGGTTTAACGCAATGTCTTTTTCATTTACGATAAATTGTGGTGAAAGTGGAGTTTCGTTAGCAGCTACCTTTTTGATAGGCGATGGCTTTAAAACGGTTTTAATATGTTGAAGGCGAGTTGCATTACCCTCACTGACTTTTACGACAATATTCAGTTCGGGATCAATAATAGGACGAGATGAGGTAATCACAATAACGCCAGAACCTTGGCCATTTTGACGTGTATAAAAATTTAGATTACCAGGAGGTTGGTGAGTGACTCCCAAACCATTGAGATCTTCTTGAGTGGCTAAACTGACTTGCAAGGGAGTGTTAGGATCCGCTTGCTGAAAATTCATTTCTGCATAAAGTAATTCCCCAGGTGCAGATTGAATTTGAATAGGATCTAATGTAATCGCATAAACAGAAGGCGAAGACATAATGGTGAAAATGGCAATTTTTAATTTGTTATATGCAGTCATCTCAATCCATGACCTGATCAGTCGTAAAGTCGTTCAAAATTATACAATAATGAAATGTAAATAAATTGTTAATTTTTCACAAACCAGTTACGAAAAAGCCGATCAAATGTGATCGGCTTTTTATTTTGACTGAATAATTCAGGTCAAATTATGAGCTTTTGTATTCAACTAAAATACGTAACATACGACGTAAAGGTTCAGCAGCACCCCAAAGTAGCTGATCGCCTACTGTGAATGCACCGAGATACTCTTTACCCATATTGAGTTTACGTAAACGGCCTACAGGTACAGTTAAGGTACCAGTCACAGCTACAGGTGTAAGATCGGTCATCGATGCTTCACGTGTATTTGGTACAACTTTAGCCCACTGGTTTGAGTTACGAATCATATCTTCGATCTCATCAAGCGGAACATCTTTTTTCAGTTTGATCGTTAATGCTTGAGAGTGGCAACGCATTGCACCGATACGAACACAGTGACCATCAATAGGAACGATTTGAGAGTTACCTAAAATCTTGTTGGTTTCAACTTGACCTTTCCACTCTTCTTTAGATTGACCGCTTTCAAGCTGTTTATCAATGTAAGGAATTAATGAACCCGCAAGTGGCACACCAAAGTTCGCAGAAGGGAAACCTTCGCCACGTTGTAACTCAGCAACTTGGCGGTCAATATCAAGAATTGCAGATTTAGGATCATCTAACAAAGTCTTGGTATTGTTGTATAAGTAACCCATACCTGTTAACAACTCACGCATGTTTTGTGCGCCAGCACCTGATGCTGCTTGATAAGTCATCGCAGTCATCCACTCAACCAAATTGTTTTGGAAAAGTGCGCCCACACCCATCAACATAAGTGATACGGTACAGTTACCACCAACGAAAGTTTTAGTACCTTTCGCTAAACCGTCTTTAATCACGTTAAGGTTAACTGGATCAAGAACGATGATTGCATCATCAGACATACGTAAAGTAGATGCTGCATCAATCCAGTAGCCATCCCAACCAGTTGCTTTTAACTGTGGGAAAACTTCAGATGTGTAGTCGCCACCTTGGCAGGTAATAATGACATCCATTTGCTTCAGACTGGTAATGTCTGTAGCTTCCATAAGTGCTGGAGCAGTCTTACCACCAAATGAAGGAGCTTCACCACCTGCATTACTGGTAGAGAAATAGAATGGCTCAATATGAGCAAAATCATTCTCTTCAACCATACGTTGCATAAGGACGGAACCGACCATCCCGCGCCAACCGACCAGACCTACTTTCATGTCATTTTGCCTCGGTGCGTTAAAATTGTTAGGGGGAGTTGAGTGTATCAAAAGTGCTCACAACTGCAAGCGTTACAGAATCAAAACAGCAATTTTATTGAGTAGAATATCTTGTTTATGTTACATACAAAATTGATAAAGATGACAAAAACATTAAAAAACAAATCATCTTAAAAGAGAAATTTCAATGATTTATATCGAAGTTGTGTCTGTAGTGGTGATTTGGTTGACTTTCTGGTCACTGATCCCTCGTGATGAGTGGTGGTTTCGAGGCGCTGATTTTCCACGGTTACAAATTTTGTTTGTTGGGCTAATTGCTTTAATGGGCATGTTGTTTTGGCCAACTGAATGGAATCTATGGCGTGAGATTTTACTTGCGGTACTTATCGCAGCACTTGCTTATCAACTTAAAATGGTTTTACCTTATACATTGTTTTGGAAAAAGCAGGTTAAAAAAGTTAAACCAAAGCAATTAGATCCTCAAAAACAAATTTCACTTATTGTATCTAATGTACTCACACCCAATGATAAATATCATTTATTACTTGAGCATGTGCGGACATTAAAACCTGATTTATTATTGACGTTAGAAACTGACAAGACTTGGGAAAATGCATTAAAAGAAATTGAGGAAGATTATCCATACCGTGTGCCAGTCCCTCTGGATAACTTGTATGGCATGCATTTATATAGTCGACTCCCTCTTAAAAATACAGAGGTTAAATTCATTCTAAGTAATGAAATTCCTTCTATTCATACCACTGTAATCTTGCCCTCTGGAATGCCTGTTCAGCTCTACTGTTTGCATCCTAAACCCCCTAGTCCAACTGAAGCAAAAGATTCAACACTACGAGATGCAGAACTTTTAATTGTTGGAGATCAGATTAAAGATCTAGATGAAAGTTGTATCGTGATGGGAGATCTAAACGATGTCGCATGGTCACGCACAACTCGTTTATTTCAACGTATTAGTGGGTTGCTCGATCCGCGTGTTGGACGACATTTTATTAATACCTTTCATGCTGACTATCCTTTATTACGCTGGTCACTTGATCATATCTTTCATAGCACAGATTTTGGTTTGATAAAGATGCAACGTTTATCTCATATTGGATCGGACCATTTTCCTGTTTATGTGGTTTTACAAACAGGACGAATATTTGAGCAGATTCAAGAAGAAGTTGAAGAAACTGAAGAAGATGCAAAAGAAGCTAAAGCTGCAATACAAGAGGGTATTGCTAAGGCTGAAAAAGAAGAAAAAGTCGTGACTGATGAAATTACAGAACCTTATAAAGGGAAAAGTATATAAAAGCGAGTTGTAAGCAATATCGTACAAAGATTTGAGTCTAGGTCCAATAGGCAGGGAGAGCTAAAACCCGTATTCTACATTCATCGGCACACGGAAGCGGGAATGGATTATCCCAAGTAAGGATGCACTAAGCTGATATGGAACGACATCACGGATAAGATGTTAGAACGGAAGCGATAAAAAGAATTATATAACCTGAAAGCACAACCTCATTTACCCGAGTTTTGCAGGACGCAGAACTCGGGTTGATATTTTATATAAGTACCATTTAATTAATTATAAATTAAAGAAATATTTTAAGGTTCTCTTAATTTAAAAATCTATTTAATTATAGGTAGTAGTCCAGAAATTTTTTTATATATCCGAGCCCTTTTTCAATGAAAATAGATACAAAATTTTTTTTAAATAAGTTTTTGTTTTTATAGATTATTGAAGAATAAATATAGGCTTTGATCTATTTAGGTATAAATTGGACTTGTTTAATTGGCAAATCTCAATAGAATGTGCCGATCGTTGACATGTTGGATCGTCAACAGGCATTGTTGTTTACTTCGCCGGATCGGCGGGTTGTGATTTGCTTGTGCATTTAAATTTCTGTTTGGAAATTAGTGTACATATTGAGGTTTCACTATAAAAATAGTGTTCTTCTCCCTCTCATATTTGATACTTTGCGGTGCATAAGGATTGTCTTATGAAGAATTTTAAATTTAGCCTTGCGTGGCAAATTTTAATTGCTTTAATCCTAGGGATAGTTGTCGGGGCTGTTTTACATAATCAGCCTGAAATCAAAGATAGCATTGTAAATAACGTTCTTACTCCATTAGGTAAGATCTTTATTAGCCTGATTAAAATGATTGTTATTCCAATCGTTTTCTCTACATTGATTTTAGGTATTGCTGGTGTAGGCAGTACAAAAAGTCTAGGGCGTCTTGGTTTTAAAACCATTCTCTATTTCGAAATTATTACTACTATTGCTATTTTGGTTGGCTTAGTTGCAGCGAATATCTTCCACCCAGGTTCAGGCATTGATATGTCTCAGCTGGTTCAAACAGATATTTCTCAATATAAGCATACAACTGAAGAAGTTCAGTCACAGTCTCATGGCATCATGCAGACAATATTATCGCTTATCCCAACGAACATTATTAGTTCAATGGCGCATGGCGAAATGTTACCAGTGATTTTCTTTGCTGTACTTTTTGGTATTGGTCTATCTTCATTACCAGCTACAACTAAAGACCCATTATTAAATGTATTTCATGCTGTATCGGAAACAATGTTCCGCGTAACGCACATCATCATGAAATATGCGCCAGTGGGTGTATTTGGTTTGATCGCTGTAACTGTTGCAAACTTCGGTTTCGCTTCACTTATTCCATTAGGTAAATTGGTTGTATTGGTTTACGGTGCAATCTTGTTCTTTGCTTTAGTGGTACTTGGTTTAACTGCAAAAATGTTCAGTATCAATATCTTTACTTTGCTTAAGATCTTGAAAGATGAATTAATTTTGGCATATTCGACTGCAAGTTCAGAAACAGTTTTACCGCGTATTATGCAAAAAATGGAAGCTTATGGCGCGCCAAAAGCAATTTCTAGTTTTGTAATTCCAACAGGTTATTCATTTAACCTTGATGGTTCTACGCTTTACCAAAGTATTGCAGCAATCTTTATTGCACAGCTTTACGGTATCGAAATGTCAATCAGCCAACAAGTTATTTTGGTTGTAACATTAATGATTACTTCTAAAGGTATTGCAGGTGTTCCTGGCGTATCATTCGTAGTGTTATTAGCGACATTAGGTAGTGTTGGTATTCCTGTAGAAGGCTTAGCATTTATTGCTGGTGTTGACCGTATTATGGATATGGCACGTACTGCGTTGAACGTTGTTGGTAACGCGCTTGCTGTACTTGTTATCAGTAAGTGGGAAAAACAATATGACTATGAAAAAGCTGCTGCTTATGAAGCAACATTTAAATAAGACTGCTTTCTTTTAGTTAATAAAAAACCCGCGATGATCGCGGGTTTTTTATTATGTTATTTCAATACACTTTGATATAGCTCAAGGGTCTGATCGCACATATCTTTTAAACTGAACATGGTCACAGGAGCGACTGTTTGAGGTTGTTCAATATGATGCTTTACTGTTTCTACTAAGGCTTTTTCATTTTCGGCTTCAACAAGACCTTGTGGATATACATTAGATAAAATCTCGGCAACACCTCCACGGTTCCAACCAATCACCGGCGTACCGACTGACAGCGCTTCTAATGCTGTTCTACCGAATGTTTCTGCTTGATTGGATAGAGAGAGCACGATGTCGCTAAAAGCGAGCCATTCGCGTATATCTGAGCGATGTCCTACAAAGGTGATCTTATCTGCGAGACCTTTGTTTTGAATGGTGCTTTGCAACTCACTTAAATAAGCCTGTTTTTTAGCATCAGCACCACCTACAACCACAGCATGTAGTTGAGGATATTGTGCCTGAAGTTGTTGCATTAACTCAATTAAGCTCTCATGTCCCTTTAAGCGGGTAATACGACCAGGCAAGCATAGTAAAAATTTATTTTCGAGTTCAGGAAAGTCATTAAAAACCTGATTAAACCACTGTGCTGAAGGTTGATAGTTATGCGGGAAAGCAGCTGGATCAATCCCTCGATAAATCCGGACAATATCTTGTGGTGGACAATTTTTATAATGGTCAGTAATGTATTTAACTACGCTGTCAGAAACGGCAATCACTTTCTCGGCCTGAGTCATAATTGCACTATAACGATTAACTGAATAGAAACCATGTACTGTGCTGATGAGGTGAGGGCGCTTATGTGCTGGTATTCCTTTTAAGGCAAAATGGGTAAGCCAAGCTGGCACACGTGAGCGTACATGAACAATATCGGGTTGATGCTCTTCAATAAGTCGACGTAAAGGGCGAATTTGCCATAAACTCGATAAAGATTTTTTATGAATTGGTAGCGTTAAATGTTTAGAACCCTCAGCTTCAAGTTGAGACACTAATCGTCCGCCATTTGATACAACCAAAGATTGGTGGCCTTGTGCAACCAGTGCACGTGCAATTTCCAGTGTGCCGCGTTCTACGCCACCGCTATTGAGTTCAGGGAGAAGTTGCATCACTTTCATTGTTTTTTGCCTTATACATTCATAAAAGATGGATCATCTACAGATACATCATTTCAAACTAAATCATTATCCGGAATTTACTATCGTGTTAGCGACATGGATGTCGCTGTTTCGCTGTGTTACATGGAAGTAACATCAGCGGAACAAAGGATTTTTGCTTACTTTTTATCCCTAAAAAGTAAGGTCTGCCTATTCGAAAGTATTTGAGTTTCACTTTAAATTGAGGCTGTGCTTACTACCACTTTAAAATCATTACAGTTTTATCTTAGTAGATCTCTTCATATCCCTCAGGACGTGTCTTAAATCGACGATGAAACCACATATATTGAGTTGGTGCGATACGAAGCTGATTCTCAATAATCTTATTCACACGGGTTGCATCATCGACTTCATCTTCACTTGGCATATTGTCGACCGCAGGTTCAATCAAGATATGATATTTAGGGTTCTGTACATCGCCATGACGATAAAAATATAAAGGGACAGCAACCGCTTTGGAGATTTTTAATAAACGACGGTGGGCTGTGACTGTAGCAGCTGGCACTCCAAAAAACGGTGCCATAACACCTTGCTTGAGTCCGAAATCTTGGTCGGGACTATACCAAATGGCATCACCATCTTTAAGGTGGCGAATTAAGCCCCGCATATCATCATGATCGATTTGAGCTTTGTAAATCGTTGCTCGACAGCGATAAATCAGCATGTCGAGAAGGGGATTATTTTGAGGACGATACACAACATCTGGCTCAAAATATTGAGCACACACATAACCACCAGCATCAAGCAAAGTACTGTGAGTTCCCAGTAATAAAACGCCTTTGCCCTGAGCTTGAGCATTGGTAATGTGCTCTAAGCCTTCAATCGTGACACGGTTTTTAAACCAGTAAGGTTTATACCAAGCGTTTAAGGTCTCAAAAATACCAAGCATCATATCTACAAAAACTTGTTTTGCTTGTTGCTGTACTTTTTCAGATGACCACTCGGGAAAGCAAACTTCTAAATTGCGAATAGTGGTTTTGCGGCGAGATTTTAAATATTTCCAAGCGATATTTGCTAACCCGTGAGCCAAACGCCATTGAATCGCCCACGGTAAAATAGCCAAAAGCATGAGGAAAGTAATCGCAATCCATACACCCCAATATTTAGGTAATAAAAAGGACCACTGAAACTCACCGGGCGTATAAGGCTGCTTTTGGCTCATAACGATATAAAAAATCTAAAAGTTAAAACTGCCAAAAGTGTATCACGAACTGAATTTATCGTCGTAATACACAGGAGTAAATTGAAGGTTTAGAGCTGGTAAAGAAAAATAAAGTAGGTTATCGGCGATGTTCTAGAAGAATACGAACAGCGAGTCCAGCTAAGACAGTCCCCATAATCCAGCGTTGAATACTTGCCCAAAACGGTTTTTGCTGTAGAAAGAGCGCAATGCTACCTGCAGAAAATACAATCAGTGCATTGACTGAAACACTTACAAAAATTTGTATGGTCCCGAGTTGAATGGACTGCGCTAAAATACTGCCTTGTTGTGGGTGAATAAACTGTGGCAATAAAGACAAATACATAATTGCAATTTTTGGATTCAGTAAATTTGTCAAAAAGCCCATTAAAAATAATTTTAATGGTGAATCGATAGATAAGTCTTTTACACTGAAAATAGGCGCAGCATTTGGACGTAAGGCTTTCCATGCAAGCCAGAGTAAATATATGGCACCGACAATACGAATCGTGTCATAGGCATAGGGAACTGCGACCACAAGCGCTGTGATTCCGAAAGAAGCGCAGAGCATATAAAATACAAAACCAACCGCAACGCCACCTAGGGAAATAAAACCTGCGAGTTTGCCCTGACTAATGGAACGAGAGATAAGATAAATCATGTTTGGACCCGGGGTGAGTACCATCGCCAAGCAAATGAGTCCGAATGCCAAAATTTGAGAGAGATCTAGCACGGAAATATCCTTAAATATTATTATACTGGTAGGTATATCATAATTATTTTTATAAGTCTTATATTCAATCAGAGTGATATTTTAAAATATTAAGGCTGACTAAACTTAATCTTTCATCACGTGTGTTTGTAGAGTTTGGGTCTTAAATATTTATATACTCTGAAAAAAGCCCCCTTAATTTCAGGAGGCTTTTTTGTTATTTAAACTGTATGGAAGAGCGTAAATTAATTTCCTTTACTCATTTGCTCAAGTTCATCCCAACGCTCTAATTTTTCAAGCAGTAATTCTTCAATTTCTGCGAGGCGTTGGCTTGCTTGAGTCGCAGCATCTGCATCAGACACAAACCACGAACCATCTGCAAGTTTGTCAGAAAGCTCGGCTTGTTCAACTTCCAATTTCTCGATTTCAGCAGGAAGTTGCTCAAGTTCACGTTGGTCTTTATAGCTCAGTTTGACCTTTTTAATGTTACTTTGAGCAGCAGCTTTTTCAGCTTCAGCTTTTGCTTGAGCTTTTTTAACGTCAGATTTCTGATCTACTACTTTGTCATCTGGACGTTGCTGCAAATAGTCTTGGTAGCCACCGATGTATTCTGCAATATTACCTTTGCCATCAAATACCCAAGTCGATGTTACGACGTTGTCCATAAATGCACGGTCATGCGAAATAAGTAATAGCGTGCCTTTGTAATCAGACAGCATCTCTTCAAGTAGCTCAAGAGTCACCATATCCAAGTCATTGGTTGGTTCGTCCATCACAATCAGGTTCGATGGTTTAAGTAATAATTTAGCAAGCAAAATACGGTTACGTTCACCACCAGAAAGGGCTTTTACTGGTGTACGTGCACGTTCAGGTGAGAACAAGAAATCTTGTAAATAACTGTAGATATGACGACGGTTGCCGTTTACATCAACAAAGTCAGAGCCTTCTGAAACGTTTGCCATGACTGTTTTTTCAAGGTCTAAGGCATTACGTAATTGATCAAAATAAGCAACTTCTAACTGTGTACCTGTCTTAACAGAACCACCGTGCTCGATTTCACCTAAAATCGCTTTAATTAAAGTCGTTTTGCCAACGCCGTTATCACCTACGAGGCCAATACGGTCACCACGCATGACAAGGGTCGAGAAATCTTTGATAAGTGGCTTGTCATCATAAGATACGCTCAAGTGCTCAATATCAAATACTAATTTACCTGAGCGATTTGCTTCTTGAGTAGCCATGCTCACTTTACCTTGTTGTGAGCGACGTGCTTTAGATTCTTCACGTAAAGCTTTCAAAGCACGAACACGACCTTCGTTACGTGTACGACGTGCTTTAATGCCTTGACGAATCCAAGCTTCTTCTTCAGCTAACTTTTTATCAAATAAAGCATTTTGTTTCTCTTCTGCTTCCATTTGCTGAGCTTTAAGCTCCAAATAGCGAGAATAATTGCCTTCATAGCCACGTAAAATGCCGCGATCAAGTTCAACAATTCGAGTTGCAATGCTATCTACAAAAGAGCGGTCATGCGAAATAAATAGAAGCGTTAAATTATTTTGATCGAGTAAGAATTTTTCTAGCCACTCAATACTTTCAACATCTAAATGGTTAGTCGGTTCGTCTAGAAGGAGTACGTCTGGCTGCGTTAAAAGAGCACGAGCAAGTAAAACACGACGTTTACGTCCACCAGATAAGTCTGCCAAATCTGCGTTTGGGTCGAGTCCCATTTTACTTAATAGGGCATTCACCTTGTTTTCAAGCGCCCAACCGTCTAGTTGGTCTAGCTTGTGCTGAAGGTTACCCATACGGTCGCAAGCTTCCATGTCTCCTAGCATACAAGCATCGGTTGCTTCATGGTAAGCTCTGAGTACTTCAGCAGCTTCTCCTGCGCCATCTGCCACAATGTCAGCAACTTTGCCAGAATCCATTGGAACGTCTTGGGCTAACATCGAAACCGTTAGACCATTTTGAATAGAAACTTCACCAGAATCGGGTAATAAGCTTCCCTTGATGAGTTTAAGTAAAGTAGACTTACCTTCACCATTACGCCCAATTAAACAGACTCGTTCGCCACGTTCTAGATTAAAGTTCGCGCCATCGAGCAGGGCAGGTCCGCCAAAAGCAAGTTGGACATCCCTTAGGGTAATATAGGCCATAATGTTTTCCAGAATCTCAAATGAGGATTTAAATGACTAAACCACCATATCATGATGATCAAGCGTCATTTTCCGCACCCATTGAAGATTTGCAAGTGCGAATTACATTTTTGGATGATTTAGTTGAACAATTAAATCAACAACTCGCTATTCAAACTCAGGAAATAGCTGATTTGAAAAAACAAATGCAATTACTTTACCTACGTGTGGAATCTTCAGATTTATCAGAAGGTATTGCGCCTTTTGACCCATTAACCAATAAACCTCCTCACTATTAATAAAAAGGCAAGTTCAATACTTGCCTTTTTAACTAGAGGATATTTTTAATTTTAGTTAAAAACCGTGTAAAACAATTTTCCCTTTTGTCTTACCACTCTCAATTTGTTGATGAATCTGTTTTAAATTTTCAGCATTAATAGGGCTTAAAACTTCAGTCACAGTTGTTTTGATTTTCCCTTCCTCAACTAGCTTGCTGACTTCATTTAATAGTTCACTTTGTTTTTGCATATCTTCAGTTTGAAACATTGAACGCGTAAACATAAACTCCCAATGCACCGATACAGACTTCGATTTAAACGATTTAATATCTAACTGCTCAGGGTCATCAATGAGTCCAAAGTGTCCTTGTGGTGCAATCAACTCTACAATATCTGATAAATGTTGATCTGTTTGAGTGGTCGAGAACACATACGAAGGTGCATTTAA
Source organism: Acinetobacter sp. GG2 (assembly GCF_000292385.1). Taxonomy (NCBI): domain Bacteria; kingdom Pseudomonadati; phylum Pseudomonadota; class Gammaproteobacteria; order Moraxellales; family Moraxellaceae; genus Acinetobacter; species Acinetobacter sp. GG2. The sequence goes on from NZ_ALOW01000035.1 coordinate 44,762, forward strand.
GCCTAATTGCTTGATTTGTGGCGCTAAAGACTCTCGATGATCTAATACATAGTCAGCACCGAGTTGTTTTACCCATTCTTTCGTTTCAGGGCGTGAAGCTGTCGCAATAATCGTAAGATTAGTTAACTGTTTAAGAAGCTGAATGGTAATAGAGCCTACACCACCAGCCCCGCCAATCACTAATATTGTTGTGTTTTCTGGTGCAGTCTTTGGAACTTGCAAACGATCAAATAGCATTTCCCAAGCCGTGATTGCTGTTAAAGGCAGAGCTGCAGCCTCAGTTGCTTCTAAAGTTTTTGGTTTATGACCAACAATACGTTCATCAACCAATTGCAACTCACTATTACTGCCTTGGCGATTTAAAGCGCCTGCATACCAGACTACATCACCTACTTTAAATTGAGTGACTTTATCTCCAGTCGCTTCAACCACACCTACAGCGTCCCAGCCAAGCACTTTCCAACCAGATTCAGCACTTACATTTTTACGTATTTTGGTATCAACTGGATTGACTGAAATTGCCTGTACGAGAACAAGCAGATCATGGCCTTCTGCAACGGGAGTGTCGAGTTCAATATCTACGAGTGCCTCTGGTGATGTAATAGGTCCTGCTTTTTGATATGCGACAGCTTTCATAATTGTGATTCCTCTTGTTGAGAGTTTGATCATAACGTAAGCTTAAAAATAGTGACTACAGACAAATAACGCTCATAGTGTCAAAAAGGATACTGTAAAATGGCAAAAGCTCGACATTCAAGTTTTGACTGCTCACCGGGTTGTTCAGTTGAAGCCGCAATCAGTTTGATTGATGGTAAGTGGAAATGTGTCATTCTTTGGCATTTACTAAATGAAGGAACCTTGCGATTCAATGAAATTCGTAAACGAGTTCCAAGCATTACGCAAAGAATGCTCACCAATCAGCTTCGTGAGTTAGAACAAGATGGCATTATTCATCGCGAGGTTTATCCTCAAGTTCCTCCTAAAGTGGAATATAGCCTGACAGATTTAGGACAAGGTCTTGAGCAGATTTTACTTGCTTTAAAAACATGGGGAGATGCCCATCTAGATCGGTTCGGTAAGTTATCCACTCTTGAAACTGAAAAGTCTGCCTAAATATTCTGCCTAGATTGCTAAGAATATCTACGAGAAAATGTTGTAGTTTTTAACCTCACAGGTTAATGGGACATTATTTTTATGATGTAACTTGCGTTTTCTGGTCAGCTTATGCAACTCTAATAAAAGAGATTAATAGGTTTTGCTATGGACAATATGGGAATTTGGGTTACCGTTATCATTGTTCTTTTCGTGCTAGGCTCCATTTTTGGTTTAAGAGTGAGTCCGCGTGAAAAGGCACTCGGTATTATGCGAGACAAAGCCCGTAAAATGGGACTACATCCACGCATAATTGCCGCACCTGAATGGACACATGTCCCGATGGCAACTGAAAAGCGTGCCAGCATGGTTGCTTATTATAGTGTATTAATCCCCGATGCTCGTTTAACGCTCATGCGTGCTCGTGTTATAGACGGAAAATTAAAAGTAGTGCAGGGCGATGAGAAATTTAATGATTCTCCCATTGCATTAAAAGGGATTTATGCTATTGATATGCAGGCAAACTGTGTAGGCCTTTATTGGGATGAGGAATCGGACCTAAAAGCCACGCAATTAGATGAGATGAAGGCTTATCTGTTGGCCTTGGCTGAAGCCTGATTTTTAAATTTATTGGTATAGGAATAACATTTTATATGGCGAATACCTCGCGCTCTGCATCTCAAAGCACAGCATCTACTGCCTCTGCTGCACATAAACGTGCCTTAGTGATTGTGGAGTCGCCTGCCAAAGCGAAAACCATCAACAAATATTTAGGTTCGCAGTACATTGTTAAGTCTTCTGTGGGTCACGTACGTGACTTGCCAACAGGCGGCAGCAAATCAACAGAGAAAAAGCCGGCTGCCCGGACAAAACTCACTGAAGCTGAAAAAGAACAAAAAGCCCAATCTGCGCTGATTAATCGTATGGGTGTCGATCCGGAACATGACTGGAAAGCACACTACGAGGTTCTACCTGGCAAAGAAAATGTTGTTGCTGAACTCAAGAAACTTGCTAAAGATGCAGATGCAATCTACCTCGCAACGGACTTGGATAGAGAAGGGGAAGCAATCGCTTGGCACCTACGCGAAGTGATTGGTGGTGACGATAGTCGTTATCACCGTGTGGTATTTAACGAAATTACTAAAAATGCCATTCAAGAAGCATTTAAACAACCAACGCGCCTAGACTTAAACCGTGTGAATGCACAGCAAGCACGTCGTTTCTTAGACCGCGTAGTGGGTTTCATGGTTTCGCCATTACTTTGGGAAAAGATTGCCCGTGGTTTATCGGCAGGTCGCGTACAGTCAGTTGCTGTAAAGCTTGTTGTGGAACGTGAACGTGAAATTCGTGCTTTTATTCCAGAAGAATATTGGCAAGTTTTTGCAGATACCCAAGCCAAAAAAGATGACATCCGTCTTGAAGCAGTTAGACAAGCAGGTAAAACGCTGAAACTGAAAAATAAAGCTGAAACTGATGCTTTATTAGAAGTTTTAAAAGGCGCTGAATATAAAGTTGCACAGCGTGAAGATAAGCCGACTAAGGTGAATCCGAGTGCACCATATATCACGTCGACTTTACAACAGGCGGCAAGTACACGCTTAGGTTTCTCTGTAAAGAAAACTATGATGCTTGCGCAGCGTTTGTATGAAGCTGGTTTTATTACCTATATGCGTACGGACTCAACGTTTTTGAGTGATGACGCTGTAAATATGGTACGTGCTCATATTGAAAGCCAGTTTGGTGAAAAATACTTACCAGCAAAGCCAAACCGCTATGGTAACAAAGCGGGTGCTCAAGAAGCCCACGAAGCAATTCGTCCGTCAAATGTTTCACTTACAGGTGATCAACTTGCGGGTGTAGAGCGTGATGCTCAGCGCTTATATGACTTGATTTGGCGTCAGTTTGTTGCTTGTCAAATGACACCAGCAGAATATTTGTCTTCAACTTTAACGGTTGAGGCAGGCAATGTTGAGTTAAAAGCAAAAGGTCGTACGCTTGTATTTGATGGTTTTACGCGAGTTCGTGGTGCCAACAAGTCCGATGACGATATTATTTTGCCAGCTATTAAAGTCGGTGAAATCTTAAAATTAGAGAAGTTAGACCCAAGTCAGCACTTTACTAAGCCGCCTGCACGTTTTACTGAGGCATCTTTAGTAAAAGAACTTGAAAAACGTAGTATTGGTCGTCCATCGACTTATGCGGCGATTATTTCTACTATTCAAGAACGTGGTTATGTCAAATTAGAAAATCGTCGTCTTTTTGCAGAGAAGATGGGCGAGATCGTGACAGATCGTCTTGATGAAAGTTTTAATAACCTGATGAACTATGCGTTTACAGCAGACCTTGAAGGACAGCTCGACAAAGTTGCTACAGGTGAGCGTAACTGGAAAGAGTTACTCGATACTTTCTATGGTGATTTTAAAAAGCGTTTGACCAATGCTCAAGGCGAGCAAGGCATGCGTCGTAACCAGCCAGTTGAAGTACCAGCAGTACATTGTCCTGAATGTTCGCGTCCAATGCAGATTCGTACAGGTACAACTGGTGTATTTTTAGGCTGTTCTGGTTATAACTTGCCGCCTAAAGAACGCTGTAAAGGCACTTTGAACTTAACACCAGTTGAGTCTTTAGCTGCGTTATCTGATGATGATGGAGCTGAAACGGCTGACTTGATGTCAAAGCATCGCTGTCCAAAATGCGGTACAGCAATGGATAGCTATGTGATTGATGGTGGTCGCAAGCTTCATGTCTGTGGTAACAATCCAGATTGTGATGGTTATGAGCTTGAAGAAGGCGAGTTCAAGATTAAGGGTTATGATGGCCCAACTATTCCATGTGATAAATGTGACGGCGAAATGCAGCTTAAAACTGGTCGCTTTGGCCCATATTTCGCTTGTACCAGTTGTGACAATACCCGTAAAGTCTTGAAGAGTGGTCAACCTGCACCTCCGCGTGTAGAACCAATCAAGATGGAGCATTTGCGCTCAACGAAGCATGATGACTATTTCGTGTTACGTGATGGTGCTGCTGGTCTATTCTTGGCTGCAAGTAAGTTCCCGAAAATTCGTGAAACACGTGCACCAAAAGTTGCTGAGCTTCGTAGTGTTGCTGACCAACTTGATCCAAAATACCAGTTTATTTTACAAGCTCCAGATGTAGACCCTGAAGGTAATCCGACTATTGTGAAGTTTAGTCGTAAGAACCAATCACAATATGTGGGATCTGAAACACCAGAAGGTAAACAAACTAAATGGAGCCTAATTTACCAAGACGGTAAATGGATTGAAGGCTAAATAAGACAGTTAAAAAATGCTAGCTCAGCTAGCATTTTTTATATCAACAACAATAAAAGAAAATTTAATTTTTATGGGGAAAAAGAATGTGGAAAAACATTCGGATTTTATGCCTATTGATTATTTTATTAATCGTTGTGGTTCAGGCATGGCGAGATCAGAATCAAGACTGGAATCAGCCTATTGTTGTGGTATTGCACCCAGTAAATGCTGATGGCCTACAAACCACGCAAGCTTATATTCATCAGTTACAAAACGCTGATTTCCAAACGCTCAAAGGCTATTTAAGTGAATGGTCACAGCATTATCGTGGACAGTCCAGCAACTTTGAGATTCGTTTAGGGCAACAACTACAGCAGAGGCCACCTGTAGTCCCTCAAAATGCCAATATTTTGAATGTAATCTGGTGGAGCTTGAAGTTTCGTTTTTATGCATGGCGACAAAAACAGCCTGAAGATAGCGGAGCGTCACTTAAACTTTATTTAAATTATTATGATCCAACTTATCAAAAGGTTTTAGTGCATTCGACTGCTTTAGAAAAAGGTCGTATTGGTAGCGTCAATTTGTTTGCTGCACGTGAGCAGGCATCAGAAAATCAGGTCGTTCTTGTTCATGAGCTATTGCATGGCTTTGGGGCAAAAGATAAATATGATTTAAAAACAGGCCAGCCGATCTATCCATTAGGTTATGCAGAACCTGAAAAAGTACCTCTTTACCCACAAAAGCAAGCAGAAATCATGGGGGGTAAAACTCCATTGTCTGAGCAGACCAATAAAATGCCGAGAGATTTACAAGAAACTGTAATAGGTTTGCCGACAGCTCAAGAAATTGGTTGGTTGAAATAAGATTGTGGATAAATACTGTTTTATCCACATCAATTGTTAATAAACGATGCAGATCTTATACAGACAATAAATGTGAAGTAAATCACTATAATGACAATATATAAACTTCCTAATACCTGATAATAAGAGTAGCCATGATGAAAACTGTAGGTAATGATTTAGTTCGTAATCAGCTACATGCTGATCGTAAATGGTATCTAATATTAGGCTTTGTGCTCATTATTTTCGGTTTAGTCTTATTTAGTTCACTACCATTTGCAACATTTTCGGTTGTTTTTCTATTTGGTATTTTAATGATGATAGGCGGTGTTCTACATTTGATTGCTGCCTTAAGTGTATTTAAGGGTGGTAGCCGATGGCTATGGGCACTTTTTGGGGTGCTGTATTTAATGGCTGGCTATTACGCATTTTCTACACCTGTGACTACAGCTGTAGTTTTAACTAGCCTGTTATCGATTGCACTGATTATTGCTGGGGTCATTCGCACCATAAACGCATTTTTATTAAGACCAATTGCAGGGTGGGGATGGACATTATTTTCAGGATTATTAACCCTTGCTACAGGTATTTTAATTTTAGTTTCTAAGGACTCACCGTTTTGGGTGTTGGGAATGTTTTTGGCAGTAGATATTTTATTTCAGGGCATTAACTTTTTAGGACTCGCTTCTGCAATTAAGCATTTGCCTGCTAGCTCAAAAACAGTTTCTTAAATTAAATAACGAACAAAAGGGCACTTAAGGTGTCCTTTTTTGTTTTTAGTGAGCTAAGGTCCATCTCTTGGCATGGGTCTGTTAAACTAGGCCTTGGTGTTTTAGCGATGTGTGTTATGAGTCTTGCAAAGTTAATTAATGAATTAAATGCTCAGCAAAAAAAGGCAGCAACGACTACGGCTCAAAACTGTCTGGTTTTGGCTGGAGCAGGCTGTGGCAAGACTAAAACCATTGTTGCTCGCGCAGCTTATTTAATTGATCAGGGATTACCTGCAAATCAAATCCAGATTTTAACGTTCACGCGCCGTGCCGCGAGTGAAATTGTTGCAAGGGTTGAACAGCATGTTGGGGCACAAGCCAAAGGTCTTCGTGCATCAACTTTTCATACCTTTTGCATGTACTTGTTGCGTCGTAATCCACAAGCTTTTGGTTTAACCCAATTTAGCATTATTGATCGAGATGATCAGTTACTTATGTTTCGCTTATTGAGAGGTAAAGACAAAGATAACGTTTTGCCTAAAGCAGCAGAGCTGTGTGATTTGTATTCTTATGCCCGAAATACGCAATCTAAGCTTTCAGAGGCATTACTCAAGCAATTACCTGAAGCATATGAGTACAAGGCGCAAATTGCGGAGCTAATGAAAACCTATGAGCAACGTAAAAGAGAGCGCAATTTTTTAGACTATGACGATATTTTATCGATTGTCGCTGTTCATTTGCAAAATTCCGAAGCACTCACAGATTGGGTTGCAGGTTTTTGTCAGGCTTTGCTGGTCGATGAAATGCAAGATACCAACCCTTTACAGTGGGCACTTTTGCAGCCACTCATTGGCAAGGTGAAATTGTTTTGTGTGGGTGACGATGCTCAGTCCATTTATGGTTTCCGCGGTGCCGACTTTGAAAATATTCATTCTTTTAAAGAGCGGATTCCTGATGCCGTTATTCATACCTTAGATTTAAATTACCGCTCGACTCAAGAAATATTGGATTTATCAAACTGGTTATTAGCTCATAGCCCAATCGATTATGAAAAACAGCTACAGGCATATCGTGGCAAAGGGCAAAAGCCACAGCTCCACTTATTTGGTAATGAATTTGAAGAAGCTAATTGGATCGCACAAGACTTAATAGAGCGACATCAGCAGGGCGCAAATTGGTACGACCATATGGTCTTAGTTCGTTCTGGCTACAGTGCTCGCTATTTGGAAGGGGCATTTATTGCTGCTGAAATTCCTTATCGTTTTATTGGTGGCGTAAAGTTACTGGAATCCGCACATGTAAAGGATGTACTCAGTCTATTGCGTATTGTGAGTAACCCGCAGGATGACTTGGCTTGGATGCGCTTTTTAACCTTATGGGATGGTATTGGTGATGTTGGTGCCAGTAAGTTAGCACAAGAGTTAATGGGCATTAGTGAGGTTGAAGAGCGTTGTCAGCGTTTGGAGCGTCATGGAAAAGTCCCTTTACAGGCTATTTTAATTTTGAAACAGCTTGATGTGTTACAGCAGCATGTTGAAGCAAGTATTGGTTTGGCACTCGATGCCCTAAGTGAACAGTTAGAGCAAAACTATAAAACGAAAGACTGGTCACGTCGCGCTAAAGATTTTGATTTGGTTAAACAACTTGCGCGTAAGCATGCATCGCTGGGTGAATTTCTTGAAGAATATGTGCTTGAGCCGATTTCAGTTTCTGAAATTGAAAAAGCGGGCGATGATGATTTAGTGACTTTAATTACAATTCATTCGGCTAAAGGTGCAGAGCAAAAGGTATGTTATGTACCGCATGTCTCGCCAAATCAGTTTCCATATGCACGCGCACAGGGGGATTTTGATGATGTCGAAGAAGAACGCCGTGTGTTATACGTTGCATTAACACGTGCGGAAAATGAATTGATTCTGACGAAGCAAAACCTGAATACATGGTCACAAGACACGTATGATGAACAAGGTCGTAAAATCGAAAGTTATTTCCTAAATGATCTACCCGCGCATTTAGTTCAGGCAAAAATTCATCGTCAAGTTCCACAGCCATTTGCCAAAAAACAATGGAACACTTCACGAACAGTAAACTTAGGTTTTGGTATCGATCTCGACTAAACTACTGTATAAGACACTGTGAATACTCAAATGTATATTGGCCCTTATTTTGAAGGCCAGTCAAGGTTAGAAGATGAAAATATTAGTTCGTAATTTAGATCGTTTAGTGACTGAAGCCGAAGTTTTAGAGCTGTTTAAGGCTTATGGTAAAGTTGATTCTTGTGTTGTTGTAACCGATAAAGAGACAGGTAAATCAAAAGGTTTTGGCTTTGTCGAAATGCCGAACCCACGTGAAGCAATCAAAGCCATTAAAGGCTTAAATACACTTAAAGTAAAAGGTTACGGAATTCGCGTTAAAGCCGCTGAAGAGTAATGTTTTTATGCAACAATTTTTAGCTCTTTCTGTGGTTGCTCCAAATGGAACCCGTATAGCCCAAGGTGTAAAGACACTGAAAGTCCGTTCATGGGTGCCTACAGAGTTGCCTCTTAAAGATCTATTAATTGTTGAGAATCTGAATTTTTTAATCAATGATGGTGATGAGTAATAACGAAAAATTTATCAACTCGCTTTGGATTTTCCATAAATAACGTTGATTTTATCAATGGAGTCGTTAAGCTAAGAATAGCCATATTGATGGCAATCTTTAGAACAGGAAAGTTTAGTTATGTCACGTGTTGCTCGTTATCATGCCGATCGTACCAATCAAAAACTCTATTTTGCGCGCTTAGCGTGTCAACAAGCAGAGCAAACTGATCATGTACAGCAGGTACAAGCGTATCGTGAAACAGCTGTATTTCATTTGCATGGTGCAATGCTGGCTTTTCTGCAAGAACTGGTGCGTTACTACCGTTTAAATGACTCGCAGCCGACATTAAAATCGATTGAAGAACTCATGGCTGCAAAAGGTCAGGTTTCTCCTGAGGTTTCTGTTTTGCAGCAATTAGCCAAAGATGGCTTTGTTGCAGAGTTAAAGCACGCTTACCGTATGTGCCAATATGCACCGGAACCAACTGAGCCAACGCCGGAAGAAGAAACATCTTCTAATTTGATCATTAAAGTGACTCAGGGACCTCAGTCATGGTTGCCCGATGTGAAAATCTTGCGTGAATGGCATAGAGAATTAAGTCATTTAATTGATGGTTTTCGTAACGAAATGGTCGAGTTCTAAAATTAAACTGTTTAAGCGCTTGAAATTTAATCCTAGTGCGCCTATATAAATAAGACGAGAGATGCAAAGTGCAAGGGTGCTTTGCCACCATGTTGAAACATGGAGGAAGTATATGTCTATACAGCAATTGAAAGAGTTATTTGGCAATCAAGAAGCAGTGTTGGAGTTAGTCCAACTCGAAGGTGGTGAGCTTGCCTTGCGTAATGCTGGTTCTGAAAAAGAGCCCTTGGTTAAAATTCAGTTTAGTGATGAACTAAAAGAGATTTTAGGCGAGCAAACGCCTGTAGTTGCACAGCATATGATTCAGGCTGCTTTATTTGGACTGCTCGAAAAGCAGGTCAATGAATGGCAGGCTGAGGTTGTAGATGAGCAGCCTAAATTTCTAAGTTAAAAAAAGCGTACTCTAGAGTACGCTTTTTTGTATACGTTAATGATGTGTTGACTGATGCGCCAGTTCGATTTGATTTAAAATATGGTGGCTCATATTCTTTGCCATTTCTTCTTTTGCATAGAATACTTCACCAATATTTTCATCTCGAATGACTGCTGCTTCTTCTTTACTTTCTGCGCAAATTAAAACCTGAATTTGAGGGTTTAATTGTTTGGCAATATCCACAATTCGGTGAATATCTAAAATATCCATAGGGGAAATCACCAATAGTCGTGCATGCATGATATGCGCCTGAATTAAAACTCCAGGTTCAGTTGCGACACCACTTACGGCAGCAATATTTGCTTGACGTAGCTTTTCTACAATTTCACGATTTTCTTCTGCAATCACGACTTTAATATTCTGATTAATTAAATTTTCAGTAATACGTCGTCCAACACCACCATACCCTACAATCACCACTTGATCACGCAGATAAGCTTGATCAACTTCATCTGGCAACATTGCGAGTGGGTCACCACTGCGCTCAAGAAGTCGTGCTAAATGAGAGCGTTCACGAATCCAGCGTTGTACAGGTTCAACTGCCGAGAAAACAAAAGAGTTAAGCGTAATAGAGAACAAAGCACCTGCTAAAATCAGGTTTTGAGCTTCTAGCGTTAATAGACCTAAAGACACACCAAGTGTTGCCAAAATAAATGAAAACTCACCAATTTGTGCAAGGCTGGCCCCGACGGTCAAAGCAGTATTGATTGGATAACGGAAGAATAAAACCAAGGCCATTGCAGCAAGAGTTTTACCCACCATAATAATCGCGATAACTGCCAAAATATGCAGTGGACGCTCGATAAGGATATGTGGGTCAAACAACATTCCGACCGAAACGAAGAATAAAATCGAGAAAATTTCACGTAGAGGAAGGGTTTCTTCTTCTGCACGGTGGCTAAAGTCTGATTCTTTTACCACCATACCTGCAAAGAACGCCCCTAGCGCCATTGAAACCCCAAAGATGGCATAAGAGCCATAGGCAATCGAAACAGCTGCTGCTACGACAGTCAGGGTAAATAGCTCTCTTGAACCTAAGCGCGCAACAAACTGCATAATGATAGGAACAACACGCTTACCCACAATAAGCATAAACGCAATAAAGCCAATCACTTTTAATAGAGTGATTCCCAGTGTTAGCCAGATATTTCCTTCTGCGCCTGCTGGTGCTTTTCCACCAAGTAAAACCGCTGTAGCTGGAAGAAGTACTAAAACAAGTACCATTACCAAATCTTCAACTAACAGCCAACCTACCGCAATTTTGCCGTTTACAGAGTCTAAAAGACCACGGTCTCCTAAAGCTTTTAATAATACAACGGTACTCGCACACGATAAGCTTAAGCCAAAAACCAGTGCAGAGCCAAAGCTCCAGCCCCATAGCATTGAAACGCCAACACCAAGTAAGGTAGCAACGGCTATCTGTAAAATTGCACCTGGTAAGGCAATACGTCGAACTTGTAAAAGATCATTTAATGAAAAATGCATCCCAACGCCAAACATCAGAAACATTACACCAAGCTCAGCAAGTTGGTTTGCTAGATGAATGTCTGCTTCTATACCGGGAGTGTTGGGACTAATAATAATTCCGGCAATTAAATAGCCGATAAGAGGGGGAAGTCGTAGTCGGGCGGCAATATAGCCAAAAAAGAGGGCAACGCCGAAACCAACAGCAAGTAAAATAATTAAATCTACGTCATGCGGCACTAAAAACTCCTTTTACGTGAGTTAGGCTAAAGACAAGCATAAAAAATGCCAAGGCGGAATATGTAGAAAGTTTAACAAAAAGGTGGGTATAAAAAAAATGCAAAAAAAAACGACTTCTTTAAGAAGTCGTTTTTTTCGACGCTAAAATTATTTGATTTTAGCTTCTTTGAAAATCACGTGTTGACGGATTTTTGGATCAAATTTTTTGATTTCCATTTTTTCCGGCATAGTACGTTTGTTTTTAGTCGTGGTATAGAAATAACCTGTACCAGCTGAAGAAACGAGACGAATCTTATCACGCATTGCTCAGACTCCTTAGATCTTTTGACCTTGAGCACGAAGGTCTGCAACAACCTTTTCGATACCCAATTTGTCAATAATACGCATACCTTTAGTGGTTAAACGAAGACGTACAAAACGTTTTTCGCTTTCTAACCAGAAACGGTGGTGGTGCAGGTTCGGCTCGAACCGGCGCTTGGTTTTGTTGTTGGCGTGTGAGACGTTGTTACCAACGACTGGACGCTTGCCGGTAACTTGGCAAACCTTAGACATGGTGTAACTCCATTGATTTAGCCAACAGCAAATCTGTGGCCAGTCATACTAAATGTAAACGGATGAATTCATTCAAGGGGCGTTTTATACCAAAAATACGATTAAAAGACAAGCGAAATTGGTAAAAACGAGGCATGATCTAGTGTAACAGATCATGCCTTGATCAGTTAACGCAACAAGGTTTTCGAAATGAAGCGATGAATTGGTTTATTGAACGGTGGAAGAATGTATTTCAGGCTATAAAGTTTTGGATTCGACATTACCGAACGTTCATGTGAAAGCCCGAAAAAGCCTTCTGGTCCGTGATATTTGCCCATACCTGATGCCCCAATTCCGCCAAATGGCAAGTCATCTTGAGCAACATGGGTAATGACCATGTTAATTCCGAAATGTCCTGAATGAGTATGCTGAGAGATATAATCGGCGCGTGCCTGATCATAGTCAAAATAATACATTGCTAAAGGACGCGGACGACTATTAATAAACTCAATGACTTCTTCTATTTGGTCATATTCTAAAATTGGTAGAACAGGACCAAAAATTTCATTTTGCATAATATCCATTGCAGTCGTTACACCAGTTACTAGAGTCGGTGGAATTTTGCGGACATCATCTAAAATTTCATTTTGCGGATTAATTTCAATAATACGGGCACCCTGATCACGAGCATTTTCGAGATATCCTTGAATACGGTTATACTGTTTATCATTAATAATAGAAGTATAGTCTTGGTTGTTGCGGAAATGAGGGTACATTCCTGCGACAATCAATTTAAAGTTTTCAATGAACTCGGCAGTTTTCCCGCGTGGTAAGAAAATATGATCTGGTGCAACACAAGTCTGACCAGCGTTCCACAATTTACCTACAGCAATACGTTGTGCGACATCTTTCATCTCTACGGAAGCATGGACAAGAGCAGGGGATTTACCGCCTAACTCAAGAATAACTGGCACAAGGTTTTGAGCTGCGGCTGCCATGACGGTTTTACCAACCGAAGTCGAGCCTGTGAAAATCATTTTATCGAAAGGCAAATGGCTAAATGCATCGGAAATTATACCGCCACCATTTACAACAGCGACCAACTCTTGTGGGAATGCTTCCGCTAATGCACTTTCAAGAACTTGTCCAAAGTTTGGAGAAGCACTCGAAATTTTGATCATGGCATGGTTACCAGCCACGAGAGCACAGATGAGTGGCCCAACTGATAAGAGTAATGGGTAGTTCCAAGGTGTAATAATGCCAATAATACCCATTGGTTGATATTGTACCCAACCTTTTGCTGGCTGATGTAATACACTGATATGGCGTTTTGATGGTTTCATCCAACCGGTTAAGTGCTTACTGTAATACTTGATTTGTTCAAGACAAGTAAGCAATTCACCAATTTTGGTTTCCATAATGGCACGATTACCATAATCAAGGTTAATTGCTTCGGCAATCTGATCTTGATATTTTACCAAAACTCTTTTAAGACGAGCTAAACGATCAATACGTTCTTTAGCAGTGGGTACCGGATGACGTAAGTAGGCAATCTTTTGCTGCTCAAGCAAATCATGTAAATGCTTAACATCATAAGGAACCTGAGTCTCTGGATTTGTTTTTGTTTGACTGTTCATCGGTACTTACCAAATATACTGATATACTTAGTTTTTAGAGTAAATACTCTAAAGAGTCAAGTTGATTTCTGTATTCACGTCTTAACCATATGAATTAACGAAGGTTATTGAAATGTCTCTACCTAAAGCTCTGAAGACAAAAGACCGGATTTTACAAATCAGTTTGCAGCTTTTTAATGAGCGTGGCGAACGGTCTGTCACAACCAATCATATTGCTGCAGAGTTGGGGATTAGTCCTGGAAACTTGTATTACCACTTTCGAAATAAGCATGAAATCATTAAGGAATTAATGTATCAGTATCAGGTAGAGACTTTAGAAATGCTCTCTTTACCTGAAGACAGACCTTTAACCACTACTGATAAAATTAACTACTTTCAAGTGTTAAGTGGTCAACTCTGGAATTATCGTTTTATTCATCGTGATGTTTATCACTTAGTTGAAAGCAATGAAGACTTTAAAAAGATCTATCCGAGATTTGCAGGCCAAGTCATGCAACAAGGGCAAAAAATTTATCAAGCCTTTGTCGACGCAGGTCTTATGAAAATGACGGCTTCTGAAATTGAAGCACTCATTATTAACCTTTGGATTGTTTTAACGAACTGGACTAATTTTTTATATATGTCTGGACATATTAGTGACAACAATCATCTTGAAGAGAAATGGGTTTGGCAGGCATTACGTCAGATGGTTTTCTTAGAGGGCCCTTATTTAATGGGTGAAAGCCGTGCCACTTATGAACAACTGCTCGAATCACTTGGGCCTTCTGATCTTTTCGCAAGCTTGTCATCCTTAAAAGATGAATAGTTGTGCTTGTTTATTTAGAGCGCTAGAATACTCGGCTTATCAAAAATTTGTCTCAATTAAGTGATATTAACAAAATGAATATGACCACTGCCAATACAGCCCGTTTACTGATTACTTGTGAAGACAAGCCTGGGATCGTACAGGCTGTATCGAGCTTTTTGTACCATCAAGGTGCAAACATTACCGCGCTTGATCAGTATGCGACGGAAGCTCAAGGCGGGCGTTATTTCATGCGTGTTGAATTTGAACTTGATCATTTACAGTCGCGTAAAGATGCATTAATTCAAACATTTGCTGTCAACGTTGCTGAGCGTTATGGCATGCAATGGCGTCTTGCATTCGTAAACGAAATTAAAAAAGTTGGTATTTTAGTTTCTAAAGTCGACCATGCTTTACTTGAGTTATTGTGGCGTCATGCACGTGGGTCGTTACCTTGTGAAATTACGCATGTGATTTCTAACCATGAAGACTTGCGTGAATCTGTTGAAAACTTCGGTATTCCATTTACTGTAATTAAAGTAACTAAAGACAATAAAGCTGAAGCTTATGCTCAAATTGATGAAATGATGCAAGGTAATGATTTATTAGTTCTTGCACGTTACATGCAGATTTTAAGCGAAGATTTTGTTGCAAAATGGGAAATGAAAATCATCAATATTCACCATTCATTCTTACCTGCTTTTGTTGGTGCAAACCCATATAAGCAAGCCTATGAAAAAGGTGTGAAGTTGATTGGTGCGACAGCTCACTATGTGACTGCTGACCTAGACCAAGGTCCGATTATTGAGCAAGACGTTGAACGTGTAAGCCACGATTATAATGTTGAGCAGTTGCGTGAGCTTGGTGAAGATGTAGAGCGTAATGTATTAGCTCGTGCTGTTAAATGGCACTTAGAAGACCGTATCATTGTAGATGGTAATAAGACGGTTGTTTTCTAATTACCTCATATTTTTAAAAGCATGCTCTTCGGCATGCTTTTTTTATGGCTAAAATAAATTTAAAATGTTATAACGTAACATAAGTTTGATGTTCGATTGCTTAGCCTTAATATTTAATTGTTTAATCAACGCTTATGTTGAGCACAGTTTGATAAATAAGAAATGAACTCAAAGTTTTTAGCGTGCTGTTTATACAAGAGAAAAGTAAGGTGATATCACTTTATGAGGTTAGATAGCACAATACTGGGTAGTGTTTTTCGCGAAAAAGTAGTTGCAAATGAAAACACTTCTCATTTATTATTGTGGCACTTTATTGTTCTATCCGATGTTTGAAATCGTTTCTCTTAATTAAAGGTCGAGATCATCATCCATTAGGTAATTAGATTCTTATGAGTCAATCTTCCGCAGCCTTAAACTCTCCTAATCCGATGAAAAAGAAAGTCATCACGGCCCTAATTGCGGTTGCAATTGGTCATATCGGGGTCTTATGGGCAGTTAGCCACATTAAGCCTGCTGAACTAAAGCCAATTGATAAGAAACCTTTACAAGTCCGCTTTGTAAAAATTCAAGAGCAACCGAAACCACTACCTCCTAAACCAAAGGAGCCGCCTAAAAAGCCGGAACCTAAGAAAGAGGTAAAAGAAGTTAAAGTTGTTGAGAAACCTGTGACTCCACCTAAACCAGTGGAAAAAATCCAGCAGGTGAAAAAGGCTGAAACTCCTAAACAAACAGTAAAGACAGAACCAAAAGTTGAACCCAAAATAGCCGCTCCAGCGACAACTGTTACTGAAAAAGTCGTTGAGAAGCCAAAACCAGTGGTACAAGAAACGCCTAAAGCTCAACCTGCACCAGATCCGTCACCAAAACGCGTTTCAATTGGTGGTTCAGGTGTACAGTGGAGCCGCTCACCACGTTTGACTGTTTCACCAAAAGATTTACAAGGTGAAGCACGCTCAGTTGTTGTACAAATTGAAGCTGACGAAAAAGGCAAAATCATCAACGTGCGTGTGACCCGAAGCAGCGGTATTTCAAGTCTAGATGAAAAAGTAGTCCGCGCTGTACGAGCTGCAAAATTTAAACCTTATATGGAAAATGGTGTTGCTTATCCAATTAAAGCAGAGCAACCCTTTGATTTAACCCCTTAAACGAATTTGAGTCCCAACGGCTAACCTTAATCAGGAGTTCGAATATGAACTTTTCAATCTATTGGCAACATGCAGATGCAGTGAGCAAAACCCTGTATTTCATTTTATTGGCAATGTCGATTGCTACTTGGACAGTTTTCATCTTACGTTTGATGGGGACTCGCCAACTAAAACAACAAGCTTATGCCCAACTTTCTAAGGCTATTACTTCGCTAAAAGCAAAGTTACAACCTTTAAGTTTTGAACAGCGTAAAGCAGTTGCAGAGCAAGCATTATTGCGCCAAATTTCTGCTGAAAAAGTCAATGCTGAAAAAGGTATTTCTGTTTTAGGAACAATTGCTTCAATTGCACCATTCGTTGGTTTGTTTGGTACAGTATGGGGTATTTTCCACGCGTTGGTTGCTGTAGGTAAGAGCGGACAAGCAGGATTGGCTCAAGTAGCTACACCAGTAGGTGAAGCGCTTATTATGACTGGTCTTGGTCTTGCAGTTGCGATTCCTGCAGTATTGGCTTATAACATTTGTGTACGTGCTAATCGTGGTCTTGCTCATGATTTACAAGATCAAGCACACAGTTTGTTAATTGATACCATGTTGCAGCAAGACTCAACTGTAAAGTCTGATGTTAAAACTGCAGAACAAAGTTATGTTGGAGGTCAAGCTTAATGGCTTTTCAATTGGGTGAAGACCACGATAGTGGCATAAATGAGATGAACCTCATTCCGCTAATCGACATTATGTTGGTGTTAATGATCATCTTTTTGGTCACAGCAACAGTTGCCAACCCATCGATTCCATTAACACTGCCTAAAACAACTGCTGAAATTATTGATCCACCACCAAAAGCGATTACGATTAGTATTAATGCAAATGGTGAAGTGGCTTGGGATACTCAAGTAATTAGCCTTGATGAGCTTCAAAAACGTTTCCAAGAAGCAGGTCAAGGTGAGGTTAAACCTACGGTTCAACTTCGTGCTGATAAAGAGTCGAAGTACGATACTGTGGCTCAGGTAATGTCTCGCGCCAGTGAAGCCGGACTGAGCGATATTGCCTTTGTCAGTGAAAACTAAAATTTAGTTGACTCAATAAAAAAGCAACCAATTTGGTTGCTTTTTTATTATTCTGATTTATTGATCTTTCATCAGATGCTGGAATTTACTATATAGCTTTAATAGCTTAGGTGGAATCGCAAAGTTGCAATAACCTTGTGAAGGGTTCTTTGCATAGTAATTCTGATGATATTCTTCGGCTGGATAGAACGTCGGCACAGGAGACAGCTCAGTCACAATATCAAGATCGTCATCTTTTAGCGTTTGAATCGTGTGTTCCGCTGCCTGCTTTTGCTCTTCGTTATAATAGTAAATAACAGAGCGGTACTGAGTACCAATATCATTACCTTGGCGGTTTAAAGTCGTTGGATCATGCGTTGCAAAGAATACATCGAGTAACTGTGAATATGTTACTTGCTTTTCATCAAAATCAACCAAGATAACCTCAGCATGCTGAGTATCGCCTTGACATACTTGCTCGTAGGTAGGGTTGATAGTATGTCCACCTGCGTAACCACTAGTTACTTTTTCTACACCACGGATCTGTAAAAATACGGCTTCGACACACCAAAAGCAGCCGCCGCCAAATAATGCCTGTTGCATTGTGTTTCCCTCTATTTCCTGCCTATTACAATAGGGTCTATCTATTTAGATTACAAAGTAAAGCATGTATAAAAAAGTAAAGAAAAGTGCATTACTTATTTCATTTTGCTTTAGGTAAACCTTGTCGAACGATTTGAGAGAAGTGTTCACTACTCTGATCTGAAAGTTGTTCAAAATGTTCAGTACGTGGATTGATATGTGCGATTTGATACCACTGCTTTAAACTAATATTTTGATTAAGGGCTTTAAGATCATATAAATAATTAGGTAAATAACCTGAGGCTATTAAACGATAATCTTTAGGAAGTTGATATGGATTAATCGCTTGAACCATATCGAAAATCAAGGTTGTACAATTACTTGTGAGCGTATTATACCATTTTGGTTGAGCACGTAGCTCATCTGACTTTTTAAGATATTCTAAAAATAGCGCTTTCTGTTCAGAACGGGGCATATTAATTGGGAAATTATAAACTTGCTCTTTACGAATGTTACTGCGTGTGTAGACAATATCTTTTTCATCGGACGCAATTAAGCTCAGTTCGTATTTTCTAAAAAAACCACCCACTGCCGAAAACTCTTCGTTCTTTTCTTTTCGAATTTCGATTGAAAAAACTAAGGGTTGTTGATTTTTAAACTCAAAACTGACCAGAGTATGGGCAATTTGTGGCCCCATCCAGTAAGAGGTAATAATATTTATGCCATTTAACTTGTTCAGGTTAAAAGTACGGGTTTCCCACCGGACATCATAAGTGCCATCAGGGTGCCAGTTGAAGTTACGGACATTATGCAAGGTAATTACATCGCCGTGTTTTTCGTAACTTAGCATATTGGCAACTTCAGGATTCCAGTCACGGTCTTGACGTGCTGTAATCGAGAAATACCAAACCAAAGAACAAGCAAAAGCTAACAGATAGATCAAAATATCTGTACGACGGCTAATGATATGGCCATTAAAATATAAGCCAGCCATACTTAAAGCAAAGGCAATCCATATGCCAATAATAATGCGGCTGCCTAACCAGCCAAAAGGTTGTTGCACCCAAAGTGCTAAACACACCCAAATGCTAGAAAGCACAATAAACAACGTGAATAGACCATGTAAAGCGCCGAAGAGGAGGGCGATAATAAATTCACGTGTTCCGATATTGTGCATAGGCGGCCATAAAATTATTTTTTATAAGTTGCAAATTCGAATGAAGTTCCTGTTTTTTCATCTACTTGCTGCTCGCTCGCAACTTTATGAAATTCACTCGGTATAGTTGGATAATGTGCATCACCTTGGACATCTAAGTCAACATGAGTGAGTTCAAGACGGTCTGCAATTGACAAGGTTTGCTTAAATATTTCACCACCACCAATGATGAAAAGCGCCTGCTTTTCGGTGTTTTTGGCATCTTCTAAAGCTGCATTTAAAGCATCTTCAATTGAATACGCAATTTTTACACCATCAAAGTGCCAGTTAATGTCACGGGTAATTACCCAGTTCACACGGTTCGGTAGAGCACGGCCCATAGACTCAAGGGTTTTACGGCCCATGATGACCACACCACCCTGAGTGATTTCTTTAAAGTGTTTTAAATCGGCAGAGATATGCCATGGCAACGCATTGCCTTTACCAATACAGTGATTTTTGTCCATTGCGACAACGTGAACAACTTCTACATTTTGCCATGCCATAATCTTATTCTCTAAACCGTAATCTAATGAAATTTAAGCCGTTGTTATACTGCAACTGGTGCTTTAATTGCTGGATGTGACTCATAACCTACAATCTCGATATCTTCAAATTTGAAATCGAAAAGGTTTTTAACTTCCGGATTAAGTTTTAATTGGCAAAGTGGTAATGGTTCGCGGGTTAATTGTAGTCGTGCTTGTTCAAAATGGTTGGCATAAAGATGTGTATCGCCACCAGTCCAAACAAAATCACCTACACCTAAGCCGCACACTTGAGCAATCATATGAGTGAGTAGAGCATAACTAGCAATATTAAATGGCACGCCCAAGAATACGTCAGCACTTCGTTGATAAAGCTGGCATGACAATTTGTTGTCTTGTACGAAAAATTGGAAGAGTGTGTGGCAAGGTGGTAATGCAACTTGTCCAGCTTCATTCGGGTTCCAACCAGAAACGATTAAACGGCGCGAATTTGGGTTAGTTTTGATTTCGTTAATTAACCATTTAATTTGGTCAAAACCATCTTGGTTATAAGTACCATCAGCATTTTTAGTTGCGCCGAAATTACGCCATTGATGACCATAAACTGGGCCTAGTTCATGTTCTGGACGGCCAAAACGTGCTGTTTGTTCTGCTGTTGCCCATTCGTCCCAAATTGAAACTTTATTGTCTTTTAAATATTGGACGTTGGTGTCGCCTTTTAAAAACCAAAGTAACTCAATCACAATAGAACGGAAGTGAACTTTTTTTGTGGTGAGTAAAGGAAAACCTTTAGAGAGATCAAAACGCATTTGATGACCAAATACAGAACGGGTTCCTGTGCCTGTACGGTCGCCTTTGTCACCGCCATTATCAAGGATATGTTGTAGTAGGTCTAAATATGCACGCATAACACTCTCGAATTCGGATTAATTCCATCAAATAAAAGGGAGACGGTTTCTGGATCAATAAACCGTGGAAGATAATAGCATGCTTTAGGAATAGTAAAAACGAGCTAAACTCTATGCTTAAAAACGCTTGGCACGATTTTGATAAATTGAAACAAGAAAAAATCCAACCAGTACAAAGCCTAAAGCTTGTATCGTTAAGATCCAATTGTGCTGAGGCGATAATATCCATACCACAATAGCAACAATAATGAGAGGGTAAATTCTAAGCAGAAACTGGAGTTTAGATTTATATGAGCTGTGCTCTGGAATTTTTGTTTGTAAATATTGCCCGAAATGAAGCCCGAACCCTAACACGAGGCTAAGAACAGTGTAAGTCGACGATAAAGGCTGAACTTGATTGGCTGCATAAATTGCAGCACAAACGACAATAATAAAGATGAGTTTGATGTGACGTGGTGCGTTATACCAATAAGCCAACATAAAAAATGAGCCTATTTGTTAAATAACGATTGTGGTGAAAAAATAAAAGCAGCAAGTGCCATAAATGCAATGCCTTGGACGCCCCAGATCAGCAAGTTAGGCATGGTTTTTACAAAAATAAGTGCAAACAAGAGGGCAATAGGCACCCACGTAAATAGGCGGTAAAGTAAACCAGTCGGGTTACTTTGAGCAAAATGCAATTTAAAGTAACGGCAGATTAAAAAAATAACCCCAGTTCCTGTAAACATTAAAATAGTATCTAAGGGTAATGGTTGATATTGATATAACCCAATACAGATTAAGAGGGTAATAATTAAGATCATTAATTTTTTAAAAGTCGGGACTTGCTTGTTAAACCAGAATTCCAGCATGGCGAATCTTCTTTCTTGGGAGATAAAAACTGTAGCATAAAAAAGAGGAGCCGAAACTCCTCTGATTTAGATGTTAACTGTTCTTTTGAGGACCCCAGTCATAAATTTTCTTTTGATAGGCATACCACATCATCCAAAGGCCAATGAGTAGCATTGGAACGGTAAGGATCTGACCTTTAGTCATCCAGCCAAATAAAATGAAACCTTGGTCGGCATCTGGTTGACGGAAGAATTCCATTACAAAACGTGCAACGCCGTAACCCATCAAGAATAGTGATGAAACGGCCATACGTGGGCGAGGTTTTGAACTAAACCACCATAAGATAATGAATAGAATTAAACCTTCACAAAGCGCTTGATAAATTTGAGAAGGGTGGCGAACCAAATGTAATGGATCGGTTGGGAAAATCATTCCAAATGGATAGTTCGGATCTGTAACCGCACGGCCATATAACTCTCCACCAATAAAGTTACCGAAGCGTCCGAACATTAAGCCTGTCGGTACACAAGGGGCAATAAAGTCGAGTGTTTGGAACCATGTTTTTTGATATTTTTTACACCAGAATAGCATTGCAATCATGACGCCTAAGAAGCCGCCGTGGAAGCTCATACCACCAGTCCAGACTTGGAATAGCCAAATTGGGTTTTCAAGGAATTTATCAAACTCATAGAAAAGCACATAGCCGATACGTCCGCCGAGTACAACACCTAGAGCGCCGTAAAACACCAGATCGGAAACCATGTCCGATGTCCAGCCATCACGCTGTTTGGCACGGTAGGAAGCAAGTCCCCAAGCACATAAAAATGCCAATAAATACATGAGTCCATACCAATGGACTTGAAGAGGTCCTAGATGTATTGCGACCGGATCGATATTAGGATAGGTCAGCATTGCTGCTCCTTGATCTTACGTTTTGACAGATTGTAGCGGAATGATGTGAAAAATGTTGTACATTCAATGTGTAAACATAGGGAACAAGAATCAATGTGTATTGTGGCTTTAGCATGGCATGTTCTGGATGATATGCCCTTGTGTCTTATTTCAAACCGTGATGAGTTTTATCATCGACCAACTGCATTGTTGCATCAATGGGAACATACACCCATCATTGCAGGGCAAGATTTACAGTCAGGTGGTACTTGGATGGGGGTTACGCCGCAGGGCCGATGGGCTGTGTTAACTAATTTCCGTGATGGACGTGATAAACAACAATACGAAACTTCTCGGGGGCATTTAGTTCAGGCTTTTCTAGAGTCTGATTTATTGCCGATTCGCTTTGCTCAGCAATTAGAACAACAGCAACAGAAATTTGCTGGTTTTAACTTGTTTATGGGAACTGCTGATCAGGCGGTTTATATGAGTAACCGCGGAGAAGCACCTCAAGTATTAGCTAACGGCGTGTATGTGGTTTCGAATGGTTTGATGTCCGATCACTGGGAGAAAACCAGACATTTAAGAACACGTTTTACGCAAGAGTTTTTGCCTATGCATCAGCAGAAAACAGAAGAGTTAAGCTTGCAATATGCAGCATGGGATATTTTAGAAGATGAGCGTAAAGTCACCACAGCACTGTTACCAAATACGGGTATTCAACCAGAAATGGAAGAGTTGCTATCATCGACTTTTATTCAAAGCCCCGTATATGGAACCCGGTGTTCAAATTTTTTAAGAATGACTAATCATGACTGGATCTGGTTGGAAAAGACACAGCAAGGCGAACATAGCGGCCAAATTGTACAGCAGCAGGTGCCTCTTAACTTTCAGAAATAAATGAACTTTAAATACAGTAAAAGAAACCTGCATAAAGCAGGTTTCTTTTGAGTTGTGGTAAGAATTATTTTTTCACAACAGATGGTGCTAGAGGATCAGCCGTAATATAACCAACCGCTGCTGCAAAGCGATCCTTGAAGTTTGCACGAATAAGAGGATCAAGAGTCGCTTTTACTTTATCGTGTAATGGAGCTTCCCAGTCACCAGGGTGCTGGAAGTTACTCATAATGTAAGTCCAGCCATTTACCGCATCTACCGCGTGAAGACCTGTCGATTCAGCACCAGCAGGTGTTGATAGAATACGGCTTAATTGTTTGGTATCTACGTTATATGCCCATAAGAAGTTATTTACGTGCATACCACTGTCTTCACCAATGAAGAGCGTACGTAAGTTTTCAGAGAACTTAAGGTTATCTGGGTTGGCAATTTTATCTGCGTTTGCAGTGTTACCTAGAGCGTCAGCAGTAGTTAGGTCTTCACCCACTAAAGCTGCTGGTGGTTCCATGTGAGTTGATACCCATTCACTGTTAATGAGCTGGCCTTTGTTATCGACTTGGCTACCCTTTAACGTATGAGCATAAACTGCACCAGCTTTTGGACCTTGCACTTGAATATCAGTAGTTTTATCAACCATAGAAGTCTGGATGTAAGACATCGCAGAATATGCAATTTTGTCTTTAATGTTGACAGTTGTACCTTCCATCTTGGTGAAACCCATACTTGCACCAACTAAAGCTGCGTAACGATGCGTTTCTAGGAAAGCTGCTTCACGTTCTTTACCTGGTACAAGTTTGATCCAGTTGTCTTTGCCGCTAAAACGGATTTTGGTATAGCTTGCATCTTTTGGATCAGATGTTTTTACATCCATCAGGTCGGTAATCTTGTATTGATCAGCCCAGCTCTTTACTTCAGCACTTGTCGCGTGACCAAGGTTAATCCAAGAAATATCACCCGCACCAGCGCCTACACCTGAGGTTTGCTTCCATTTAGCCACATAGAGTGTACCCGCAGATAAGTCTTTTTCTTTATCGGCAACAAACATGAATAAACCGCCATTGGTTGCATCATCACCCATCAATGCAGTGCGGTTATCTGGCATAACTTGAATAAGTTCGTGTGAAATACGGCCTAAACAGTAATGTTTTTTGATTGAACCCGTACCATCTGTATTTACAGTTACTTCTGGTAAATGACCGTAGTGGTAAGGGTTGCCTTTAGTACTATCACCAAATAAGTTTTTGCTAAATACTGGTAAATAGCTTCCAGCAACGTTGTTTGCGTCTGGTTCGTATTCTTCACTAGAAAGGTGAGTTCCCCATGGAGATAAGCTTGCACCACAAGTAATCCATAGACCGTTTACTTTAGAAGTATCGACATTGTGGTATTTAATAAGCGTTAAATGACCAGTTTTAGGGTCTTGGTCTAAAGTTAAAATCGCAATTGGAGATGGTAATACGCCATACATAGATATAGGCGGCAAACTTTGGTCACGAGTCGTATATTCAAATTGAACAACGTGAAATACAGGGTTACCCGTAACACCTAAAGCTTGTTTGTCTGCATCGGTAAAATCACGACCTGTTGCTTGTTTAAAGCTAATTAAAGAGCTTCCATCTGGACAATCAGAGAAGAACTGACGTTCTTGACCAGGTTTTGATTTATCGATAATCGGCTGGTTATTAATATCAACATAACCACCCGCTAGAATTTTTCCACCTTTACCATCTGCCACAAGATCGCCAGTTGTGAAGAAAGGCTTATACGCTAATGTATAGTCAGTTTTTGAGCCATCTTCCCAACTGATTGAAAGGGTTGAACCGACAGTTGTGGTTGCCATTGCTGCTGGGTTAGCTAAAGAAGGTGCAGCCATTGAGGTAAAGGTTGCATTTTTAAAATTTACTGTTGGCGGTGGAGTAACAACATTTGAATCATTATTGCTGTCATTACAGCCTGCTAACGTTGCTGCCGTAGCCATCGCACCTAATGGAAGAAAAGGAATCCCCGTAAACCATTTTAAAATATCGCGACGTGTTGGGTGGTTAGAAGCAGTTGTCATAATAAATCCGTAACTTTTGTGTATATATTTGTTGAGTTGATTCTATGGATTGGAAATGACACTTTTCTTACATTTTTAAGTCACTTTGAAGACAGTTTACAGTTTGATGATTTAAACAAATGTTCAAAAATAAAAAGCCCAAATTTTAATATCTGGGCTTTTAAAGAAAAGTTGTAAATCATTCAGCAGTCTGGCTTTTTCTCTTTTCAAGAATTCTTCCAAAGAGTAAGCCTATTTCAAAAAGTAACCACATCGGAATCGCTAACATCACCATTGAAATCGCATCTGGTGGGGTAATAAACATGGCAACAAAAAAGCATCCCACAATAATAAAACGTCTCTTTTCAGCAAGACTTTGAGTATTTACTACGCCAATTAAAATCAGTATTAAGGTTGCGATAGGAATTTCAAAAGTGACACCAAACACTAAAAATAGCTTTAAACAGAAACTTAAATAACTATTAATGTCGGTCATTGGTGCTACCGTTTCAGGTGAAACGCTAATAAAGAAATGTAGTATTGCAGGCAGGGTAATGTAATAAGCAAAAGCTACCCCTGCATAAAATAGGACAATACTGCCAACCAGTAATGGAAGTGCTAAATGGCGTTCTTTTTGATAGAGTGCTGGGCGAACAAAAGACCATATTTCATAAAGAATAAATGGCATGGCTAACACAAGTGCGACAAATAAATTTAATTTAAAAGGTGCCATAAAGGTTGCTGTCACATCTGTTGCAATCATTGACGATGATGCAGGAAGTTGTAACCTTAAAGGCTCAGATAGTAATTGGTAAGTATTATTTCGAAAGGGTAGTAAACAAAAAAATAAGAATAATGTTACCCCTACAATCCTGAATAAATGGCGTCTTAAAACGACCAAATGATTCATGATTGGCATTTGGTCTAGGTTTTCTTGACTATTTACAGTGGTTGAAGGCAGTTGGTTCATACGGCAATCTTCAATTCAACAGGAGATGTTTCGGCTATATCAGTTTGAGGAACTAAAGGCGTAATTTTTGCAACATACGGGACCTTGTATTGTTCTGATATAGGAATACATTTCCGAATAGGCTTTTGTGTTGTTTTCGGTTTTTCAGTAACTTCTAAATGCTCAGAAGTCTGCTGTTTTTGTATTTCTTCAAGCTGTTGTTGTACTTTCCGTTCCAATGCTTCGATGCGATTAAGTTCCTCTTGCATTTCTTTGCGGAACTCAGAAAGACGCAGCTCCTGATCAATCTCATTTTGCAAATTGGTAATATATCGTTTTAGTCGAACATACCAACGACCAGCAAAGCGTGCAGCTTCTGGAAGCTTATCTGGACCTAAAACTAAAATTGCAATAATTGCAAAACAGAGTAGCTCTGTCATTCCTACATCAAGCATGGGGGAAACCTTTAGCTTTTCACTGAAGTGCTTTCAGATGTTTTAACTTGTGCATCGATCGTACGAGGAGTATTTAAAGATGTAGCATCATCCTCTTCACGAACTGATTTTTTGAAGTCTTTTACTGCACCGCCTACATCTTTACCGATATTTTTTAATTTAGATGTACCGAACAATAAAATAACGACAATTGCGAAAATAACCACATGCCAAATAGATAAACCGGCCATAATTTTATACCTCTTTTTAGTTCGCTTTATCTCAACAGGTTGCCATGACAAGAATGTGACACTTATATTTCATTTTTAAGACAATATCTAAAGTAAATTAGACAAGATAAGATTTTTAAAAGTATTTCTTATAAAGTTATTTGCTGTTCAGTTCATTTAATCTTAAGGAAAATTTAGGTGAAATCGGTCATACATTTCAAAATTAAAAGGTGTAGCATAACAAACTGTTTTTGATGTGTAGGTGGGGGAAAGCGTGGGATTACTATTGCCAATATTGGCATTTATCACAGGACTATTACTTGCCCAAACTTCTATCTCTGAAACTATAAAACCTATCCTTTCTGCTTGGCTTGCACGACTCCTGATTCCGATTGTGATTATTTACAACATCGTATTTTATCAATCTGGAAGCTTGAGTTTAATGCTTTTTAGTTTTGGCTCAGCGTTTATTATTTTCTTTGCCTATTTGGCTTTATTTAAAGACCGTTTATTGGCGCTTTGCGTAAGTTATACCAATATTGGATGGCTAGGTTTTCCTTTTGCCATGGCTTTATTTGGCCCTAAAGCAACTGCACCAATAGTCGCCTTATATATTGGAATGTCACTGTTTGGCAATGCTTGGGGTGTGACTGCCGTAACAACGGAACCACAGAGTAAGCTCAATATATTAAAAAAGGTTTTAACCTCTCCACCTTGTATTTCAATATTCTGCGCTGTTGTACTCAGACTTTTAGGTGCTCAACATATTGAACACCCTGCCATACACTGGATTTATGATATTGCTAAATTTGCGATGACTTTTGCGGGTATGTGTGTGCTCGGAATGTGGCTACGTCGTACCAGAGTTTATGCAAAAGATTTAATTTACAGTACCAAAGCTCAAGCATTTAAAGTGGCCTGTGGCTTTGTTTTATGTGGGGTAGCGTATAGATTTTTACCCATTCCCAATATAAATCAGCAAATAGGTGTGATGTTTTTAATGTTCTGCCTGCCGCCAGCAGCCAATATTGTAGCGCTAGAAACACATTATCAAGGAACGGGGAGATCGGCGGCTTATATCGCTTCGGGGACGATTGTGAGTTGTGTGTGTATTGCGATTTATGCAGTGTTTTTACATGTAGTATTATAATTAATTTTAAATTTTCTTCCCCACATTTGCTTGTGCGAAGGCGGCATGGATGCCGCCAGTTAGACTGTGGCACAAGGAAGTGCCATCAGTCTAACAAAAGATTTTTGCTTACTTTTCATCTTTGAAAAGTAAGGGTTGTCTATACAAAATCTAATATGTTTTAACGTGGCATATTGTGGCTATATAATCAGCTTACTTCTGTAAGCTCTCTCTAAATAACTGCATCGCTTGTCCACGATGACTAATCTTATTCTTGTCTTCTTTAGACAACTCAGCGCTAGAAACTTGAAGCTCTGGTAACCAGAACAATGGGTCATAACCAAAACCATTTTCACCACGTGCAGCTTCTAAAATTTCACCGTGCCAGATGCCTTGGAAAATTTGTGGTAATGGATCCTCCGCATGCGTTACTAGAGCAAGTACACACACAAACATGCCTTCAATCACTTCACCATTTTTACGGTATGGTAAAAGATCATTTAATAATTTGGCATTGTTCGCTGCATCGTCACCGTGTTCTCCAGCATAGCGTGCAGAGTAAATACCAGGTGCACCACCTAAAACTGGAACACAAATACCAGAGTCATCAGCCATAGCAGGTTTGCCTGAAATTTTAGAGGCATGACGCGCTTTAATAATGGCATTTTCAATAAAGCTTAAGCCGTCTTCAATGGCGTCGGGAATATTAAGGCGACCTTGAGGAATAATTTCTACAGGTAACTTAAGTTGTTCAAAAAGTTTTTCAAACTCTGCGACCTTACCTTTGTTATTGCTGGCAAGAACTAAACTGCCCTGATCAAACCAATGTGGGGTAGACATAATAAAACCAAACTTTATAGCTAATATCGAACATGAGTTATGTTACGTGTTTTTTAAGAGGGGATATAGAGGAAAATAAATAGAATATAAAAACTAAAACCACCTTGTACAGCATACAAGGTGGTTTTAGTCGAGTAAGGTTTTTTACAGATGAACCGTTATTATTGTGCTTGGATCCATTTGTCAGCGCGGTCACGTGCTGTACGAATTTGTTCTTGTGTTAAGTTCGCTGCAAGCGCAGTTTTCTTGCCTTCAGATAAACTAATTACTTTATTGTCTAGCATGCCATCACGAGTTGAAAGCTCATACCATTGGTAAGCACCAACGTAGTTTTTCTTTTGCTCTTCCATCATCGCAAGATTATAGCTTGCACGGTTATCACCGTTGCTTGCTGCTTTTTCGAAGTATTTACGAGCCATAGACTCATCTTTCTTAACGCCAATACCATCGGCGTACATACGACCTACATTTAACTGTGCTGGTGATAAACCTTGGTCAGCAGCAGCTTTAAACCATGCGAAAGCTTGCTTCTCATCTTTTTCTACATCTTTACCATATTGGTAGTGTGTACCTAGGTAAAACTGTGCGCCTGCTTGACCAGATTTTGCAGCTTTCTGAAGGTCACTTACCCCCATTGTTGAAAAACGTGCAGCCTGACTCGCAACCGATTGTGGCTGGGCGATATAATCTGCATGAGCCTGCATACTTAGCAGTCCTGCAAATAGTGTGCTAAATAATGTCTTTTTCATAGTGCACTCACTCGATAAATAGCGACTTCACCAAACAAATTCGGAACATGTTTGCTTAACAGGCTTCCCTGCTGGTTTCCATTGACGGCGAGTCGATTAATAATTTGTATCTGATTTTCAGCACAGAGTGCTTCAAAATCTTTAAATGTACATAAATGAATGTTCGGGGTGTTATACCACATATATGGTAAAGCATCCGACACAGGCATCATTCCTTTTAATGCAAGAAAAGAGCGAGTCTTCCAATGCGCGAAGTTTGGAAAAGTAATAATTGCCTGTTTACCTACACGCACCATGTCTCTTAATAAAACATCGGGTGCATCTACGGCTTGCAAAGCTTGTGCCATTACCACATAGTCAAAAGACTGGTCAGCAAAGCGGCTTAAACCGAGATTCAAATCTTGTTGAATAATATTTAACCCGCGACTGACGGCAATTGCAATCTTTTCTTGATCAATTTCTAAACCATAAGCACGAATTTGATGTTTTTGGCTCATATGAGCGAGTAATTCACCATCACCACACCCTAAATCGAGCACGCTTGAGCCGGGTTTAATCCACTTTTCTGCCAGTTGTTGATCAATACGCATTAGCTTGCCTCCAGTGATGTCGATTTTAAATGTTCTTCACCGCCTAGGAAAGCGCGCATGGTTTTGACATACAGGGGAATCGGAAATAAAAACGAGTCATGACCTTGTTCAGCATCAATATCAAGGTAACTGACCGGCTTATGATTGGTAATAAGCGCGTCTACTATTTCTTGAGAGCGGCTTGGTGCAAAACGCCAGTCAGTTGTGAATGAAACGATGAGGAACTGACATTTGGTTTTACCCATTGCTTCTGTAAGTGAATGACCGTATTCGCGTGAAGGATCGAAATAATCCAAAGCTTTGGTCATAATGAGGTAAGTATTGGCATCAAAGTTACGGCTGAACTGTTCACCTTGATAACGCAGATAGCTTTCAACCTGAAACTCGACATCAAAACCGTACATAAATTTGCCTGATTTTAAATCACGGCCAAATTTTTGTTTCATCGCTTCTTCAGAAAGATAGGTGATATGGCCGACCATACGAGCCAGAATTAGTCCGCGTTTCGGATAGCTATCATTTTCTAAGTAACGACCATGGTGGAAGTCTGGATCAGACAAGATCGACTGACGTGCCACTTCGTTAAATGCAATATTTTGTGCTGAAAGTTTTGGTGCGCTGGCAATAATCACACATTTTTGCAGGCGGTCAGGGTAGTCTACAGACCATTGTAGTGCTTGCATGCCCCCTAATGATCCACCAACAACCGCATACCAGACATCTACAGCCAAACGGTCGGAAAGCATGGCTTGAGTCTTAACCCAGTCGCGTACCGTTACTAATGGAAAATCTGGTCCATAAGGGCGATTGTCATTTTCAGGGTTTGGCGAAGTTGGACCTGTCGACCCACTACAGCCACCAATATTATTGAGCGAAACTACAAAGAACTTATTCGTATCAATTGCTTTACCCGGGCCAATACAGCTATCCCACCATCCAGCTTTTTTATCATCTTCGTGGTGATAACCCGCTGCATGATGATGTCCGGAAAGGGCGTGACAGATTAAAATGGCATTTGATTTATCTGCATTTAAAGTGCCGTAAGTTTCAACCATTAATTCAAAACGTGGTAAAACACGGCCACATTCAAGATGTAATGGTTCTTCAAATTGGAACTTTTGCGGAGTGACTAACCCCACTGAATCAGCTGGAAAAGACACGGGAACATTTCGCCTTTTAAATCTTTCAGGAATAAAAAGAAAGGATACCAAGCTAGGTATCCTTTCAAAAGAGTTTTTTTAAATTAAACAGCGGCGGCAACAACCTGATCTGTACTTAGAACACCTTGATCAATCAAACGGTTGGTACATGCAATAATAGCTTCAATTGATGAGGTGACTGTGTTGTCGTGAACGCCAGCACCAAATGAGCCTCTACCTGTACCTTTCACTTGAAGTTCAATTAAGGTTAATGCTTTGGCATTTGCGCCTGAACTAATACTACGTTCTTCATAGTTCAATACGTCAATTGGTAATTGAAGTGCGTTTAAGAATGCAGAGATAGGACCATTACCTTCGCCACGAAGTTGTTGTGTTTCACCCTCGACATCAACATCAAGTTCGATAATTTGAGTACCGTTAATGTCTGATAACTTGTAGTGTTTGACCGTGTAATGTTGGTTTTTCACATCAACATATGTGTCTTTAAATAATGTCCAGATTTCTTTGGCATTAATTTCTGTACCATTTTCATCAGCGTATTGTTGAACAACCTGACTGAATTCGATTTGCAAACGGCGCGGTAATACAACGTTGTAGTTTGATTCTAATAAGTAAGCGATACCGCCTTTACCAGACTGACTATTTACACGAATGACAGCATCATAGTCGCGGCCCAAATCTTTCGGGTCGATTGGCAAGTAAGGCATATCCCAGATTTCTTCGTTTTTCTGGTACTCGAAGCCTTTTTTGATTGCATCCTGATGTGAACCAGAGAATGCAGTAAATACCAAGTCACCTGCATATGGATGACGAGGGTGTACAGGTAAGCCAGTACATTCTTCAACTGTTGCAATGACTTCATTAATGTTAGAGAAATCTAACTCTGGCGCTACACCTTGGGTATACATGTTCAATGCAATGGCTGCAACGTCAACGTTACCAGTACGTTCGCCGTTACCAAAAACACAACCTTCGACACGATCAGCACCCGCCATAATGGCAAGTTCCGATGCTGCAATACCACAGCCGCGGTCGTTGTGACAGTGAACAGAAATGATCACGCCATCACGACGTGCCAAATTGCGATGCATCCATTCAATTTGGTCTGCATAAACATTTGGAGTTGAAACTTCGACAGTCGCAGGTAAGTTTAAAATCACTTTATGTTCTGGACGAGCATCCCAGATTTCTGTCACAGCATCACAAACATCTTTAGCAACTTCTAATTCGGTTGCAGAGAAACATTCTGGGCTGTACTGGAAAATCCAGTCAGTTTGAGGATATTGCGCTGCATACTCTTTCACTTTTTGAGCTGCATTAATTGCTAATTGTTTCGCACCATTTACATCTACATTCAATACTTTCTGACGGAAAGTTGGAGAGTTCGAGTTATAAATATGTACGATTGCGCGTTTAGCACCTACTAAAGATTCAAAAGTGCGTTCAATTAAATGATCACGTGCTTGCACCAAAACTTCAATATATACGTCATCAGGAATATGATTTTCTTCGATCAACATACGAGTAAAATCGAAGTCAATTTGAGATGCAGAAGGGAAGCCAATTTCAATATGCTTAAAACCGATTTTTACAAGCATTTTGAACATTTTGAATTTTTGTTCCATGTTCATTGGTTCAAAAATTGCTTGGTTACCGTCACGTAAGTCCGTGCTCATCCAAATCGGTGCTTTTGTAATTTCATTATTTGGCCATTGGCGGTCTGGTAAATCGACTCGCTGGTACATACGGCGGTATTTTTTGCTTGGGTCAGCCAACATCATGAGAAAACTCCTTATCTCGTAGCACGGTTGCTCTAGGTATCGTGTGAAAGGCAACGTTCTACAGTTATATATGGTATCTAATACAGAAAAATTAAAGCGAATTTGAAAAGGTCTGCTCTAAAATGCAGAGAAAAAATTATACGCGCGCGAGGCGCAGCATCAGGAGTTCGAGATGATGTCTTGCTTGGATAGGCGGGGCAAACAAGTAATTCGTTTTCATCTATAGACCATGAAATAGTAAGTTTAGTGGTTTGCGAATATGCTCTTTGTCTAGATATACCACATCTGAACAATGATTACACGTTGTGCAAAAGTCTTATACTCATTTTAATTTCAGTGTTCAGAAAATAATTTTCTAATTTTGCGTTGTTTGATGTTTTATGGAAAATAATTTTCATTATTTTGCCTTATTGAGATAAAAATAATTGATTAGACTAAATAAGGCAAAAATAAATAGAGTTACAGTTCTGACCACATACGGATGAGATTATGATAAATATTAGTCAGTTTCATCACTTCAGAATAACTATCGCCATGTGATTTACGTAGTTCACGTA
Source organism: Acinetobacter sp. GG2 (assembly GCF_000292385.1). Lineage (NCBI taxonomy): Bacteria > Pseudomonadati > Pseudomonadota > Gammaproteobacteria > Moraxellales > Moraxellaceae > Acinetobacter > Acinetobacter sp. GG2. The sequence continues at coordinate 78,391 of NZ_ALOW01000035.1, forward strand.
TGCTTTCATCTAAGTTAAATAAAAGATGGCGTTTACTATCATCGCGAACCAAACTTTGCACCCAGAAAAAAGAGGCAAAACGAGTACCTGATGTAATACTACTGACTTCATGCAAGCTCGTAGAAGGGTAGAGTACGACATCGCCCGCTGGTAATTTAACTTCGTGATAGCCATAAGTATCTTCAATGACCAGATCGCCGCCTTCATATTCATCAGGTTCGCTTAGAAATAAGGTACAAGATAAATCGGTACGTAGCTGTTCTGAAGTCCCACGTATAAGACGAATTGAGTTATCTACATGGAAACCAAAACTTTCATACTCGTCATAACGGTTAAACAGTGGTGGAATAATTTTGTGGGGAAGGGCTGCTGCTTGAAACACAGGATTTTGCCAAATTGCTTTAATGACAATATCACTTAAGTGATGTGTAAGCGGGTCTTGTTCAGAGAGTTGTTGATTTCTTTTAACGGAGGCAGACAAAGTGCCGGCAGTTACTTTACCACCTACCCAATTTGCCTCTTTCATGAGCTTGCGAAACTCGGCAACTTGCTCTTTGCTTAAAACATTGGGGATATGATGAATCACAGCAAACACCTTTTAAGTAGATACTTTATTTATAAAGATAGCCTCATTACGAGGCTATCTTTATATCTGCTTTAATTAATACCATAAATAAATTATGGAATTAAGTTTTAGTATTTAAAGTTAATGGCTAAAACGGCGTTACGACCATTGCCTTCAAATGCATAGTGAGCTGGGTGAGCACTTGTAAAATAGCGTTTATCAGAAATGTTATTGATATTAAGCTGTAAGTTTACGTTCTTGTTGACATCGTATTTAGCCATAGCATTGTAAATGGTATATGTTGGCAAATATTTGTCTTCAAGCATTGTTGTGCCAGTATTTGTATTGGTAAATACTTTATCACGATACTCGGCACCAGCACCTAGAGTTAACTTAGGTAGTACTCGATAAGTAGACCACAATGTCGCACTATTTTTAGCGACGAATGGCAGAGGTTTGCCTTCTTGAGCAACTGCGTTATAAGCCGCTTTTGTCAGTTCACTATCCAAATAGCTATAACCCGCAGAAACATCCCATTTGTCAGTTACTTTACCGTTGAACCCAACTTCGAAGCCATCAACTTTACTTTCACCAGCATTGGTTGTGGTATTGGCATCAATAGCGATACGAGTATTTTGTTTCTCGGTACGGAAAATAGCAGCTGTTAAGTTTGCACGATTATTGAAGAGATCCCATTTAGTACCAACTTCGAAAGTACGTGCTTTTTCTGGAGATAAATCATTTGCTTGTTGAGAAGAAGTGGATAAGGCATCTGCACCATCACCTTGGTCTACCCCAACTGGGTTTGCAGAAGTTGCGAAACTTGCATAGATACTACCATTTTCAGTTGGTTTGTAGACTAAGCCAGCTTGATAAGAGAAATAGTCACTATCATTTTCGAATTTCTGACCAGCTGCAATACTGATGTCATTTGAGTAATTACCGTTAGTTCCTCCCACAGTTTTATAAATATTTTTATTATATTTACGCTCAGTTTCGAATTTATCCCAACGTACACCCAAATTTAAAAGCCATTGCGGATTAAATTCGATGCTATCTAATGCATAAAGAGAAACAGTACGGCTGCGAGTTGTATATTGATTTTTAATGGTACCTAAAGTATCAGTAAATGCTCCATTCATTGGATTGTCTACTGAAGTACACCAGCCATTCGAAAGCGCACTGCTTACAGGACAACTGGTGTTATGTACTGTTGATGTGGTGCCAGAGGCATCAGTAAACGTATAAACACCTTGATTTGATTGTTGGTAGCTCCACTCGGCACCTGTATTAAAAGAGTGTTTAAGCGCACCTGTATTGAATTTACCTTTTAATGCAAGCTGATCGCTATAACCATCTGTGTCTACAATACGACTTAAAGCACGACGCGAAATAGTACCGTTTTTCGTTACATTGCCTTTTGAATCATCGGCATTGGTATAGATGTAATCTGATTTAGATTTTGTATAAGACATCGTGTTTGATAATGTTAAATCATCAGCAAGATCTTGTTCTAATTTAAACGTGCCGATATGGTTTTCACGTTTATCAAAATCACGAGCTTTCCAACCGTAGTATGTGCCTTGTTTTACATCAATTGGTTTCCCACCAACAGGAAGGAAGGGAATACCTGCATCTGGTTCATCATTACTACGTAAATAGTAGTAGCTCAGTGTTCCACGAGTTGCTGTATCTAGGCCAAATGCAAGACTTGAAGCAATACCAGCGCGAGCATATTCCGCACCGTTGTTTGAACCAGCTTTTTCGTTTTCATGACCCATAACAACAACACGACCAGCAATGCCATTACCAAAGTCTTTGTTTGCATCAAGCTGGATATGGCGATAGTTGTCGGTGCCACCTTGAACACTACCTTGGTAAACATCACCTTCATGGGCGACTTTAGGGATTAGATTAATACTACCTCCAACACTACCACCGCCGCCAAGCGCAGAAGAAGAACCTTTAATGACTTCAACTTGCTCAATAGCGAACATGTCGCGATTTTGAGAAGTTGAATTACGAACACCATCGACATAAACAGATGATTGAGCGCTATAGCCACGAATATATGGCATATCGGTAAATGGAGTACCGCCTTCACCTGCACCTAATGTAATACCTGGTTCATAGCGTAAAGCTTCGAGTAGGGTGTTAGAGTTTGAATCTTTAATTAATTTTTGAGAAAGAATAGAAACGGATTTTGGAGTATCTAAAAGGGGAGCAACTAATTTTGAATTTGCCGACTCATCTACTTTTAAAGATTCTTCGTGAGTTGCTTGAGTATGAATGGTTGGTAATTGGGAAATAGTTTCTTGCGCCATTGCAGTTGTTGCAATCATAGAAAGGGATGATGCGATTGCAGATGAAACAATTTTTTTACGTGTTCTAATCAATGACATGACTTTCAGGACTTAAATACAAAACGTTATGCGAATAATAATAATTCTTATTTATATGTACAGTTTGTGTTAATTGGTTTTGTCGATAGGATTGTGAAGAAAATATGAAAGATTTAATCGGGTTTTGTCGCTAAAAATTGCTAATTAATTAATTATTATTAATTTTTATGAAAAACGATAATTATTGGTAAATTAATTGTAATTTTAGATTTATGAAGAATAACTAAAAAATTACTTTGGCTTAAGATTGAGTTAAAAAAAATTAAAAAATCATAAAATTATTGTGAAATTTACTGAAAAAACGGCCTTCAATTTACTGATCTGATCGGTTAATTTTGTATATCTTGAAAGTTGTCATATAATACAGCACTTTTTTAAAAACTGTTCCTACTAACTAATTTTTATCGAGGAAGCCATGCAAGTAACGACTGAAGCGGTTTCGGGCGTTGCCCGTCGTTTAAATGTTTCTGTACCGACGAGCCGTGTTAACGAGCAATTTGAAGCTCGTTTGAAGCGCACTGCCAAAACTGTGAAGATCAACGGCTTCCGTCCAGGCAAAGTACCTGCAAACGTTGTTCGTCGCGAATACGGTGCAAGTATTTATCAAGAAGTTGTGAATGACATCATTCGTGACAGCGTATTTGAAGCGATTCAACAAGAAAAAATCAATGCGGTAGGTATGCCGAACATTGAGAAAGTTGAACATAAAGAAGATGCTTTAGTTTTTGAAGCAACTGTAGAAGTTTATCCTGAAGTTGAAGTAAAAGCATTTGACGGTTTAGAAGTTGAACGTAAAACAGCTGAAATTAAAGACGCTGACGTTGACACTATGATCGAAAACTTGCAAAAACAACGTCAAACTTGGGCTGTGACCAAGGGTATGGCGAAAAAAGACATGCAAGTGACTTTTGACTTCGAAGGTTCTATCGACGGTGAAAAGTTCGAAGGCGGTTCTGCTGAAGACTTTAAACTTGTGTTAGGTTCAGGTCGTATGATTCCTGGCTTCGAAGACGGCATCGTTGGCATGAAAGCTGGTGAAGAGAAAGTAATTGATGTAACTTTCCCTGAAGATTACCAAGCTGAGAACTTAGCTGGTAAAGCAGCTCAATTCAAAATCACTGTGAAGCAAGTTGAAAAACCTAAACTTCCAGAGATTGATGCTGAATTCTTGAAAATCTTCGGTGTTACTGAAGAAGAAGGCGTTGAAAAATTAAAAGCTGACGTTCGTAAAAACATGGAACGTGAAGTTCGCAATGGTTTACGTAACCAAGTTAAACAAGCTGCATTTGATGCTCTTGTTGCTGCTAACGAAGTTGAAGTCCCAACTGCAATGGTTGCTCAAGAAATTGACCGTCAACGTCAACAAATGGTTCAACAGTTCACTCAACAATTTGGCGGTGCTGGCGCTCAATCTTTCGACAAGAGCATGCTTCCTGACGAATTGTTCAAAGAGCAAGCAGAGCGTTCAGTTAAGCTTGGTATCTTAGTAAGCAAAGTATTAGCTGATGCTAAACTTGAAGTTGACCAATCACGTGTTGATGCTTACATCGACGACATGGCTTCTTCTTATGAAGATCCAACTGAAGTGATCGAATACTTCAAAAATGATGCTCAACAACGTCAACAAATTGAAGCTGTTGTGTTAGAAGATCAAGTTGTTGATCACATCTTAGCTGCAGCTAAAGTGTCTGACAAAGCAGTATCTTACGAAGATTTATTGAAAGAACAACAAGCTCGCCGTATGGGCTAATCTTTTGAGAAATCTGGAAAAGGCGCTATAGGCGCCTTTTTCATTTTTTGGTATGTGGTTAATTTGAGTACGCCATGCAGTACTTAGGTATAAATAATATAATATTTCAGTGCGAACCTTTTGCAATTTGAGAAATTATCCCGCATATTGTTGCCATAGGTTAAGTCACAAAAAATTTAGGAATAAATAACGTATGTATGTTCCAACAATTGAAAATGCTTTAGTTCCTGTTGTGGTTGAACAATCTTCTCGCGGCGAACGTTCTTTTGATATTTATTCACGACTTTTACGTGAGCGCGTCATTTTTCTAACTGGTGAAGTTGAAGACAACATGGCAAATTTGATTGTTGCTCAAATGTTGTTCTTAGAAGCTGAAAACCCAGATAAAGATATTCATCTTTATATTAACTCGCCAGGTGGTTCGGTAACTGCTGGTATGGCGATTTATGACACGATGCAATTTATCAAACCTGATGTAGTAACATACTGTATGGGGCAGGCTGCATCTATGGGCGCATTCTTATTAAATGCTGGTGCTAAAGGTAAACGCTATTGCCTTGAAAATGCACGTGTAATGATTCACCAACCATTAGGTGGGTTCCGTGGTCAGGCATCAGACATTGAAATTCACGCTCGTGAAATTCTATTTATTAAAGAACGCTTGAATCGTTTGATGGCAGAACACAGTGGTCAAGACTATGACACGATTGCCCGTGATACTGATCGTGATAACTTTATGACTGCACAAGCAGCAAAAGAATATGGCTTAGTCGATCAGGTATTAAGTAAGCGTCCATAAGGGGAGTTTTTAAGTGGCTTGAGTTGTTGGAAAACGCCTCCATATAGTCATTTAGCTCTATTGCTTGCCCTCATATTTAAGATTCTATTTGTGGAGAGAATATGTCCGAACATCCTCAAGGACAAAAACATTGTTCATTTTGCGGTAAAACGCAGTCTGAAGTCGGGAAACTGATTGCGGGCGAGGACGCATATATTTGTAATGAGTGTGTAGATGTCTGCTTAGACCTTGTACAAACCAGCCAACAGGTTGAAGCAGGTGACTGGGCGAGCAAGGCATTGCCAAAACCGCATGAAATACGTGCTGCGCTTGATCAATATGTGATTGGTCAGGATCTTGCCAAAAAGACATTATCTGTTGCCGTTTATAACCATTATAAACGTTTGAAAGTCGGGCAATCTGGTCATGTGTCTAAAGATGTGGAAATTGCTAAAAGTAACATTCTACTGATTGGACCTACTGGTTCAGGTAAAACATTACTTGCTCAAACATTGGCTCGTTTATTAGATGTTCCATTTGCGATGGCAGATGCGACCACTTTAACCGAAGCGGGCTATGTCGGCGAAGACGTTGAAAATATTGTACAAAAGCTTTTGCAAAAAGCAGATTACGATGTAGAAAAAGCTCAAAAGGGCATTATCTATATCGATGAAATCGACAAGATTACACGTAAATCTGAAAATCCGTCGATTACGCGTGACGTTTCTGGTGAAGGTGTACAACAAGCATTGCTTAAGATGATTGAAGGTACTGTAGCTTCAATTCCGCCACAAGGTGGACGTAAACATCCGCAGCAAGAGTTCATTCAAATTGATACCTCAAATATCTTATTTATTTGTGGTGGCGCATTTGCTGGACTGGAAAAAATTGTACAACAGCGCCAAGAAAAAGGCGGAATTGGCTTTACAGCTGACGTGAAGAAAAAAGATGAAAGCAAGAAAATTGCTGAATTGTTCCGTCAAGTTGAGCCAACTGACTTAGTGAAATTTGGTTTAATTCCAGAGTTTATTGGCCGTTTACCAGTTATTGCGACGCTTGAAGAGCTTGATGAAGAAGCATTAATGCAAATTTTGACAGAACCAAAAAATGCATTAACTCGCCAGTATCAATACTTGTTCAACATGGAAAATGTTGACCTTGTATTTGAAGATTCAGCTTTACGTGCAGTTGCTAAGCGAGCGCTTGAGCGTAATACTGGAGCTCGTGGTCTACGTTCGATTTTGGAAAATGTTTTACTTGAAACAATGTATGACTTACCAAGCCGTACAGATGTAGGAACAGTTTTCATTAATGAAGCAGTGATTAATGGTGAAGCTGAACCTGTTTACAAGCCAGAACGTCAGCCTAAAGAAACAGCAACTCATGAAAGTGTTGCTAAGGCAGATTTAAAAGTAATTGATTCGAAGTCTGCTTAGATTTCATTCATCTAAAAAGCATGAATCGCGCGAGTGATTCATGCTTTTTTTGTTTTCAATTCATGTAGGTGGTGTTAATCTAAAAAAACAAAATGCGCATAGTTTTGCGATATAGAAAAATCAAAAGAAAACGCTTTGAGGGATGTCATGCGTTATTTAATTATTGCATTAAGTTGTACCGCATTACTTGCGGGTTGCCAGAGTTCATCACACTTGGCAAAGAATCCAGCTGAGCTGACTGCGACTTTACCTAAAGTTGATGTTGATAAAGCACCTGGTGTATTTGATCAATACCATGTGGGTGGTTTTAGCATGGGGGGATGGGTCAACCAAAAACTAGGTCAGACATTTGTACAGATTAAACCGCAAAATGAACATGCAGCAGTAGTCTATCTCTATCGGCCAGATACCAAATGGAACCGTCAGGAAATTGCAGCAATTAATTTATTTGTAAATGGCAAACGAATTCCAAGCTTATTGCATAACCATTATTACTGGATTGAACTGCCAGCAGGAAGTTATCGTATTTCTGCAAGTCGGCCTTTATTAGGTATTCATTTTCAAGAGCCAAAATATATTGATATTACGGTCGATGCAGGAACATCTTATTATTTAAAATACGATGAAGAAAACAAAATGGACCGCGGTGAACACACTGGCCCATTTATGTTAATGCAAGACAACATTGGACGTAGAGAGATTGCTTTTACGGAGCTTAAATCTTCTAGCTACAATTTTGTTGCTGAAGATGCTTCAGGAAAGATTCGACATAAACCGCAAGAGCTAAAACCAGCCAAATATGATGAAAAATCAGATGTCCATCTGATTAAACCATTTAAGTTGTGGAACCCTTTAACGTGGTAATGGCCTACAAAGGATAAAGAAAAGTTAAGACTTTTCTTTATCTTTCATGAGTGGTGCAATAATTTTAAGCATCTCTTCTTGCATATGATCACGTGCTTTAGGGTCATTAAAGGTTTGTTGTCCCAACTCCATCATGTATTCTGAAATTTGCCCCATAATCTGTACGTTTTTACGCGTAATTGATTGACCTTCTGGGGTTTTTAAAAATTTCAGATTTGCCTGAATTTCTTCTTCAGTATATGTCTTTAAATAAATATCTTGTAAGGCTTGCGTGGTTTTTGGGCTACTAATGAGCTGGTTACTCGAATCTTTTAAAAGTAAGCCTAACTTTTTGGCGGCCTCTTTTTCTTTCGGACCTAAAGTTTTGATGCCCGTAATATTAGTGATGATCTGTTCAGCTTGTTGATCATAATAAGGCGTTAATTCATTAATTGATTCTTTCAGTAAATAATCAATTTGGCTCATTTGCATGAGTTCTTTTACTGAGCTTAATTTCGCAGGAGAGGCAAACAAGCTTGTTGTAATACAGCTTAGGCACAGGCTGATTGAGAGATTTTTAAGAATAGGGCGGATAGTCATGAAATGACCTATATGCAATATATGGCGGGTGGGTGTATTTATTAATAACATAGATTAGCGAACTAATTGTTACAATTCTTTTCAATTTCCAAAAAAAATTATAAGGCATAAAAAAAGCACCGAATTCGGTGCTTTTCTTGATTAGCCTGCTGCGGCATCGATTACTGGAATTTTTCCAATTTTCGCTTGCCAGATTTTTGGGGCCACTGCGTGAATTGATGTACCGTTTACATCAACCGCTACAGATACAGGCATATCTTCAACTACAAATTTGTAGATTGCTTCCATACCTAAGTCAGCGAAGGCAACAACTTCAGCTTCACGAACAGCTTTAGATACGAGGTAAGCCGCACCACCAACTGCCATAAGGTAAGTTGCTTTGTTGTCTTTGATCGCTTCAATTGCTGTAGGACCACGGTCAGCTTTACCAATCATACCGAATAGACCAGTATGCTCGAGTACTTTACGTGTGAATTTGTCCATACGTGTTGCAGTTGTAGGACCAGCAGGACCAACAACTTCATCACCCACAGGATCAACTGGGCCAACGTAGTAAATGAATTTACCTTTAAGGTCAACTGGTAATTCTTCACCATTGTCGATCATTTCAACCATACGTTTGTGTGCCGCATCACGACCTGTGTACATTGTACCGCTAAGAAGTAATGTGTCGCCCGGTTTCCAAGAATCCATTTCTTCTTGAGTAATGGTATCAAGGTTTACACGTTTAGACTGTGAAGAGTCCCAAGTGACTGAAGGGTAGTCTTCAAGTTTTGGTGCTTGAATATGAGCTACGCCTGTACCATCAAGCTGGAAGTGAGCATGACGAGTCGCAGCACAGTTAGGAATCATACCAACTGGTTTGCCCGCAGCATGACATGGGTAATCTTTGATTTTAATATCAAGAACAGTGGTTAAACCGCCAAGACCTTGAGCACCAATACCAAGAGCATTTACTTTTTCAAAGATTTCGATACGAAGTTCTTCGATTTTGTTCTCTGGTCCACGGCGAAGTAATTCGTCCATGTTGATTTCTTCCATGAGTGCTTCTTTCGCAAGCATCATGGCTTTTTCAGCAGTACCACCAATACCGATACCGAGCATACCAGGAGGACACCAGCCTGCACCCATAGTCGGAACAGTTTTAAGTACCCAGTCAACAATCGAGTCAGATGGGTTAAGCATCGCAAGTTTAGATTTGTTTTCTGAACCGCCACCTTTAGCAGCAACAGTAATATCTACTTTGTTACCCGGTACGAGTTTGTAGTGAATAACAGCAGGGGTGTTGTCTTTTGTATTTTTACGACCAAATGCAGGGTCAGCAAGTACAGATGCACGAAGAACGTTGCTGTTTTCAAGGTAACCTTGGCGAACACCTTCGTTTACCGCATCGTCTAAGCTCATTGTTAAATCGAATTTAACATCTAAGCCCACTTCAAGGAAAACGTTAACAATACCAGTATCTTGGCAAATTGGACGATGACCTTCCGCACACATGCGAGAGTTAATTAAAATCTGTGCAATTGCATCCTTTGCAGCTTTGTTTTCTTCGCGATCATAAGCACGGCTCATCGCTTGGATAAAGTCTTGCGGGTGATAGTACGAAATAAACTGTAGGGCGTCCTTGATTGATGTAATCAAGTCATCTTGTTTGATAATCGTTGTCATACCAGAAAATCTCTTGAGCGGGCTGTTAGCTAGCGGGCTAAATTATATGACAAAAACACAATCTTGTGGGGGATTGGTTGATCTTTTGACCGAAAGTCGAATAAGACCAATACTAAGTGATTTAAAACTAAGAATAACCAACAGCTAAGGCAGTTATTTGAGAATAAAAAAAGCCATTTGAGCGGACATCAAATGGCGAGAGGTAGAAAAGATTAAATGATATTAATTATTTGGCAGCAGCTTGTTGTTCAGCCTGAATTGCTGTTAAGGCAATAGTAAAGACAATGTCATCTACTAAAGCACCACGAGACAAGTCATTGACTGGCTTGTTTAGGCCTTGCAGCATTGGTCCAACGCTGACTACATTTGCTGCACGTTGTACTGCTTTATAGGTCGTATTACCTGTATTTAAGTCTGGGAAAATAAATACATTGGCACGACCAGCTACGCGTGAGTCTGGTGCCTTTTGGCGTCCTACACTTTCAACAGAAGCTGCATCGTATTGGAGTGGGCCATCAATCAGTAAATCAGGGCGGCGTTGCTGTGCAATTTGAGTTGCTTGCTGTACTTTCTCAACATCAGCACCAGTGCCAGACGTACCAGTCGAATAGCTGATCATGGCAATACGTGGGTCAATTCCAAACGCTTTTGCAGAGTCAGCAGACTGAATCGCAATTTCAGCAAGCTGGTCGGCTGTAGGGTCTGGGTTAATTGCACAATCACCGTAAACATAAACTTCATCTGGTAAAAGCATAAAGAATATGGATGAAACCAGTGAGTAAGAAGGTGCGGTTTTAATGAGCTGGAAAGCAGGGCGTACGGTGTTCGCGGTTGTGTGAACTGCACCAGAAACCAAACCATCTACATGATCTAGCGCCAGCATCATGGTGCCAAGAACTACGGTGTCTTGTAATTGATCTTTGGCTTGTAACTCATTGAGTTTGCCTTTGCGGAGTTCAACCATTGGTGAAACATATTGGTTGCGAATGCTGTCTGGATCAATAATTTCCAAGTCAGCTGGTAGTTCAATACCACGTGCTTTTGCAACGTCTTGAACTGCATCTGGTTTTGCTAGCAAAATACAATGTGCAATACCACGAGCCTGACAAATAGCCGCTGCTTCAATGGTACGTGGCTCATCGCCTTCTGGAAGCACAATTCGTTTTTTAGCTGCAATTGATTTTTGCACTAACTCATGACGGAATGCAGAAGGAGAAAGGCGTGGAGTTGCACCGTTATTACTGTGCTGTTTAAGCCATTCGACATCGATATGACTTGAAACAAAACGAGTCACTTGCTCGGCACGTTCAGTATCATCGATTGGAATTTCATTACCAAAATCAGATAAGCGCTGTGCCGTTTCCAGTGTGTTTAAACGGGTGTGTAAAATTGGTAAGCCTTGTTTGATAGCGCTTTGGCAAAACTCTAAAAGCTCAGGGGCAGGTGCTTCACGTTCGGTCAGTACCAAGCCTGCCAATGGAATACCGTTACTGGTTGCCAAGCTACCTGCAAGTAAAACGTCGGTACGTTCAGACGCACTAATAATCAGTTCGCCAGCAATGAATTTATTCAATTCATATTCAATGCTTGAGGCAATTAAACTTGAGTGCAAAATACGACGCGTTTTTGCTTCGCCTTGATGGACCCATTGACCATCAATCACGTTCGCGATGTCTAAAGTTCTAGGTACGCTTAGTGTATTACTAAATGGAACTAAACCAATAATTGGTAAATCGTTCGATCCAAAGTAGCGATTGTATTTTTGCAGTTCTGTCGTAAATTTTGCGATGTCTTCAGTTGGACGCAGCGATGGGTCGAATGCAACAGGAATCTGAGCTGTTTCTTCAGGTAAGCCGCGTGTACGCATGAAGAGTACACCTGCTGTTCGGTTAGAAGTTGCACCACCAAATTGCCGTAAGTGAGCTTCAACTTTCTCGGCTGTTTTACGTGGGTTTTGAATGTCAGCAGTGCTCACTAAAACTACTTCTGCATCAAGAGCTTGGGCAAGACTAGCATTAAGCTCACTGGCAAAATGGTCTTGCCCATTTGGCAATAAGCCTTCAACAATAATCACATTATTGTCGGCTGCGATACTGCGATGAAGACTTACTGCTTCTTCAAGTAGCTCATCAACTTCACCTGACGCAATGTGTTGGGTTAACTTTTCATGAGAAATCGATTGAACAGTTTTACCTTGAAATAAATGACCAAATAAAGATGTAGTTCGGTCTAAAGTTTCTTGATCTACCTGAGAAAACGGTTTTAAAAAGCCTGCTTTAATCCCATTACAATCAAGTGCATAAATCATACCTAAGCAGGCAGAGGTTAAACCAACCCCTTCACCTGTAGGAATTAATAAAATTGTATTCATATTAACCTATAAATAAATGAATAACGTTCTTTGACTTCTGTAATTAAGCAAGGCTAACTTCAGGAGATGTATTTTGTGAAACGTCTACAACCTGACGAGTTTCTTTGGCAATACGGCCTTCTTCATCGGTTGGAATCACCCAGATTTGTGGTCCTGTACCGCTATCAATACGGCCTTCTGTACCACGTTTTAAATTGTTGTTCTGGTCTTTATCGAGCTGTAAACCAAAGTGAGGTAAATAAGCTAAAGTCTTTTCACGAATGTAAGCTGAGTTTTCACCAATACCACCTGTGAAGATCAGGCCATCAATACTTGGCAAACCACAGCTTAATGCTGCAAGTGATTTTGCAAGGCGGTAGCTAAATACTTCAATTGCAAGACGCGCATCTTCGTTGCCATTTTCAGAGGCTTCAATCACTGTACGCATATCGTTAGAGAGTTGTGATAAGCCAAGTAAGCCACTTTCGTTATTTAAAACTTTATCGATTTTTGCTAAGTCCCAACCAAGATTTTTTGCAAGGAAACTGTGTAAGCTTGGGTCGACATCACCACTACGGGTACCCATTACAACACCTTCAAGCGGAGTAAGACCCATAGAGGTATCAACACTTTGTCCGTTCCATACTGCACAAGTTGAGCTACCATTGCCTAAGTGTGCTGTTAACCAGCCACCTTTTTGGAAATTCCCAGCCAGTTCACTGCCTCGGTCTGACACATACGCATGGCTTGTCCCGTGGAAGCCATAGCGGCGAACGTTATGGTCTGTATATAAGAATTTAGGAATTGCATAACGGTATGCATGCGCAGGCATGGTTTGGTGGAATGCAGTGTCGAATACGGCAACTTGAGGTAATTCAGGAAATAGGCGCATCGTTGCTTCAATCCCGATTAAGTGGGCTGGGTTATGAAGCGGTGCAAGAGGGGTGGCTGCACGAATACGTTCTATAATTTCAGGAGTAAGTAATTCAGCTTTGGTGAGGCTTCCACCATGTACGACACGGTGACCGATTGCTTGAGGTTTATAGTTTGCAAGACGTGCAAGTAAAGTTTCTAAAGCTTTGGCGTGATCAGCATAAGGAATTGAAAGCTCTAGTGGTTCTCCACCGACTGTAATTCCTTTAATACGAGCATCAGCCGCCCCTAAGTTTTCTGCTAAACCATAAATACGATCTTCACGACGGTCTGAAACCAGCGCGTATTTAATAGATGAAGAACCGCAATTAATAACTAATACTGATGTAGCCACGTTGAAATACCCAAGTCCTGATTTAAAAATAGTTTTCCTAACTTCCTGATCAAAAGGCATTAATTGCAACATGCATTTAGAGCAGGTTGTGATGTTTTAACATGTGTTGTTTTTCTGTCCAAGATAGACTTTAGCCCATTAGACTTAAGCACTATCGACCATCAAATTTTTTATAACTAATATTCGTTGAGTATAAAGCTTAACCACTGTATTTATTGTTTTTTTGTAGAAGAATTAAACAGTTTTTTGTATATATTTATGAAAAGTCAATTTTGAATCAATGTAATTTTCAACTATTTGGTATAAATTTTTTAAGAAAAAATAAATGTTGTTATTTTAATCAAACTAGAGGGGAGTATTACAAATAATATACGTAATTGAAATTAAGTTTTAATAGTTTATACATAGGATAAAAAGGATAAATTATAAACATTTTTAATATCTAACTAAGTATAAAAAAGTCAGTGCTCACCCATTTATAATAGATATTTTATTGCTTTGATATTATGAGAAATTTCTCATAGTTATTAATGTTTAATTTACCCGTAAATATAGTCAAAAATAAAATCATTTTCTTGTTTAAAACTTAAACATTATTTGTCTTTAATGCTAAGGCCTAGAGTATTGCTCGGAGTTATAAGGACTTGCATGTCGCTTTTTGCCTTAATAATATTGTTCCTCCCCCTTATCAAATGATGATGAAATATATCATTTGGTCTATTTTGTTTTTCCGGCTTATCCGGTTGTACAGGAGCGTCCAGCATGGACTTGCCGAACCCAATATTGGCAAAAGTTACCGAGCGTGTAATCGCGCGTAGCCAAAAAACTCGTTCTGCATATTTACAACGCATTGAACATGCCCAAGGTAAATTTCCTGCTCGTGGAGCACTCTCATGTGCCAATCTTGCGCATGGTTTTGCCAGCATGGAAGATAATGAAAAATTAATTATTAAAGTTGGCCGTGAACCAAATATTGGCATTGTGTCTTCATATAATGAAATGCTTTCAGCACATGCCCCTTATAAAACCTTCCCAGACATTATAAAAACAGCTGCCCGTGAAAATGGTGGTGTTGCTCAGTTTGCAGGTGGTGTCCCAGCAATGTGTGATGGCATTACTCAAGGTAATGCCGGTATGGAATTGTCATTGTTTTCACGTGAAACAATTGCGATGAGTACAGCAATTGCACTTTCTCATAATATGTTCGATGCCGCATTGTGTCTCGGCGTATGCGATAAAATTGTGCCGGGCTTACTGATTGGTGCCTTACAGTTTGGTTATTTACCGACTATTTTTGTACCTGCGGGTCCAATGAGTAGCGGTTTATCGAATGATGATAAAGCCAAAATTCGTCAACAATTTGCGACTGGTCAAGTGGGCCGTGATGCCTTACTTGAAGCTGAATCGGCTGCCTATCATGGTCAGGGCACATGTACCTTCTATGGTACTGCCAACAGTAATCAAATGTTGATGGAAGTCATGGGATTACATTTGCCAAGCGCTGCATTTGTACACCCTCACACGCCATTACGTGATGCTCTCACTGCCGAAGCGGCTAAACGTGTGCTTGACTTAACTGCTGAGCGAGGCAACTACACACCAATTGGTCATGTGATTGATGAAAAAGCCATTATCAATGGCATTGTGGCTTTACTCGCGACGGGTGGTTCAACCAATCACACATTGCATCTGATTGCGATTGCACGTGCGGCTGGCATCTTAATTGACTGGGATGACTTTGATGAGTTGTCTGCTGTTGTTCCATTGCTCGCAAAAATCTATCCAAATGGTAAGGCCGATGTAAACCATTTCCAAGCTGCGGGTGGGGTGGCATTCCTTATTCGTAACTTACTTGAGGCTGGTTTACTCCATAACGATGTAACGACTGTTGCTGGTAAAGGTTTACAGCACTACACCAAAGAGCCGAAGTTGATTGACGGTAAGCTCACTTGGGTGGATGGTGTGGTTCAAAGTCTTGATGACAAAGTGCTCCGTAGTATTGATGCTCCGTTTCAACCAGATGGTGGTTTGCGTTTAATGCAAGGTCGCCTTGGCCGTGGGGTTATCAAGATTTCTGCTGTTGCGCCAGAGCATCGTAAAGTTAAAGCGCCAGCAATCGTGTTTGACTCTCAAGAAGCAGTACAAGCAGCGTTTGATCGTGGTGAGTTACACCGTGACTTTATTGCGGTGGTTCGTTTCCAAGGTGCTCGCGCGAATGGTATGCCTGAGTTACATCGTTTAACGCCTGTGTTGGGTGTTTTACAAGACCAAGGTTTCCACGTTGCTTTAGTCACGGATGGCCGTATGTCGGGTGCTTCAGGCAAAGTGCCGGCAGTTATTCATTTATCTCCAGAAGCGTTATTGAATGGTCCAATTGCTAAAGTTCAAACCGGAGATATGTTGATGATTGATGCTGAGGCTGGTGTACTCGATATTGAGTTAGATGAGCAAACTTGGCAGTCACGCCCTGTTGCACAGCCAGAACATCAGGCAGAAAACGAAGTTGGCTTTGGCCGAGAATTATTTGGTGTATTCCGTGCAGCAGCAGCACCTGCTGAGCACGGTGCATCTGTGTTTGGTGCGCTTGTTGGCGAAGAGCCACAAACGCATATTTGAGACAAAGGAATTACATAGTAATGAGCAAGATTGAAGATGTTGTCAAATTAGGCCCAGTAATTCCTGTGTTGGCTTTTGACTCTGCCGAACAAGGTGAACATGTCTCACGTGCATTGCATGCGGGTGGTGTAAAAGTACTTGAAATTACTTTGCGTACTGCCGCAGGTCTTGCTGCGATTGAGCGTGCAAGCCAGTTGGCAGATGACATTGTGGTGGGTGTGGGAACAATTACCAAACCAGAACATTGTGCCCAAGCCAAAAAAGCAGGTGCTAAATTCGGGGTATCTCCTGGTTTAACGAAAGATTTGCATTTGGCTGCACAAGATGCTGGCTTACCTCTATTGCCGGGTGTGATGACACCAAGTGACCTGATTCAAGCGATTGAGTTAGGTTATGAGATTGTGAAGTTCTTTCCAGCTCAACAAGCAGGTGGAGTAGAGATGCTAAAAGCATTCTATGGCCCATTTCCAAACTTGCGTTTTTGCCCAACAGGTGGAATTACAGCACAGTCAGCGCCAGATTTCTTAAAGCAACCTAACGTAGTTTGTGTAGGTGGTTCATGGTTAACGCCTAAAGCTGCTGTTGCTGCACAAGACTGGGCTGAAATTACGCGTTTAGCTCAAATTGCGAGTCAGTTGAGAGCATTGTAAATGTAGTCAATATTTATAAAAAATGAAGTGCATTCTATGCGCTTTAAAGGCTGTGTTGATGTGGCCAGTTTGTGCTGGTCACACCTAAATATAAAAAATTAATGTCTTAACAGTAGGAATTACTGTGGTTGAAGACCTTTATTTGGGCAGTATGCCTAAATAATTACTCCAAGGAGAAATGTCACATGGAGACCGTTCAGGGTGGCATGTTGCTTATTTATACTGTAATCGCGATTATTGCATTGGTTGTCATGATCGCGAAGTTCAGAATTTATCCATTTCTGGTTCTTATTATTGTTTCACTCGGTTTGGCCCTTGCTGTTGGCATGCCAATGGGTGATATCGTTAAATCATATGAAGCTGGTACCGGTAAAACTTTGGGTCACCTTGCGATTGTAATCGCACTAGGAACGATGCTCGGCAAGATGATGGCCGAGTCGGGCGGCGCAGAGCGAATAGCCATTACTTTAATTAAATGGTTTGGTGAGAAAAATATTCACTGGGCCATGATGTTTATTGCCCTTATTGTTGGTCTTCCCGTATTTTTCGAAGTCGGTTTTGTTCTACTCATTCCAATTGCATTTAATATTGCGAAACGGACAGGCAAGTCCTTACTGGTTGTTGGTTTGCCGATGGTGGCTGGTTTGTCGGTTGTGCATGGTTTAATTCCGCCACATCCAGCAGCTTTGCTGGCGGTGCAGGCATATCATGCCGATATTGGTAAAACGATTGCCTACAGTTTAATCGTGGGTGTTCCAACAGCTATTGTAGCTGGGCCTTTGTATGCACTCTGGATTAATAAATACGTCAAATTGCCTGAAAATAACCCGTTAGCAAAGCAGTTCGTTGAAGCAGATACGAATAGGACACGTGAGCTACCAAGCTTTGGGATTACCTTATTTACGATTATGTTGCCTGTTGTACTCATGTTAATCGGAAGTTGGGCTGATCTATTCTTTGCGCCAAAGACTTTCGCAAATGATGTACTACGTTTCATTGGTACTTCTGATATCGCATTGCTTATTGCCGTACTGGTCAGCTTTATTACCTTTGGTACGATGCAGGGCTTTAATCGTGAACAAATTGAAAAATTCTGTGGTGGCTGTTTAGCTTCTATTGCTGGGATTATGTTGATTGTAGGTGCTGGTGGTGGATTTGGTGGCATTTTGCGTGACACTGGTATTTCTGATGAGATTGTATCTACAGCCTTAAAGGCAAATTTGTCGCCGTTATTATTGGGCTGGTTTGTCGCAGCATTGATTCGTTTGGCTACAGGATCTGCAACGGTTGCTATGGCTACCGCTTGTAGTATTGTTGCTCCAATTGCAGCTACGGCTGGCGTTGCTGTTAGACCAGAACTTTTAGTTCTTGCGACGGGTTCGGGTTCATTAGTGTTCTCACATGTAAATGACGCAGGATTTTGGCTAATCAAAGAATATTTTGGTATGACAGTAGGGCAGACACTCAAAACTTGGTCGGTATTAGAAACGATCATTTCGGTGTTGGGTTTATCTTTCACGCTACTGCTTAGCACTATTTTATAATTAAAGGTGAGTAATCCATGATTGTGATTGCAATGGGTGTCTGTGGAACAGGTAAAACCCTAATCGGTGAGTTGTTATCAGAGCGTTTGGCTTGTGAGTTCCTCGATGGCGATACGCTTCATTCGGCTGCAAATAAAAGCAAAATGAGCCAAGGTATTCCTTTAACTGACGAAGACCGTTTGCCGTGGTTACAAGCTATTCGTAAGGCAATTGAAGAAAAACAACAAGCAGGTGAAACGGCTGTATTTACTTGTTCTTCACTAAAACGAGTCTATCGCGATATTCTACGTGGTCATGACCAGAACATTAAGTTTGTATACTTAAAAGGTTCTTATGAGTTGTTGCAGCAACGACTTGCTGAGCGATCGGGTCATTTCTTTGATCCTTCATTGTTACAAACTCAGCTAGATACATTAGAAGAACCTGATGTGAATGAAGCAATTGCTATTGATATTGCGCTCACACCTGAACAAATCGTTATGCAAGTCATGCAGAAACTGGAGGTAACTGACAGCGTGTGTCGCGGTTAACCTCGGTTAGAAACCCACATTTTAATGGCTCTATAGCCTGAGGCCCAAGCAAGGTGAATACCGGTAACGGTACTGGTATTCACACAAACTAGACCTGTTCATAACGGGCTAGGTTTACATTTATAAATAATTGGAGATAAGAATAATGAGCCATTCAAATAATTTACAACATAAATTTCCCTCAGTAGATAGTATTCCTGACAGCGTACGTCTGCCATCTCAGATTCATCAGCGTATCTCGTTAGTGGATGGTGAATTGAAGTTATGGGCTGGTTCAACCAAGAAGACATTCTCTCCAATCTGGATTCAGCAGCCTGACGATAGCTTGCAACAAGTTGAGCTTGGTAGTTATCCAGTCATGGGTGAGAAAGAAAGTGACGAAGCTTTAGAAGCGGCAGTACGCGCCTACAATAATGGTCGTGGTGAATGGCCAATGATGAAAGTTGGTGAGCGCATCGCTTGTATGCAAAATTTCATTCAGCGTATGGTGGAACAGAGAGACCTCATTGTTAAACTAATCATGTGGGAAATTGGTAAGAGCTTGGCGGACTCCGAGAAAGAGTTCGACCGTACTGTGACCTATATGCGTCAAACCATAGATGCCCTGAAAGATTTGGATAATGCCAACTCCCGCTTTGTGATTGCTGAAGGTACCATTGGTCAAATCCGTCGTACCCCACTGGGTGTGGTGTTATGTATGGGACCATATAACTACCCATTGAATGAAACCTTTGCTACCTTGATTCCAGCCATGTTGATGGGCAACACGATTATCTTCAAACCACCTCAATTTGGTACTTTATTGTTTGAACCGTTGTTGGAAGCATTCCGTGATTCATTTCCGAAAGGCGTGATCAATACCATTTATGCACCAGGTTCATTGGTAGTACCACATCTTTTGGCATCTGGAAAAATTAATGTATTGGCATTGATTGGTTCTAGTAAAGTGGCCGATCATTTGAAAAAACAACATCCAAAATCTCACCGTCTGCGTGCGATTCTAGGATTAGATGCAAAGAACGCAGCCATTATTTTGCCAGATGCTGACTTAGACCTGACAGTGAAAGAATGTCTACTGGGTGCATTGTCATTCAATGGTCAGCGTTGTACTGCTTTGAAAATGCTGATGGTACACCGCTCAATAGCCGATGAATTTGTTAATCGTTTAACGACTGAGCTGGCTAAACTGAAAGTAGGTATGCCGTGGGAAAAAGGTGTATCTATTACGCCGTTACCGGGTATGCACCGTACCGCCTACATGACTGAAGTGATTGAAGATGCTGTGGCAAAAGGGGCTAAAGTGGTTAATCCGGAAGGTGGTGAATTCTGCAAAACCATGTTCTATCCAGCTGTCGTTTATCCAGTGACTGAGGGGATGAGACTATATCGCGAAGAACAGTTTGGGCCAGTGGTACCAGTTGCTGTTTATGATGATATTGAAACAGTATTGGACTATGTCACTACTTCTGATCATGGTCAGCAGGTGAGTATCTTTGGTAGTGACCCAGCGCAAATTGGTCATTTGGTCGATACACTGGTACATCAAGTTTGTCGTGTAAATATCAACTGTCAATGTCAGCGTGGTCCTGATGTATTCCCATTTGGTGGTCGTAAAGATTCTGCAGAAGGTACACTGTCTGTGCATGATGCGCTTCGTGCATTCTCGATCCGCTCTATGATTGCGGCTAAACAGACTGATGACAGTAAAGGTATGCTGGCTTCTATGGTGTCTGAGCACTATTCGAAATTTGTGAATACTGACTTTATTTTCTAATTAATATACGATTAAAAAAACCAGCCTACGGGCTGGCTTTTTTATGGGAAATAACAAAATAAAAACGCCTGATATGGATCAGGCATTTTTATTTAAATAAGGGATTTATTGACGAATTTGACCGTCACCTAACACAATCCATTTTTGAGAAGTTAAACCTTCTAAGCCAACAGGGCCGCGTGCATGGATTTTATCAGTTGAGATACCAATCTCAGCACCTAAACCATATTCAAAGCCATCAGCAAAACGAGTTGAGGCATTAACTACGACAGAGCTTGAATCTACGCGAGCCAAGAACTGACGAGCTAAAGTATAGTTTTCAGTCACAATTGCATCGGTATGATGCGAACCATATTTATTGATATGGTCAATTGCTTCATTAATCCCGCTAACCACTTTAACTGCAAGAATTGGTCCTAAATATTCGGTATACCAGTCTTCTTCTGTTGCAGGTTTGACAGTCGTACCCAAAATACGACGTGTTTCTGGACAGCCGCGTAACTCAACTTGTTTTTCAGCATAAAGTTCAGCAATGCGTGGTAAGAAAACATCTGCAATTTTTTCATCAACAAGCAGTGTTTCCATCGCATTACAAACACCGTAACGATGAGTTTTGGCATTTAAAGTAATCGGTAATGCTTTTTGCAAGTCTGCTTGTGCTTCTACAAACACGTGGCAGTTACCATCAAGATGCTTAATCACAGGAATACGGGCTTCGTTGGTCACACGCTCAATTAAGCTTTTACCACCGCGTGGAACAATGACATCTACATACTCAGCCATGGTAATGAGGTGACCAACTGCCGCACGGTCAGAAGTTTCAATCACTTGTACTGAATGCTCAGGTAAACCAGCAACTTTTAAACCATGTTTAACTGCTTCTGCGATTGCTTTGTTTGACTCAAGTGCTTCTGAACCACCACGTAAAATAATGGCATTGCCCGATTTAATCGCTAACGAGGCAGCTTCAAGTGTTACGTTTGGGCGTGATTCATAAATCATACCTACTACACCCAAAGGCACACGCATTTTCCCAATTTGAATGCCTGTGGGGCGATATGCAAGATCCGTAATTTCCCCAATTGGATCGACGAGAGCGATCACATCTTTTAAACCTTGCAACATCCCCTTAAAACGTGCGGGCGTAAGTTCAAGACGATCAAGTAAGGCACTGTCAAGTTGGTTACTACGGCCTTTTTCCATGTCGAGTTGATTCGCCGCCAAAATCGCTGCCTGATTATTTTCTAAAGCAGTGTAAATAGCAGAGAGTGCATGATTTTTAAGCGAAGTCGAAGCACTTGTTAAAACACGTGAAGCCTCACGTGCTTGTTGCCCGACTTTTTGCATATATTGTTCAATTGAATCTTGCATAGCAGTTTTTAATCATTTACCAATGACTACGATAGTAGCAGTCAAATGCGGAACAATGAATGGCTTTTTTTGAAAAATGTGACCGCTATAAAAAAACATTTAAATATTTTGCAAACTATTCGCGGCTTAAACAAGATGAGCGGTCATTTCAGCGATTGCGTATATTTCAGACAATTGTTTAGAATGGACTTGTGCAATACAAACTAATACAAATTTTAAAGATTTGTGCATAAAAGATTACATGTTCAAGAAGGAACTCTTGCAGCATAAAAAAATTACAGCAAGGAGGAAGCAAGGATATGAATTCCATTATTCAAATGGATTCGGAGATAAACCAAGCTTATGCCGGTTTTGGGTTTTTCGATATCTACCATAGAGATAGTTTTAAACAGCCAGCTCGTACCACATGGATTGACGGTTGGAAAATTGAATACATGGCGATTGCAGACCCAAAAACCATTCACAAAACACCGATTGTGATTGTTGGTGGTGCTTTTCAAAATTTTAACTCTTATAAATATTGTGTTGAGCAACTGTTTGAAAGTGGCCCGGTCATTTTAATCGACTTGCCATCTATGGGCGCAAATCAACAAATTACCAATCGGGATACTGGAATTTCTGCTGGAACATTAGAATTACCTGATTTATCAGAAATGTTAGGTCGCTGGTTAGACATTGTTGGAATTCAAAAAGTTTCTGTAATGGGCATGTCGTTGGGTTCAGTCGTTGCTTCTTGTTTTGCTTATCACCGTCCAGATTTAATGGACCGTATGATTTTGATGGGGGTTATGCAAAAAACGCGTAAAAGCTGGCGAATGATTTTGGAAGAATCACTCAAACTCATGCAAGAAAACCGCATGGAAGAGTTCGGGCAAGCGGTCATTTTATATTTGGTCAATCATGCCAAGTTAGATAAAACACGCATGTCTCCGACAGCTAAAAAACTTTTTTTTAGGCAAATGGCTGAGTTCACGGGTACTGAGCGCGAACGTTATGACATTAACTGTAATCGTCTTCTACGGTTAACAAATGTGCCAATTCCAGAGTGTAAAACACTGGTTGCAGCGGGGCAGTATGACAGTTTTACTCTGCCTCATGAAAATGCGAACTTTGCTTTGCAATGTCCTGATATGGAGTTTGCACTCATTGCGAATGCTGATCATGTACCACAGCTCCAGCGTCGTAAAGAAACCATGAGTTTGTTTACTTCATTCTTAAAAGGTGAATCTATCCAAAATCTGGATGGCATTATTCCAATGACGCGCGAACAAATGCAAAGCATGGAGCGTCGAGGTGAAGAGCGGATTTCAGTCCTCCAACCTAAAACCAAATTGAGCCACCGTGAATGTAAAACGGAAGTGCCAGTAACGATTGCAGATGTCACTTTCTTTGGAATGTACTTAAAGTTAGATGATGTAACACAGCTCGACTTTATAAATGAACACCCACGGGATCTGGCTCTGCATCTAGAAGATGAAGAAGGCCCTTTCTCGATTGAATGTTTAATCTTTGAAGCTACTGAACAAGGAATACGTGCTTTATTTAAACATGGCAGTTTTGAGCTTGCTGATCGTTTAAGTCGTTTTATTGCTCGTCAAAAGCTAGCCGCATAAATTTTAATTTTTCATAAAATGGAAGTCTCAAAAATTATGAGACTTCCATTTTTTTATTTTAATTGAGCATGAATAGTCCAGACTAAATCACCTAAATGCTCTTCATTGCTCTCTTTAGAAATTTCCCCAAAGAATATTTGTGGTTGCTCAATACTCACCTGACTAAATCCTGCATCTTCAAAAAAGCCTTTCACTTCAAGTGGTGTTTTAAAATGAAAACTAAATGAGCTGCGAGACATGAGTTTAAGTAATTTACTACTGTTCCAGATAATGCTGGCAAGTTTATTTTTAACAGGTTCAGGGTAAAGGTCGGTTAAGTAATGGAACTTTTTAAAAGAAGTCCCATAGTGAGCAATTGACTGGATCAGTTGTTTTAATAAGTGTTTATCAAAATAATTAATCAAACCCTCACTAATCACAACCAGTGGACGGTTAGGATTAAACACTTCAAATGCTTGAGCAAAGGCTTCGGTAAATAAATCAACTGATAAAATCTCAGGTGCATTTTTTTCAATTTGTTGTAATGCATTTTGTTTGGTTTGTGCCATATCGGGTAAATCAAGCTCCCGATAGGTAATCGAAGGATAATGCTGCCTAAACCACCAGCCGCGTGGTGATAAACCACAAGCAATTTCAAGCACCTGTAAATCAGGGTTTTCTTGAATTAACTTCTCTAAATCATGATCGAGCATGGTATGGCGTTGTTTGAGCGTAGTGCGCATGCTGCCGCCCACATATTTTTCTGCCCATGATTCTAATGGGTGAACTAAATATGCCAACGATTTGCCTTTGCTGGTAGCAAGTGCTTCGTGTGAGATCCCCATTTGATACCAGATATAACCCGTATAGTGGGCTGTAAAAGAGATGTGGCGGTGTTTTGAAAGGTGTTGTGTCATTCGTCCTGAACTCGGTTTATTGTTTTTGTGTGATCTTCATTATTAATAACAATGAAGAGGTTCTAATGCATTGATGGTGAATGAACCGGCATGACGGAGTCCTGTCAATTAGGTTGGCATTCTGGGATGAGCTTTCAGTTGGAGTTACTTTTCTTTCGGGAAAAGTAACCAAAACCTGAGGTACGAATAGCAAAGATTAATTATCTTTGCCGTACCGTAAAACGAAAGCTATGCTTGAGTAAATGCTACGCACTTCGTTTGTCTTGCGCAATGCGAAAGCGCTAACGCTTTTGCATTGCTCAGGTTGCAGATGACACTTTCACGTATCCATATTATGGATTAGTGCTTAGTTAATTCCTCATTAAATTTAGAATGAATTTTTAAACTCTTCAATGGCTGTTTTGACAGCTTGCCAGTGTTCGCCAAGCGACAAGGTTTCACCAATCTGAATTTGTGGAATTTGACCGCGCATGCATTCAAGGCGTTCTTGGTTTGGTAGCTCTAAGTGAGCAATACCTTCAAGAGCTGTACATGCGGCACTACGGTCATTACACACCAGCCCCATATCACAGCCAGCTGCGAGAGCTGCTTGAATACGCGCATCTGCACCACCAGCGACGCAAGCAGCTTGCATGCTTAAGTCATCAGAGAAAAGTACGCCATCAAATTTCAAACGGTTGCGTAGAACTTCTTGAATCCAGAAAGGTGAGAAACCTGCCGGATTTGGGTCAACTTGATCATAAATCACATGTGCAGGCATGAGTGCGTCTAGCTCAGGCATAAGCTTAATGAAGCTTTGCATGTCATGGTTATAAATTTCATCATAGCTACGGCTGTCGATAGCAGCTGCGACATGTGAGTCGGCTTTGACCGAACCGTGACCTGGAAAGTGTTTGCCGGTATTTGCCATTCCAGCTTTTTTCATACCGCGCATAAATGCGCCAGCAAGCGGAGCGATATCTTCAATATTTTTAGAGAATCCACGGTCACCAATCACATCGCTAATAGCATTAAGGTCTAAAACTGGTGCAAAACTAAAATCGATCCCCACAGCTAAGACTTCAGTTGCCATTAACCAGCCACATTGTTCAGCCAGTTCAAGAGCCTTTTGGGGTTGAGTAATATAGAGTTCGCCAAAGCGACCCATTGCTGGCAATAGAGTAAAGCCAGATTTTAAACGTTGAACTCGACCACCTTCTTGGTCGACAGCAATTAAAATATCTGGGCGAACTTGGCGCATATGGTCGGTTAAAGCACGGACTTGTTGTGGTGATTCAATATTTCGTGCAAATAAAATCATGCCACCGACTTGCGGAGCTTGTAATAGTTCAATATCTTCTTTAGTAAGTTCTGTGCCGGCAATGTCCAGCATCAACGCGCCAATCATATTGGTTCCATTTGAATTTTGATTGAAAAACAATAAGCGAATTTTGCAATGATTTGCTACATTTTGTCAGTACAGAATATGATAAAACTACACGGTATAAACAATTTAGTTGGTTAAGATGTTGAATCTGCTTAGTTCATATCGAAAACAGAGCGTGTAAGATACGAACACCCAAGGAAGTATTAAGAATTTATGAAACTTCAAACTATAGCTTGTGCAGTAGCAATCGCGACTGGCGGTTTATTCTTCTCTCATACGATGAACGAAGCAAGAGCAGCAACTAATACTGCTGCTGTTTCTCAATCGATCCAGCCAACGCAAGAGCAGGCCTTGGTGGCTCGTCAACTGGCAACTTTAGTTGATCGCCAACATTATTTAAATATGCGACTAGATGCGAATACATCTAATCGTATTCTCGATATGTACTTAGACAGTCTTGATCCAGACCACTCATTATTTTTAGACGCTGAAGTTCAAAATTATAAAAAACTCTATGGTTCAAATTTTGGTGCTTCATTAAAAGCGGGGAACTTAAATGGACCGTTTGCAATTCACCAGCAATATCGTGAACGCTTAAAACAATTTTACGAGTTCATGCTGGCTGAGTTAAAACAACCACAAAATTTAAAACAGCCAAATAGCTATATTGAAGTAGATCGCGAAAAAGCGCCGTATTTTAAAACAACGGCTGAGCAGCAAAATCACTGGCGTAAAATGCTGGTATCACAGTTAATCAATTTGACGATTAGCCGTGAAGAGGAACAAGCAAAACAAAAGGCGCTTAAAGAAAACCCGTCACTTGCTGATGGTCAAGACTTAACAGGCCCAGAAGATTTAACACCAGCGCAGACTTTGACTAAGCGTTATACACGTCAGCTTGAAAGAATTAGCCGTGTGAAAAGCGACGATGTTTTAGATAAAACATTAAATGCAATGTTGGCGACTTATGATCCGCACAGTAATTATTATCCACCAATTGATGCGATAGAACTAAATCGCCAAACGACCTTACAACTTGAAGGTATTGGGGTATCGATTCGTCCAGAGCGTGGCAATGAAGATTACACCAAGATTGAAACCATTGTAGAAGGTGGTCCTGCAAGTAAGTCTGGTCAAGTGAAATCAGGAGATCGAATCGTTGGAGTCGCTCAAGAGGGCGGTAAAATGATCGATGTGGTGGGTTGGTCAAGTTCGGAAATTGTTGGACTTATTCGTGGTAAACGTGGCACTAAAGTAACGCTTAAGCTTCTTGGTGCGGGTGCATCAATGAGTCAGGCACGTAATGTGACTTTAGTGCGTGATGTTATTCAAGAAGAAGATGCTGGTGTTCGTTCACGTACAGTAGAAGTAACACGCGACGGTAAAAAGCACTTATTAGGTGTCATTGAAATCCCATCGTTCTATTTTGACTATCGTTCACGTCGCGCTGGTCAGCAATATCGTTCAGTTTCTGAAGACACTGCAAATGCTTTTGAGGCATTAAAAGCCAAGAAAGTAGAAGGTATTATTATTGACTTACGTAATGACCCAGGTGGTTCATTAGAAGAAGTTGCACGTATGCTTGGACAGGTAATTAAGTCAGGTCCGGTTGTGCAAATTCGTGACGGCAATGGCAATGTCAGTGTATTTGAAGACAACGATGGCGGTCAGCAAATCTATACAGGTCCACTTGCTGTATTGGTGAACTTAGCATCAGCGTCTGCAAGTGAGATTTACTCTGCGGCAATTCAAGACTATGAGCGTGGCATTATTATTGGTAGTACAACTACAGGTAAAGGTACAGCTCAAGTTCAACTTGATACTTTGGCATACGGTCAAGCGACCTTAACTCAGCGTAAATTCTACCGTGTTACTGGTGGTAGTACCCAAAACAAAGGTGTAGTGCCAGATATTAAGCTTGTCGATATCTATAACGAAGAGTTTGGTGAGCGTAAATCGAAGAATGCGTTGAAGTGGGATACGATCCCGACTGCGCCATTTAAACGTGAAGGTTCTGTTCAACCGTATGTTGCGAAGTTGTCTCAACTTTCAGAACAGCGTGTAGGAGTTGACCCACAGTTTAAATATTTAAATAAACGTACGGCTATCGCGAAGGTTACGAGTGACCAAAAGCAAGTTGTACTTGATATTGATAAGCGCCGTGCTGAGCTTCTTGGTTTAGAAAAGCAAACTTTAGATGCTGAAAATGAGCGTCGTGCAGCAACAGGTCAAAAGCCTTTTGCAAACTGGGAAAGCTATCAAGCTTCATTAGATGCGTTAGCTGAATCTCGTGCCAAAATGAAAGCTAACCAACGTCCTGCGTTGCCAGAAGAAGAAACATTTGTGAATGAAGCGGCAAATGTACTTATGGACTATGCAAAATTGCAAAACCGTTAAGTTCTTTTGTCTGTTTTACGAAAAAGCGCGCTGTTCTCAGCGTGCTTTTTTAATTTTTGATGTCAGTAAACTGTCATGCATTTATCATCAAAGTGTCAAGAAAGCTGCTTAATCTTTAAGCATGAAAATAAATACATTGATGGATGGCGCTATGCAAGGCTCATTCGCGACAGCACTATTAAAACAACAGCAACTTCCTGAAAGCTTCCAATTCCATTTCAAACAAAAACAGCAGTGGTCTAATACTCAGGGATTGCATCAACTCCATGATTTAGTCCGTCCACGTTTAAAAATTGCCATTGTGACAGAGACATGGCCACCAGAGATTAATGGTGTTGCACTCTCGCTATTACAGTTGTGTCAAGGTTTGCAAAAACAAGGTCATAAAATTTTACTGGTTCGACCAGAACAAAAAGCCAAATGTCATGATTTTTTGCCAGAACAAGAATGTCTGGTTATGTCACAAGCCATACCAAAATATCCAACTTTGCAATTTGGCTGGCCTCAATATTTAAAAGTTTCAAAAGCTTTTGAAAAGTTTGTCCCTGATGTTGTACACATTGTGACGGAAGGGCCTTTGGGCTTAACTGCCATGCAAGCTGCCAAGGCAAAAGATATTCCAGTTTCTAGTGGCTTCCATTCACCATTTCAAGATTTTAGTCGATTCTTTGATTTGGCTTTCTTGGTTAAGCCAATCCAAAAATACCTTTGCTGGTTTCATAACAATACTCAAGTGACCTGTGTGCCGAGTAAAGATACAGAGGAAGCCTTACGTGGTTTTGGTATTACCTGCCCACTTATTGTGGTTGGACGAGGGGTTGATACCACGCGCTTTTCACCAAAGCATCGCTCAGAAAGCTTACGCCAGCAATGGGGTGTCGATGCCGATACACGTGTCATGCTGTATGTAGGGCGTTTATCACCAGAAAAAGAAGTGCAATTGATTGTTGAAAGTTATGCAGCCATGCAAAACATGCAGCAACATAAAACTAAATTGGTGGTAGTAGGAGATGGCCCAGATCTGGCTCGACTAAAAGCACTGCCAGAAGCGAGAAATGTTGTTTTTACTGGTAGTTTGCGTGGACATGAGTTGGCGACTGCCTATGCAAGCGCAGACGTATTTGTGTTTGCGAGTCAAGTTGAAACGTTTGGTAACGTAGTTTTAGAGGCAATGGCAAGCGGTTTGCCAGTTATCGCGTATGATTATGCTTGTGCACATCAATATTTAGTCCATAACGTAAGTGGCTGGTTAAGTCCACTTGGACAGAAAGACCATTTTATACAACAAATTTATCAACTCCCTTCAGTACAACAACTTAGAGAAATGGGCATACAAGCCTGTCGTAAAGTACAGCAAAGCGGTTGGCAACTTCCGGTACAGCAATTAGAACAGGCATTTTATCAGGTAGTGAAGGAATCCTCGGTGGACTTCACCTAAGTATCCTAAAATAGGAGAACGACCATGAAATTAAAGAATGCAAAAATAAAAATACTCGATCTCGATTTGAGAGGCTGTTTATATCTCAATCATTTTTCTCACTCACAACGTGTGGCTTTATTCTTCAAAATTATTAGCCGTGCGGGCGATGGGCCATTTTGGTACCTCATGCTAGCAATTGTATGGGGAATGCATGGCATTACCTACAGTTTGCAAATTATCTATTTGTTAATTGGCGGCTCAATAGGAACGGCAATTTATAAATTTCTAAAACATAAAACGACGCGTCCACGTCCTTATCAAGTACATCAGGTGATTGTGCTTGGTGAAAGACCACTTGATCACTTTAGTTTTCCATCAGGTCATACGTTGCATGCAGTGATGGTGACAATTGTGTTGGGGTATATCCAACCTGTGTTGCTAGCCGCTATGTTACCGTTCATGGTACTTGTTGCTTTGTCTCGTATGGTGCTTGGACTTCATTATCCAAGTGATGTGATTGTCGGGGCTCTTATTGGTGCATCAGTGGCAAGCATCATTATATTTGTAGCGCCATTATTAAACATTGCTTTATAACGAACAGTAATTTTTATCAGCTTAAGCTATCGATTAGGTTTATGGATTTGCTAAAGTACGCAGTTCGTGATTTAGCAGATTAAACAGATAGGAGCCGCTATGGGCTTACGTTGGACAGATACGATTGATATTGCCATTGAATTGTCAGAAGCACATCCAGAAGTTGATCCGCAATGGATCCGTTTTACCGATTTACATGCATGGGTATGTGCATTACCAGACTTCAGTGATGACCCAAATAAATCAACCGAAGGATTGTTAGAAGGTATCCAAATGGCTTGGATAGACGAAGTTCGTTAAAAACAGTAGAAAAAATCGCAACTTTTACACATTCAAAGCTGATTATTACCTATGACATCGGTATAATGCTGCAAATTTTTTAAAGTTTAAATCTTAAAATAAAGGAGCCACTCATGGCTATTGAACGTACTTTGTCTATCGTAAAGCCTGATGCTGTGTCTAAAAACCACATCGGTGAAATTTTTGCTCGTTTCGAAAAAGCGGGTTTAAAAATTGTTGCGACTAAAATGAAACACCTTTCTCAAGCTGATGCTGAAGGTTTCTATGCAGAGCACAAAGAACGCGGTTTCTTTGGTGACTTAGTTGCATTCATGACTTCTGGTCCAGTTGTAGTATCTGTTCTTGAAGGCGAAAACGCAGTTCTTGCTCACCGTGAAATTTTAGGCGCTACAAACCCTAAAGAAGCGGCTCCTGGTACTATCCGTGCTGATTTCGCTGTAAGCATCGACGAAAACGCTGCTCACGGTTCTGACTCAGTTGCTTCTGCAGAGCGTGAAATTGCGTACTTCTTTGCTGACAACGAGATCTGCCCACGCACTCGTTAATCGAAAGCATTCAAACCAGATAAGTGGTATACTACTTATCTGGTTTTTTTATTCTCTCAAGAGCATATTGTCTGATTCTTGAACAATATCTTCTGTTTTTGACATGGTTTAGGTAAATACACATGAGTTCTGCAGTGGTCGTTTCATCTGAAAATCTTGATGGACAGCAGCAATCTTCGTCCACGCCAGCATCGCCTGCTGCCGAAAAAGTGAATTTACTCGGCATGTCACGCGCGCAATTAGAAAAATTCTTTGAAGATATTGGTGAGAAAAAGTTTCGTGCCGGACAGGTCATGAAATGGATTCATCAGTACTTTGTTACTGATTTTGCTGAAATGACCAATATTTCAGGAAAGTTGCGTGCAAAACTTGAACAAATTTGTGAGATTAAAGCTCCTGAAGTTGTTCACCGTCACTATTCAAAAGATGGCACACGTAAATGGGTGTTTCGCGTAGGTGAGGGGGCAGGTTCTTTAGTTGAAACTGTATTAATTCCTGCCGAAGATAAAACAGGCTTACGCAAAACTTTGTGTATTTCATCACAAGTAGGCTGTGCATTGGACTGCTCATTTTGTTCAACAGGTAAGCAAGGTTTCCAACGCGATTTAACGCCAGATGAAATTATTGGGCAACTCTGGATGGCAAACTATTCTTATATGGAAGAAGTGCCTGTTGCTGACCGTGAACGTTCAGTGACCAATGTCGTGATGATGGGTATGGGCGAACCTTTGCTCAACTATGATGCTGTATTAAGCTCAATGCAGATTATGCTTGATGACTTTGCTTATGGTATGTCAAAACGTCGTGTGACCTTATCAACTTCAGGTGTTGTACCGAAAATTGACCAACTTGCGCAAGATATTGATGTTGCATTAGCAATTTCTTTACATGCACCAAACGATGAGTTGCGTAATGAACTTGTGCCTATTAATAAAAAATATCCATTGGCTCAGTTGATTGCAGCATGTCAGCGTTATATTGCCAAAGATGGTAATGAAAGTACGCGTAAACATGTGACCATTGAATATGTGATGTTAGAAGGCGTGAATGATCAGCCTGAACATGCACAGCAAATGATTAAATTATTAAAAAATTTACCAAGTAAAATTAACTTGATTCCATTTAACCCATTCCCGCACGCGCCATATGGCCGCTCAAGTCGAAATCGTATTATCTCGTTCCAAAAAACTTTGTCTGATGCCGGATTTGTGTGTACGATTCGTCAAACACGTGGTGATGATATTGACGCTGCATGTGGACAGTTAGTGGGTCAAGTGGCTGATAGAACCCGCCGTGCTGAACAATGGCAGAAAAAAGTGACACAGCGTCAAGAGATTTTACGTACACAAGGATAAAGTTGAGGGAAGACTTTGAGTACTCCGAAGTTAAAGATCATGTTATGTATGGGGGTTGCAGTTGCATTTCTGGCAAGTGGTTGTCAGACGTCGCCAACACTAAAAAAGGACCCGGAAAAAGCAGTTAAGGTGCGTACGCAGCTTGCTGCAGAATACATTCGTTCTGGTGACTTGGACTCAGCAAAACGTTCCCTCGACCAAGCTCTAAGTATCGAGAGTCGTGATGCAACGGCAAATATGATGATGGGTATTTTATTGCAACAAGAAGGCAGTAAACCCAATTTAGAAAAAGCAGAACATTATTTTAAACGTGCAATTTCTTCTGAGCCAGATAATGCTCAGGCGCGTAATAATTATGGTACGTATTTGTACCAAATGGAACGTTATAATGATGCTGTCGAGCAGTTCCGTATTGCTGGTGCAACATTAGGTTATGACCAACGTTACCAAGCCTTAGAAAATCTGGGGCGGATTTATTTAAAATTAGGTGATATTGCGAGTGCTGAAAAAACATTCAAACAAGCGCTCTTTGCTAACCGTGACTCTTACATTTCAATGTTAGAGTTAGCAGAAATTTTTTATTTGCAGCAGCAGATTCCGGCTGCTACACAAATGTATGAGCAATATGTTCGTACAGTGGGGCAGAAAAATCAGGGTGCTCGTGCACTTTGGATTGGTTTAAGAGTGGCTCGAGCCAATGCGGATAAAATGGGAATGCAAGTTTTAGTAAATCAATTACGTGCTTTATTCCCGGAAAGTCCAGAATATCAACGTTATTTGCAATTACAGTATAGTACTGAGGCCGTATGGAAATAAATCCTAATTCACAGCAGCCAACTGGCTCAAGCTTACCGACTTCTGCTTTAGGAAATATTCAACGTCCTGGTGAGTATTTACGTCAAATTCGTGTTTCTCAGAAAAAAGAATTAGAGCAAGTATCTTCAGACTTAAATATGCCGTTGAAAACGCTAAGTGCATTAGAGCAAGACGATTATAAATCTTTGCCAGAAGCAACTTTTATCAAAGGTTATTATCGTTCTTATGCAAAATATTTAAATGCTGATGCAACTGCAATTATTCAGCGTTTTGATGAGATTTATGCAAATGATACAGGCCTTTTGCCAAATCATGCTTTAAACAATTCACCAATTAAAATCATGGGTAAATTACCGGGTTCTAATAGTGATCGTAATAAAAAATGGTTAAAGCGTGCATTGCTTGCGATTTTGATTATTGCTGTAGTGTCATTGATCGTGATGGGCGTTCAAAAATGGACTTCAAACAAAGGTGAGACTGAGGTGCCAAAAGCAAATCAGTCTAATGTTGAAGTTTTACCTATGAAAGGAAATGGCTCTGCAACAGCAGGCGATCAATTGGTGTTAAACTTTAACCGTCCAACTTCTGTTCATATTGTAGATGCAACAGGTAAGGTTTTAGCGACAGGTCGTCAGGCATCGACTTTAACCTTAAATGGGGAGTCTCCATTCCAGATTCGTCTTGATGATGCAACAGCTGTGTCATTAAGTCTAAACCAAGAACAGATTTCATTGTCTCCATATACGGTAAACGGTAAAGCTGAATTCCGTTTATCCCGCTAATACCATGAGTTGAGCGATACAATGATAGAGAACCCAATTAAACGTCGACCAACACGTAAAATTCGTGTTGGTTCGGTCTATGTCGGTGGCGATGCACCTATTAGTGTGCAAAGTATGACAAATACCGAAACTTGCGATGTCGATGCAACTGTGGCTCAGATTGAGCGTTGTGTTGACGCAGGTGCAGATATTATGCGTGTTTCAGTTCCTTCTATGGAAGCAGCTGAGGCTTTTGGTGCAATCCGTAAACGTGTTTCAGTTCCACTAGTGGCTGATATTCACTTTGACCATAGAATTGCTTTGGCAGTTGCAGACTATGGTGCAGACTGTTTGCGTATTAACCCAGGTAATATCGGTTCAGACCAGAAAGTTCGTGAAGTTGTTGCTGCTGCACGTCATCACGGCATTTCTATGCGTATTGGTGTGAATGCGGGTTCTCTAGAAAAAGATTTACAGAAAAAATATGGCGAGCCTACAGGGCAGGCACTGCTTGAGTCAGCTTTACGTCATATTGATATTTTAGACCGTCTAGATTTCCATGAGTTTAAAGTCAGCGTAAAAGCATCAAATGTATTTTTGACCATGGATGCTTATCGTTTGCTTTCTCAACAAATTGATAATCCATTGCACTTAGGTGTAACCGAGGCTGGTATTTACCGTACAGGTACTGTGAAATCAGCGATTGCTCTTGGCGGGTTGTTGATGGAAGGTATTGGCGACACCATGCGTATTTCGCTTGCTGCTGAACCTGAAGACGAAATTAAGATTGGTTTTGATATCTTAAAATCGCTTGGTCTACGTTCTAACGGGATTAATTTTATTGCTTGTCCAAGTTGTTCTCGTCAAGAATTTAACGTGATTCAGGTGATGCAAGCCTTAGAAGAGCGTTTAGAAGATATCCGTACGCCAATGGATGTGTCAGTGATTGGTTGTAAGGTAAATGGCCCGGGTGAAGCAAAAGAAGCAGATATCGGGGTTGTTGGGGCTGCGCCTCGCTCACTGGTTTATCGTAATGGTGAGAAAAGCCATTTAATCGATACCGATCAATTGGTTGATGAAATCGAAACAATGGTTCGTCAACGTGTTCAAGAGCTTGAAGAAGCTAAATCTAAAGAAATTATTCGTAGTTCATCATGAGTTCAATAGTCGCAATCAAAGGTTTTAATGACGTCTTACCAACGCAAACATCAGCGTGGAGACGTCTCGAGCAGCATTTAGCATTGTTAATGGATGCTTATGGTTACCAACAAATTCGTTTGCCGATCGTTGAACAAACGGGACTGTTTAAACGTGCTATTGGTGATGCAACCGATATCGTTGAAAAAGAAATGTACACATTCTTCGATAAAGGAAACCCACCTGAATCATTAACTTTGCGTCCAGAAGGGACGGCGGGTTGTGTACGTGCGTTGGTTGAACATAACTTATTGCGTGGTGCTACGCCGCGTGTGTGGTATATGGGACCTATGTTCCGTTATGAAAAACCACAAAAAGGCCGTTACCGTCAGTTCCACCAGTTCGGTGTTGAAACTTTTGGTGTGGCAACTCCTGATATTGATGCTGAATTGATTCTGTTGACAGCTCGTTTGTGGAAACGCATGGGCGTTGATCACATGGTTCAGCTTGAGTTGAATACGTTAGGTGAAACAGATGAGCGTACAGAATATCGTAATGCTTTGGTTGCGTTCTTAAATGAGCATAAAGATGCTTTGGATGAAGATTCACAGCGTCGTTTAACGACTAACCCATTACGTATTTTAGATTCTAAAATTGAATCGACTCAGAAAATTCTGGAAAATGCGCCGAAATTACATGATTTCTTAAAAGAAGATAGCTTAAGCCACTTTCAACAATTACAAGATTATTTGACTGCTGCTGGCGTTAAATTTGTAATTAACCAAAAATTGGTACGTGGTTTAGATTACTACAATAAAACTGTTTTTGAATGGACAACAACATCGTTAGGTTCGCAAGGCACAGTATGTGCAGGTGGACGCTATGATGGTTTAGTTGGTCAGCTGAAAGGTAAGGCAGATCAATCTGTACCTGCTGTTGGTTTTGCAATGGGGATGGAGCGTTTATTGCTTCTACTTGAGCAAGTTGAACAAGCTGAAACTGTACGTGATTGTGAAGTGTTCTTGGTTGCAGAGCCTGCTTACCAAGCTAAAGCATTGGTTTTGGCAGAGCAATTACGCGATCAGCTAGAAGCAGCGAATAGCAATGTTCGCATTAAAACGGGTTCACAAGGCAGCATGAAGAGTCAGATGAAAAAAGCTGATCAGGCTGGGGCTGTTTACGCCATGATTTTAGGCGAGCGTGAATGGGAAGCACAGCAGCTTGCTATCAAAGAGTTAGCAACAGCTGAGCAGACACAAGTTGCAATAGCTGAACTCGTACCATTCTTAATTGAAAAATTTACAAAATAAACTGAAACATCTGGAAAAGGACAATCACATGAGCTTAAGTGATGAAGAACAATTCGACAGCTTAAAGTCGTTCGCCAAAAAATATGGTTCTGCCATGATTAGCGGGATTCTCATTGCATTGATTGCCTTTTTTGGGTGGGAATATTGGCAAAAAAGAAATCTTGCAACGAGTCAGACTGAAACTGCAAAAGTACAGCAGTTAATGGATGAGGCAAATGCAACAGCCGATAATCCAAATGCTTTAGCTTCAATAACAGCTTCGGCAGATAAACTTGTAAAAGACGATATTGATTCAGTTCAGGCAATACAAACTCAATTTGTATTGGCAAAGCTTGCATATGAAAAACAAGATTATGCGGCTGCTGAAAAAGCTTTGAAAAAAGTTGAAAACTCAAAAGTAAAAGATGAAGGACTGATTCAGGTTGTAAAATTGCGTTTAGCAGATGCACAATTGGCGCAAAACAAATATGATGAAGCTCTAAAAACTTTGTCTGGTAATGTCGATCCGGCATTTAAAGCAACAGTAGAAGAGTTACGTGGTGATATCTTTGTTGCGAAGAAAGATATTGATTCTGCTAAAAAAGCGTATCAAGCTGCATGGGATTCGTTACTGGAACGTAAACAAGAGCGACAAATTTTACAAATTAAACTCGAAAGTGTTGGCGTTTTAGTTGAAGATCCACAGATTGAGCGCCCAATTTTGGAAACACAGGTGGAAGAGTCTTAATGAATCAGAAATTCAAACTGCCTTTGGCAATTGCAATCGCATCAGCTGTATTGGTGGGATGTTCTAGCAACAAAGTAAAAGAAGCAAAACCAAATCCACTACCGAAATTGACTGAGTCGACAAAGGCTCTAGTACCGGTGTTTTCACGCAGTGTTTCTTCTACGAATAAGGCAGATCCATTACGTTTACAACTTGACGCTAATGAAGGCGTTGTCTTTACCCTTGATCCTAAAGGTGAAGTTGCAGCATATCGTGGCAAACAACGTCTTTGGGAGAAAAAAGTAAGTAAATTGGGCTTAAGCTCTGGTGTTGAAGCGGCTGAAGGTATTGTTGTTGTGGGTAACAGCAAAGGTCAGTTATTTGCTTTAGATCAAGCAACAGGTGAACAAAAATGGACTGCACAATTATCTGGTGCATTATTAAGTCCTTCTTTAGTTCAGTCTGGACGTGTGATTACAATTGCAAATGACGGTACTGTTTTTGCACATGATGCATCATCAGGACAACAAGTTTGGGCATACAAATTACCAAACGTTCAGTTTAGTTTACGCGGTCAGCCATCGCCAGTGAGCCTTGATTCACGCACTGTTCTAATTGCTTCAGCAAATGCTTATGTTTATGCAATTGATATCATTAGCGGTATTCCACGTTTCCAACGTCGTGTTGCGGTAAGTGAAGGTCGTTCTGATATTCAACGCCTGATCGATATTGATGGTGATCCAGTTGTTGCAGGCCAGCTTATGGTGACAACAAGCTTCCAAGGGCAAGTCACAGTGACTGATTTGGCTTCTCAACGTGTAGTTTGGAGTGAAGATTCAAGCAGTACAAAACGTCCAGAAGTTTATGACAATAAAGTATTTGTTTCATCAACTGATGGCAAGCTGACTGCTTATGATTTAACGACAGGCGAGCAGCTTTGGCAAAATGACAGCTTGTTGAATCGTCATTTAAGTAATCCTGTTGTATTAGGCCAAAATTTAATAGTCGGTGATTTGGATGGTGTTTTACACCTGATCGACCCGGCAACAGGTAAATTGGTAGGACGTTCTAAAACGAGTGGTGAGGTCAATACATTACGTGTTATTGAGAATCAACTCTACGTTTCGACCCAAAAAGGCGATTTAAGTATTTGGCAGAATCGTTAATTTTGTTCGCTTGTGCTAAAATAGCCGCTTAACAAATTACGCTGTTAAAAAATATCGGGGTGTTTGAATTAAATCAGTTCAAAGCCCCGTCTTTTATTATGGTCATATCTGACCTTAAAATATATCTCCTGTATTGTTTCTAATGCTCATGCCATGAGATATGGCTGGTCTTGATTAAGGTTATTGTATGAAACCCGTTATTGCGCTCATTGGTCGTCCGAATGTCGGAAAATCAACGTTATTTAACCAGATTACCAAGAGTCGTGATGCACTTGTAGCCGACTTCGCGGGTCTGACTCGTGACCGTAAATATGGTGATGCGACTTATCAAAATAAGTCTTTCATTGTTGTTGATACTGGCGGTATCGGTGAAAGTGAAGGCGGTATCGATAACTACATGGCCGAGCAGTCAAAAACAGCCATCAACGAAGCAGATATTATTATTTTTGTAGTTGATGCGCGTGCTGGTTTGTTAGCTTCTGATGAGCAAATTGCTCGTGAACTTCGTACTTTAGGTAAGAAAATTTATCTTGTTGCGAACAAGGTAGATGGCGTACATGCTGAAGCTGCTTTAGTTGAGTTTTATAAACTTGGTATGGGCGAACCATTACAAGTTGCAGCAAGTCATGGTCGTGGCGTTCAGCAAATGCTTGAAGATGTACTTGCAGAAGTTCCAGAAGATGAAAACCCAGATGAACATGACAAAGATACTGGCTTACGTTTAGCCATTATTGGTCGTCCAAACGTGGGTAAATCAACGTTGGTAAACCGCTTACTTGGTGAAGACCGTGTAGTTGCATTTGACCAACCGGGTACAACTCGTGATTCTATTTATATTCCGTTTGAGCGTGAAGGCCGTAAATACACCTTAATTGATACAGCGGGTGTGCGTCGTAAAGGTAAAGTTGATGAAATGATTGAGAAGTTCTCAATTGTTAAAACTTTACAGGCTATGAAAGATGCACACGTTGTGGTTGTTGTGGTCGATGCACGTGAAGGTATTGTTGAGCAAGACTTACATTTAATTGGCTATGCGCTTGAAGCTGGTCGTGCCATGGTAATCGCCATTAACAAATGGGATAACATGTCTGAATACGATCGCAAGCAATGTAAGCTTGATGTTGAGCGTCGTTTTGACTTTATTCCTTGGGCAAAAATTCATTTAATTTCTGCACTGCATGGAACAGGGGTAGGTGATTTATATCCTTCTATCCATCGTGCCTATGAGTCTGCGAACTTAAAAGTATCACCAGCGAAATTAACTCAAATTTTGAGTGATGCAACAGAAGCTCACCAACCACCGATGATTAGTGGAAAACGTATTAAAATGCGTTATGCGCACATGGGCGGACAAAACCCACCGACTATTGTGATTCATGGTAACAAGGTTGATAAAACACCTGCGGACTACCGCCGTTACTTAGAGAACGTGTTCCGTAAAGTATATAAACTTGAAGGTACGCCAGTTCGTATTGACTTTAAAACTTCTGAAAACCCGTTTGAAGGTCGTAAGAGTCAAGTTGATGAACGTACAGCTGCGCGCCGCCGTCGTTATATTCAGAAATTCAAGAAAGCGGAAAAGAAATTTAATCGTTAATTTGTATGAATGTAAAAAAGCCCAAAGTATTCTTTGGGCTTTTTATTATATGGTTTAATAAGTTATTGTTACTTTTATATTAGTTTTACTCCCAGATAGAATGGATTTAAAAAATGATTGATAGAAATATTGAAGTCTATACAGGGAAGCTAGATACATTTTTAAAACAACAACAAAAAGACTTTCCCGACTTTCGTACATTTAATGATTATAAAAAGCAGCAAATACAGCACATTAAAAATAAGTTATTAGCTCAAAAGTTAAGTGTAAACCCAACAGATTTGCAATTTGCAAAACATGAATATGGCAAACCTTATTTATTGGGTCATACTTTGCATTTTAACCATTCGCATAGTCAGCAATATTATGCTTTGGCGCTAAGTGAACGTGTTAAAGATATTGGTATAGATGTTGAAGAACTGGATCGTAAAGTACGTTTAGATAGTCTGGCACAACATGCCTTTCACGCTGATGAATATGCAACATGGCAAAATCTAGAACAAGATAGAGAGTTTTGGTTTAAAGTTTGGACCACTAAAGAAGCTGTTTTAAAAGCTTCAGGTCTTGGTATACGTTTGGATTTAAATACTTTAAATACTCAAGTGCATCCTACCAATCATGGTGGATTATGCTCGCATGAACTTATTGGAACGTTTGCTTATCAAAACTTTATCTTAGGTAACATGATTTTAACGGTCGCATGGCGTTCCGAGCAGTCTTGCCGTGGGTTTCAGTTTCCTTCTATTCAGCTTCATTCGCTTGATGGCTAACAAACGAAACAGTAGATATAAAAAAACCGCGAATTACGCGGTTTTTTTGTTTAGAGCAAGCTATAAATTAAGCTTGACCTTCAACGGCAGCAGCTTGAGCACGTTCCATATTTGCTTCGAACTCTGCATCAAAATTGATAGGAGTAAGAAGTAATTGAGGGAAGCTACCCTTAGTGACTAAGTCATTTACAGCTTCACGTAAGAACGGGAACAAAATGTTCGGGCAGTATGCACCCAAAATGTAAGGTAAGCGGTCTTCTTCGATGTTATCGATTAAGAAAATACCAGATTGAGTTACATCTACGATGAACGCTGTTTCATTGTCATTATTGGCTTCAACCACAACTTTTAAAGATACTTCAAAGTGAGTTGGGTCAATCTTTTCTGCAGCAGAAGAAAGATTGATGTTAAGTTCAGGTTGCCATTGTTTAGTAAAAACTTGTGCCCCTGGAACCTCAAAAGAAATATCTTTTGTATAAATACGTTCTAAAGCTAATTGTGGTTGAACTTGTTGTTCTTCGCTCATTGTTTTTTCCTTAATATGGATGCGAGGTTAAGCCAATAATTCGTCGAGTTTACCTTCACGCTCTAAAGCATAAAGTTGGTCAAAACCACCGATAAACTGATCATTAATAAAAATTTGTGGAACAGTACGGTGATTGGTACGTTGCATTAATTCAACACGTACTTCTGGTGCTTCAACAGAAAGATTTACTTCTTTGTAAGCAACACCTTTACGCTCAAGTAATTGTTTCGCGCGAACGCAATATGGGCATACAGAAGTTGAGTAAACAATGACATTTGCTGCCATAACAATTCTCCTTAAGCTTTTGGTTTGCTTTTAACGAGAGGTAAGCCTTGAGCTTTCCAGTTACTGATACCACCATCGAGGCGATAGCTGTCATGGTGAGCGACTTTTTGTAAAGCGCTACCAGCAACTTGCCCTAGGTTG
This sequence comes from Acinetobacter sp. GG2, assembly GCF_000292385.1. Taxonomy (NCBI): domain Bacteria; kingdom Pseudomonadati; phylum Pseudomonadota; class Gammaproteobacteria; order Moraxellales; family Moraxellaceae; genus Acinetobacter; species Acinetobacter sp. GG2. The sequence continues at coordinate 120,236 of NZ_ALOW01000035.1, forward strand.
CAAATAAATACCAATGGACGGTCACTTGCTTTTAATTCATCAGCATGACTTGCAATTTGGCTATAAGGAATATTGCGGCTACCACTAATGTGACCTTCGCGGAAGTCTTTGCTATCGCGTAAGTCAATTAAAATAGCATTCTTCGCTTTCACTAAAATACCAAGCGACTGTGGAGAAATTTTACGACCGTTACGTTGACCTTCAAAAATGAAGAACAATACGATCAAGACTCCGAGTGTACCAAACAAAATGGGGTGATTCCCCATAAACTCTAACCAGCGTTCCACAAGTCACCTAAAAAAATTAAAAACAAAATTGACCTAGAGTATAGCGTATATAGATGGTGATCAAAATCACCACTTCAAGGGCAAAAGGGGTAGAAAATTAGTTTTTTTGCTGCGCTTCTTGAATCTCATCGATTAAACGTAAGAAGCTGTCTAAGCGTCGTGGCAAAATTTCACCTGCTTCAACGGCCTGCTTTAAGCCACAATTCTTTTCATGAGTATGCGTGCAATTACGGAACTGACACGAACCTAAATGCGCTTCAATTTCAGGAAAACCCATACGAATTTTTTCTAAATCGAGATGCCAAAGCCCAAACTCACGAATTCCCGGCGAATCAATTAAGGCACCATTTTTACCAAAGTTGATTAAGCGCGTAGAAGTCGTGGTGTGTTGGCCAAGTGCAGAGTTTTCAGAAATGATATTGGTTTTCTGCTCGGCATCTGGAATAAGCACATTAATAAGCGAGCTTTTGCCAACACCTGATTGACCAACAAAAGCAACGGTTTCACCATCAAGTCGTTGAGATAATGTTGAAATATCACCTTTAGAATGACAAATCATGCTTTCATAACCTAAATCTTCATACTCTTTGAGCATGTCGAGAATCGGATCGTTTTCAGTGAGTAGATCTGATTTATTCAGCACTAAAAGAGCAGGAATATTTGCATCTGCACATGCCACTAAGTAGCGGTCAATCAAAGTAGGTGCTGGTTCTGGAAGTGGAGCAAAAACAATAACGATTAAACTGATATTGGCTGCCACAGGTTTTACTTTGTGATAGCGATCTGGACGAGTAAGCAGTGAAGTACGTGGGTGAATGGCTGTAATAATGCCTAAACCCGTATTTGGGTCTGCCTGCCATTTAACACGATCACCAGTTACAAGTAACTCAAGATTAGTTCGAGTATGGCAACGCCATACGCTTTTGAGCTCAATCGGTTTCCAAAATGGTTCTGGTTCGCCTTCGGCAACTTGAGGTTTTTCTGGGTGATGCTCGGGTACAGAAAGTGCCTGTACTTCAAGTTGACGGCCATAGTGCTGTACAACCAGCCCATCTAGATCTTGAAGTATCGACTTCTTCTTGGCGAGTTTTATGCTGTTTTTCAATACGACGTTGCTGTTGCTCAGTTAAACGACGCTTACGAATTAGAGCCATTCATATCCCAAAAAAACCATTGTTTGAAGACCGCAAAAATAGCACGAAGCTGGTATGGAATTACAGCGCAGAAGCAAGAAATTTGCTACTATTGATGTTTTTACGGCATTTTAGAACGTACATACATGAGCAGTACTTTAAATACACGATTAATTTGGATTGATCTGGAAATGACCGGTTTAGATACCGACAACGACCAGATTATTGAAATCGCAACAATTATTACAGATGATCATTTAAATGTACTTGCCGAAGGTCCGGTTTTGGCTATTCATCAACCTGATCGTATTTTAAATGCAATGGATGAGTGGAACACTCGCCAGCATGGCCAGTCAGGTTTAATTGAACGAGTTCGTCGTAGTAAGTTGACCGCCCGTGATGCTGAGTTACAAACTTTAGAATTCCTAAAAAAATGGGTGAATCCAAAAGTTTCACCCATGTGTGGTAACTCGATCTGTCAGGATCGCCGTTTCTTACACCGTCTTATGCCTGAACTTGAGCAGTATTTCCACTACCGTAATCTTGATGTATCTACGGTAAAAGAACTTTCAAAACGCTGGCGCCCTGAAATCATGAGCGGTTTGAAAAAGAATGCATCGCATTTGGCAATGGATGATATTCGTGACTCAATTTCTGAACTTAAATATTACCGTGAATACTTTTTCATTATGAATACTGATGGTAAAGATTAATGACGTTGTTCAAGTAAAAATGAAAAGGGGGCTAAAGCTCCCTTTTTTATTGTTTAAAGGACATTGTTACAATAATGCCAAGGGCTAATTTGGCTTTCATATTCATTTTGCTTAAAATGATGTTTTAAGTTTATTTATTATAAAAAGAGAGCATTTATGCAAAGTAATAACCCGATACTGACTCGCGTTGAAACGGTCAGTGACTATAGTCAACCGATGACCGTGCAAGGTGCGATTCAAAAATCTGTGATGTTGACCATCATTGCTGCCGCAGTGGGTGTCGCTTTATTTTTCTATGCAGCCTTTACTGCAAATGTTGGTATTGCTTATGCAGCTTCAATTGTGGGTGCAATTGGTGGCTTGGTTTTAGCTTTAATTACAACGTTTAAACCAACAACTGCGCCAACATTAGCAATTCCGTATGCCTTATTTGAAGGGGCGTTTCTAGGTGGTATTTCATTTACTTTCCAGTTGAAATATCCTGGCGTTCCTCTTCAAGCTTTATTGGCAACCTTCGTAACCACTTTAGTGATGTTTGGTCTCTATAAGTTCCAAATTATCCGTGCTACTGAAAAGTTCAAATCAGTTGTTGTCTCTGCATCTTTAGCGATCTTTATTGTATTTATCGTGCAGATGGTTATGCGTTTAGCATTTGGTTCAAGTGTTCCTTATATTTTTGAAAGTAACTGGTTAGGAATTGGTTTTGCTGCATTTGTTGCAGTGATTGCTTCACTTAACTTAATTTTAGATTTTGATTTAATTGAAACTAACGCAGCATATCGTGCTCCAAAATTCATGGAATGGTTGTGTGGTATTGCGTTGCTTGCAACTTTGGTCTGGATGTATATCTCGTTCTTACGTCTACTTGGCTTATTGGCTGATGACTAAAATTTAGATCATAAAAAGTCGCTCCGCTATAGGGGCGATTTTTTTTCGTGCGATTTTTGAAAAAAGATGCATTATGCAATTTCGAAAACTGCTGAATATTGGCATTATGCTGAAAATTGTTTTGAGTGAGATCGGCATGACACAAGGACTTTTAGCAGGTAAGCGCTTTTTGATTGCAGGCGTTGCTAGTAAATTATCAATTGCTTTTGGTATTGCCCAAGCATTACACCGTGAAGGTGCTGAGCTTGCGTTTACTTATCCAAACGAAAAATTAAAAAAACGTGTAGATGAGTTTGCTGAGCAATTCGGTTCTAAGCTTGTGTTTCCATGTGATGTTGCCGTTGATGCTGAAATTGATAATGCATTTGCGGAACTTGCAAAACATTGGGATGGCCTAGACGGTGTTGTGCACTCAATCGGCTTTGCTCCTGCACACACACTTGACGGTGACTTCACTGACGTGACTGACCGTGACGGTTTTAAAATTGCTCATGACATTAGCGCATACAGCTTTGTTGCAATGGCACGTGCTGCAAAACCTTTATTACAAGCTCGCCAAGGTTGTTTATTAACTTTGACTTACCAAGGTTCTGAGCGCGTTATGCCTAACTACAACGTAATGGGTATGGCGAAAGCATCTTTAGAAGCTGGTGTTCGTTACTTGGCATCAAGCTTAGGTGTTGATGGTATCCGTGTAAACGCGATTTCTGCAGGTCCAATCCGTACTTTAGCTGCTTCTGGTATTAAATCTTTCCGTAAAATGTTAGATGCTAACGAAAAAGTTGCACCATTAAAGCGTAACGTAACAATTGAAGAAGTAGGTAATGCCGCGTTATTCCTATGCTCACCTTGGGCTTCAGGTATTACTGGTGAAATTCTATATGTAGATGGTGGTTTCAATACTGTAGGTATGAGCCAATCTATGATGGATGATGAATAAGTTTTAAAATTTATTCAGACATAAAAAAAGCCGTAGTTGAATGACTACGGCTTTTTTAGTGGGCGCAAGTTATTGCGGCAACTCTTTTACAGGCGAACCACCTAACGCCTGCATAAGGGTAACATAAGCGTTGTATTGGCTTTGTTTGGTTTCAACAAGACTCAAGCGCGCAGTACGAGTAGTTTGCTGGGCATCAAGAAGTGTTTTTAATGCAACAGCACCGTAACGATAACGCACTTCAGTTAAACGTTCGGTTTTTTCTGCAAGTTCAACATTACGTGCTTGAAACTCTACTTGTTTGTCGAGTTCAGTACGACTTGATAACGCATTTTCTACATCAGCGAAAGCCTGATAAAGCGTTTGGCGATATTGAATAATCGCTTTTTCATAATCAAGGTTGCTAATCGCGATATCTTTCTTCATATCGTTATATTGCAAAAATGGTAAGCTTAAACTCGCTCCAAGCGTGAGGGCAGGGTTACGTAATAACTCCGTTAAAGATGTACTACTTGAACCTAAACTACTGGTTAAGCTAATTGACGGATAGTAGCTTGCTTTAGTCGCATCTTTGGTTGCTAGTGCCTTTCTTAAACGAAGCTCGGCTGCTTGCAAGTCAGGGCGGCGTGACAAAATATCCGCTGGTAAACCCGCACCAATAGCAGGCAGCGCTGTACGTGGTAAACGCTGTGGTTCTTGAATGTTGAGCTGTTGTACAGGTTCATGCAATAACACTGCAATCGCTGTACGTGTTTCAACAAGCTGTTGCTCAATTTGGCTTAAACTTGCTTTCTGGCTTTGAACAGACTGCTCGGCTTGCGTAAGGTCTAAGCCCGAAACTGCACCTGCTTTATACTGAGTTTGAACTAACTGATAAAGCTTTTGTGAAGTGGCTAAGCTTTGTTGTGCAGTTGCATAACGTTCATTTAAATAGCCCAGTTGCCAGTAGAGTTTCGCTGTAGTGGCAATCAGACTTTGCCCTGTAGACTGTAAGTCTTGTTCAGTCGCTAAAGCTTCCCATTTACTTGCTTCGGTTTGACGAGCAAGCTTGCCAAACAAATCAAGTTCATAACTTACGCCTGCACTTAAGGATACTCCTTTAGCACTATCATCGCCTGAATTTAAATCGAAACTATGACCTGTAGAAACATTTGAACTGGTACGCAAGCCTTGTTGATTTGCAGTTAAATCAGCTTTCAGGCGAGCTTGCTTTAAGGTGATCCCTGCAACAGCCAAATCGCTATTACGTTCTAATACGTTGTTTACGAGTTGGTTGAGCTGCGCATCGTTAAAAAGTGTCCACCAACGGTCAGAGTATTGTGCAACTGATACAGTTTTCGTTTTAGTTGGGTTGTCGTACTGAAAGCTACCCGGAACCTGTACAGACGGTGCTTGGTAAGGTGTTTTAACCATTGCTGCACATCCCACAAGAGAACTGGTGAGGAGAAGTGCTGCGCTAAGTTTAGTCATTGAAAAAGACATGCAATTTTCCTTATTCTCGTGATAGTGCTGCAACAGGGTCGAGTTTTGCAGCATTTTTGGCAGGCAAGAAACCGAATACGACACCAATTAATGTTGAGCAAACAAATGCAGCCACAATAGAGGTCGTCGAATATGCCACTGCAAAATTACCTGCGGCCACTTTGTTAATGAGCTGTCCTAGGCCGAGCGAAAGTAATACGCCGAGTACACCACCAATTAAACACACTAAAATTGCTTCGATTAGGAACTGCTGCAAAATATCACTTTGTCGAGCGCCGACAGCCATACGTACCCCAATTTCTTGAGTACGTTCAGTCACCGAAACCAACATAATATTCATTACACCGATACCACCAACCACCAAAGAAATGACAGCAATTGCTGAGACCAGAAGCGTCATGGTGCTGGTTGTTTTCTCAATGGTTTGGCGAATACTGTCACTGTTCATGGTGAAAATATCTTGGGCACCGTGGCGCTGTGTTAATAAGTTAACAATCGCGTTTTCAGCGGCGTTGGTCGAGTATTTATCGTTAATACGTACGACAATATTACGAACATGGGCTTGCCCTAACATACGGCTCATGACCGTGGTATAAGGCATATACACATTGAGTGTATCATCTGAACCCATACCGCTAGTTTGAGGCTCTACAATCCCGATAATACGAGCCGGCACACTACCGAGTAATACCACTTGCCCAATTGGGTTGGTGCCATCACTAAAGAATTGTTTTTGAGTATTGGTATCAATGACTACATCTTGTGAGCGGTCGCGGACACTACGCTGGTCAAAGGTTTGACCATCTTTGAAGACAAGTCCCTTTACGTCAAAGAAGTCGTTACTTACGCCATTAATGGTCGCATTCGCTTCATTTTGTTGATAACGCATAGTCTTGGATGTGCTGACCATTGGACTGACTGCACTCACATAAGGCTGCGTCATTAATGCGTCAGCATCGGCAGGCACCAGCGTTTTAAAATTGGCTGTTTTGGAGTTGTCACCAAAACCACGACCTTGGAATACCGTAATTGTGTTAGTACCGAGGCCACTAATATTTTCCAAAATCTGCTTTTGTGAACCATTACCCAGCGCTACCACCGTTACGACAGATGCAATACCAATAATGATCCCTAGCATGGTCAAAAAGGTACGCATGCGGTGTGCGTTCATGGACAGCAAAGCCATTTGGAATGCTTCAGATAAGCGGTCTAAGGTTGAACGCCAAGCTGAAATACTTTTGCCTTTTTTCTGCTTGTTTTGTAGAGCAGGGGCTGCATCTGGGTCAGTTTTAACTTCTTCTGTAGATTGGTCTGGAATATTAGGACGGTCACTAATAATTTCGCCGTCACTAATTTCGATAATACGCGTTGCATTTTTTGCAACTTGCATATCGTGTGTAACCAAAATAATGGTGTGACCAGCCGCATTGAGTTCACGCAAAATTCGCATAACCTCAACACCACTATGTGAGTCGAGTGCACCTGTTGGTTCGTCGGCTAAGATTACATCACCGCCATTCATTAAGGCGCGGGCAATCGAAACACGTTGCTGTTGACCACCAGAAAGTTGGCTCGGTCGGTTTTGAGTTTTAGTGCCTAAACCTAATTCAGTGAGTAGGGCAGTTGCACGTTGTTTACGGTCTGAAGGAGTAACACCTGCATAAACAGCTGGAACTTCAACGTTACCTTCGGCTGACAAGTCACCGAGTAAATGATAACGCTGGAAAATAAACCCAAAATATTCGCGGCGTAACTGCGCTAACTGGTCGGGTTCTAGCTTACCGGTTTCTTGACCATTAACCTTATAACTCCCACTTGTTGGGCGGTCCAGACAGCCCAAAATATTCATGAGTGTTGATTTACCAGAGCCGGACTGACCGACAATGGCAACCAGTTCGCCTTCATAAATGGTCAGGTCAATGCCTTTTAAAATTTGAATCGTGCTTTCGCCAGCAGGGAATTCCCGGACCAGATTGCTGACTTCAAGCAAAGCTTGTTTTGTCATGCTTACATTCCCATTGGACCGCTACGGCGACGGTTATTACCACTATTTGCAGAAGCTGCAGAGTTTTCTGAACTATCAGCAATCACAACTTGGTCACCTTGTTTTAATCCGGCAAGTACTTGTGCGTTTACACGGTTGTTAATACCCACCAAAATTTGCGTTGGTTTAGTCGTACCATCTGCTTGTAAAATACGAACGACACTCAGCGTTGCTTTGCCTTGTTCAATAAGTTGTTTTTGTTCAGGAGTTAAATTTAAGCGTTCTAAACGAGCACCATTACCTTCATGTTTTCGCTCTGCTCTTGGTGTAGAGCTTGCTTTGTCAGCTGTTTGACCAGGTTTTCTTTGACCAGAAAATTGTTTACTACTTAAAGCAGAAGATGGAACCAATAAGGCATTTTTTGCTGAATCTAATACGATATAAACTTGAGCAGTCATATCAATACGCAATTTGCCATCTGTATTTGGAACGTCAAATAAAGCGTTGTAGTAAACAGCTGAACTGCTAGTTGAACTTGTTGTGCTGTTTGATTCACTAGAAATTGAATCTGGAGCAGGCTCAATCTGACGTAAAGTCGCATAACGCTTGCTGTCATCGCCTAGAGTAGTGAAGTAGACCTGTTGACCTTTTTCTACTCGCATAATATCGGCTTCACTCACCTGCGCTTTAATCGTCATATTTTGCAGTTTCGCAATTTTAACGATTGTAGGAGCACTTTGGTTCGCGTTTACGGTTTGGCCTTCTTCAGTCACAATCGCAACAACCGTACCATCAGTTGGCGCAACAATACGTGTATAGCCAATATTTGTTTGTGCTGTTGAACGAGTAACTTTCGCAGACTCAATTTGTGCATCTAATGCTTTAACTTGTGCCTGAGCGGTTTTATAAGCAGCTTCAGCTGACTCTAAATCTGCACGAGGTGTTGCATCTTGAGCATACATTTGTTGCTGACGACGATACTCAAGTTGTTTTTCATTTAAAGATGCCACTTGTTGAAGGCGCTGTGCTTCTAAGTTTTTAATATTGGCATCGGATGTTTTTAAACTGTTTTCTTGGGTAGTCGAGTCAATTTGTGCAATGAGTTGACCTTGTTTGACCTGATCGCCAAGCTGTACATACATCTTTTTAACCTGACCAGATACCTGAGCACCGACACTAATCAGTTTGGTTGCATCAAGCGTACCGGTTGCAAGTACATTATTCTCAATATCTCCGCGAGTTATCTCGGCAGTAATATATTGAGGCTGCTGTTGTTTAGGCTTTAAAAACTTCCAAGCTAATACAGCAATAACGGCTATACAGACGACAATAATAACGAGTTTAATTGGCTTTATTTTTGGCATGGCGAGAGGTCGAAAAGTCTAAAATTTTAATTAGTATAAGAGTCAATTGAGGATAAAACGTGAATTTTTATGATATTTCAATCAAGCAGGCAAAGGATTTGACTGTTCTATTGTATAAATAATGTTTTCCCACACAACTCGGCAATTGCCTGTTGCATCAAATGTTCGGCATTTTCGTTAGACATGCCTTTGATCGCAGCATCGATTTGCAAGAGTAGAGTAGACCAGCCTAAAAACTGCTGTGGATTGAGTCTTCTTAAAGCTTGCTGATATAAGCTAACTTTTGTTTTCCAAATACCGAGTTGCAATGCATTATGCGGTTGTTCAAACAACTGCATGAGTAAACGCATTTCTTTACTTAATGTCCATAAGATCAGGCTTTCAGGTTCACCAGAACCAATTAAATACTGGAATATCTTAATCGACTGCGCGAGATTACCTTCTAATAAAGCATCGCTTAAGTCGTAAGTGGTGTAACGGGACTGATCTTGTAGACATGCATATAGCTGTTCAATTTGAATCAGCTTCTGGTCTGGGAAAGTATCACGTACACGCATCAAGCTATTTTTAGCAGCGAGTAAGTTGTGCTCATGATGCTGCATGAGCCACTGCCAAGCGTCATTATCGAGTTGAATTTCGAGCTTCTCTGCTTCAGCAGTTAAAATTCTTTGACGGTCTTGCGGATAGTTGGCAGTCAAAGCAACAACAACGCCGTTTGCTTCGACAACTTGGAAAAAAGCAGACTTTAAACTGCTACTGTCTTGTTTAGGTAAAACAATTAACAGCAGGTTAGTTTCATTATGTTGAATATAGCTTTTAAGCTGTTTTAGACCATTTGCATCGGGCTTGATATTGCCATGAACTTCAATCGCAAGTTGCTGCGAAAATAAAGACAAGCTGTTCAGTGCATTAAAAACATTTTTCCAGTCACTCACGCTACTAATGTCATAGCGCTGTCTTTCAATGTCTTGCTGCTGCCAGCTTTTGCGGAAAGTATCTAATAAGTTTTGTTCAAGTAATGGTTCCTGTCCATGCAGGATCCACGCACCCCGAGCTTCCGGAATGCGTTTAAGAGCTTGTAAATAGTCAAGTTTCATTACTTAAGAACAATTAAATCTTATGGTTGAGCTTTTGGTAAGCGGTTTGCTGAAATTTGACGAGTAATTTGCTGTGCAATGTCATCAATCACAATACGTTGTAAGTAACCTTCTTGCTGGTTCTCAGTGTTAACCGTTGCCAAGTCGTATTGATAACTACGAGATGCAGTTAAAGTACGTGGCTCGGTAATTTTATTACCTTGACGGTCTTCAATCTGGAAAGTCACAGTTAAGCGTAATAACACTTCTGTAAGCTTACCATTTAGAAGTTGACGACGCGGTGTGTACTCTAAAACATGAAGAACATACGCATCATTGTCATTGCTGAACTGAACGCCATTTGCAGCTAAATACACTTTTAATTGTGTTTCTAGGTCATCGGTTTTTGCCGGTAACTCAAGGCTTAACTTTTTATAAACAAGTGGAGTCGCAGTCGGGTTAGTTCCTTTTAAATGGAAACCACACCCGACTAAGCCTGCACTAAGGCCTAAGGTTAAAACAACAGCGGCTAAACGTTTGGCTAAGTGCATGCTTGATCCTCTCATTAATACCTGTAATTAAACCACGAGGTTAACCAATTTGTTTGGAACCACAATTTCTTTTTTGGTTGGTCCTGTTAAGAACTGTTGAACTTCTGGTAATGCTTTAGCCTGAGCTAATAAGTCATCTTTAGAAATATCGACAGAAACTTCAAGTTTACCGCGAAGTTTACCATTTACTTGTACAACAATCGTTTGGGTATTACGTGTTAATGCAGAAGCATCAACCTCAGGGAAGATTGCTGCTGTTAAGTCCGTACCAAACTGAGTCAATAAAGTTTGACTTAAATGCGGTGCAAATGGAGCAAGTAACGTTAACAATGTTGTGATTGCTTCACGTTCTACAGCAACATCATTGTCATCTTTTGCTTCAAACTTGTTGCTTGCGTTTAACAATTCCATCAAAGCAGCAATTGCAGTATTGAATGCATGACGACGTTCAATATCATCACTTACTTTTTGAATCGTTTCGTGAGTCTTACGACGTAAATCTTGAGCATCTTTAGACAAGTTTGCTGTATCGATTGCAGTTGCAGCGTTTCCTTTTTCAAGGAAACTTGCTACAAGACGCCATACACGTTTCAAGAAACGGTTAGCACCTTCAACACCTGCATCAGACCATTCTAAAGATTGATCTGGTGGAGCAGCAAACATCATGAATACACGTGCGGTATCTGCGCCGTATTGGTCAATAATTGCTTGTGGGTCAATACCGTTATTTTTCGACTTAGACATTTTTTCTTGTCCGCCGATAATCACTTCTTGACCGTCACCTGAATATTTTGCAGAAAGAATACGACCTTTCTCATCACGTTCTAATTCGATGTCAGCAGGGTTGAACCAAGTTTTCTTACCATTTTCTGCTTCACGATAGAATGTATCTGCAAGCACCATGCCTTGAGTTAACAAGTTAGTAAATGGTTCATTACCTTGTACAACGCCTTCATCACGCATTAATTTGTGGAAGAAACGTGCATAAAGTAAGTGAAGAATCGCGTGTTCCACACCACCAATATACTGGTTTACAGGAAGCCAGTTTTGAGCAGCTTCAGGTTTCACCATACCGCCAGTGAAGTCTGGAGACGCATAGCGTGCGTAGTACCAAGATGACTCTACGAATGTATCCAATGTATCTGTTTCACGGCGTGCATCGCCACCACAGCAAGGACATTTCGTTTCATAGAACTCAGGCATTTTATTAAGCGGGTTACCTGAACCATCTGGAACAACGTCAGTTGGTAATACAACTGGAAGTTGGTCTTCTGGAACTGTGACTTGACCACAAGTATCACAGTTAATCATTGGAATTGGACAACCCCAGTAACGTTGACGAGAAACACCCCAGTCACGTAAACGGAATTGAACTTTAGAGTTTGCTAAACCTTGTGGTTCTAATTTCGCAAGGAATGCGTCAAACGCAGCTTGGAATTCTAAACCGTCAAACTCACCAGAGTTAACAAGTTTACCTTCTTTAGAACCGTACCATTCTTGCCACTCAGTTGCAGAGTAGTCTGCATCGTCAGCGCCTTTGGCATCAATCACTTGCTTAATTGGTAAGCTGAACTTATTCGCAAATTCAAAGTCACGTTCGTCATGTGCTGGTACAGCCATCACTGCGCCAGAACCGTAAGACATTAATACGTAGTTTGCGATCCAGACAGGAAGCTGTTCACCAGTTACAGGGTGTTTTACAAACAAGCCTGTTGCCATGCCTTTTTTCTCGGCTGTTGCCAAGTCTGCTTCTGCAACTGAACCCATACGGCATTCTTCAATAAATGCAGCCAATTCAGGGTTGTTTTCAGCAGCTTTAAGCGCAAGAGGGTGTTCTGCTGCAACAGCAACATATGTCACGCCCATAAGCGTGTCAGCACGTGTTGTATAAACAGTTAAGCCATCAGCATAAATTTCGGTATTGGCAGACGGGAAAGTAATTTCCATACCTGTAGAGCGACCAATCCAGTTACGTTGCATGGTCAACACTTGTTGAGGCCAGCCGTCTTGTAAAGTGTCTAGGTCGTCTAATAATTCTTGTGCATAGTCCGTAATACGGAAGTAGTACATTGGAATATCGCGTTTTTCAACCAATGCACCAGAACGCCATCCGCGACCATTTTCAACTTGTTCGTTAGCTAAAACTGTTTGGTCAACCGGGTCCCAGTTTACTGTTGAAAGTTTACGGTAGATTAAGCCTTTTTTATAAAGTTGAACGAACAACCATTGTTCCCAGTGGTAGTACTCTGGTGTACAAGTTGCAAATTCACGGTCCCAATCTACAGATAGACCTAATTTTTTTAATTGGTCACGCATGTAAGCGATGTTTTCAAATGTCCATTTTGCCGGAGCAACTTTATGGGCAATTGCAGCGTTTTCCGCAGGTAAACCAAATGCGTCCCAACCCATTGGTTGTAGCACGGTTTCGCCTTTTAGACGGTAAAAACGGCTAATTACGTCGCCAATTGTATAGTTACGCACATGACCCATGTGCAGTTTGCCACTTGGGTAAGGGAACATTGACAGGATGTAACGATGTTTACCTTCGACAGTGTCGGCAACTTTAAAGACTTTACGATTTTCCCAATCTTGTTGGACTGATGGTTCAATCGTGTTTGCTTGATATTCTGGGTCAATGTGAGAAATAGTCATAGACGTAAGCTATACAACGAAAATTGAAATGAAAGATTGCTGCACAGCATAGCGCAAAATACAGGAAAATGTCAGTTTTTAGATCACGATTTTATCTTTTAATATGAGCTATAAAAATTTCCCAACTCATTCTTCTTTATTTTAAATCATGGAAGAGTGGTGAAAGCATTCACCACTCTTCTTTTACTTAACGTGGTGCTGTAGCAGATGGAGCCGGTGCCGCAGATGGAGCTGCTGCTACGGCTGTATTTTTTTCCTGTACAGCGTTAGCTGCTGGTACTACTTTATCTGTTTTATCTTGAGTTTGTTGTTCTGGGGTTGGTGTCGAATTCTTTACAGGTGGCTGGGTGCCATAAGTCGAAACTGTGTTCAAATGTTTCGCGCCTTTAGGCGGTGGTGTCGTGGTGTAGTGGGTCGAGCCACTTTTATCTATCCATTTGTAATATTGCTCTGCCTGACTCTGACTTGAGCAAACTAAAATCGCTGTTGTGAATGCTGTATATAAGCTTGTTTTTAAATAAGATAAGTTCATGTTAGATGTTCCCCAAAAAATACTGACTATATTTAAATAAAGTTCATAAATAAGCAATTTAGAATGAGTGGTTTTATATCAAAAAGAGTATTTTTTTATATAAATAATGGGACAGGGTGATCAAATTTACGATTCGATATTAGATTAAAAAAACGTCAGCTAGTTTTTTTTATGGAAAAACCTTTCCTTTAATCTTGACTTTAGTGAATTAAACAACAAAAATGCTTTCTTTAGTTTTATATGCGATTATTTGATCACCCTTCGAATAACCGTCATGTTTTGTAATAGACATTCTCTCTAGCCGAGAGATTGATTTTACTAAAGTATGTATATCCAGACATGCTTTATTAATGTTAAAAAAGCTTATACGGCTGAAAAACAGAAATTTTTCTATTGCAACGAAAACTAGACAATATGTGTGCTATAACAGTGCAGACAATTCAATGAATGAAACACTATTTGTGCCTTCCATAAATAGTGATAAAGAATTTAGGGTGAATCACGTTGGAACTTTTATCTGGTGGTGAAATGCTCGTTCGTGCTCTTGCGGACGAAGGCGTTGAACATGTTTTTGGTTATCCAGGCGGCGCTGTATTACATATTTATGATGCGCTATTTCAACAAGACAAAATCAATCATTACCTCGTACGTCATGAACAAGCTGCTGGTCATATGGCAGATGCTTACTCACGTGCCACAGGTAAGACTGGCGTAGTACTGGTCACTTCAGGACCTGGCGCAACCAATACAGTAACTCCAATTGCAACAGCTTATATGGACTCAATCCCAATGGTGATTTTGTCTGGCCAAGTTGCATCACATCTTATTGGTGAAGACGCTTTCCAAGAAACTGATATGGTGGGTATTTCACGTCCTATCGTGAAACACAGTTTCCAAGTTCGTCACGCAAGTGAAATTCCTGCAATTATCAAAAAAGCATTTTATATCGCATCAAGTGGTCGCCCTGGTCCAGTTGTAGTCGATATTCCTAAAGATGCGACTAATCCAGCAGAAAAATTTGCATACGAATATCCTGAAAAAGTGAAGATGCGTTCTTATCAACCACCTTCACGTGGTCACTCTGGTCAAATTCGTAAAGCGATTGATGAACTTTTAAGTGCAAAGCGCCCTATCATTTATACGGGTGGTGGTGTTGTTCAAGGTAATGCATCAGCATTATTAACTGAACTCGCTCATTTACTGGGTTATCCGGTAACTAACACGCTTATGGGCCTTGGTGGCTTCCCGGGCGACGATCCACAGTTCGTGGGTATGTTAGGTATGCATGGTACTTATGAAGCAAATATGACAATGCATAATGCTGATGTCATTCTTGCGGTAGGTGCTCGTTTTGATGACCGAGTAACTAACAATCCTGCAAAATTCTGTTTAAATGCCAAAGTTATTCATATTGATATTGACCCGGCAAGCATTTCAAAAACAATTATGGCGCACATTCCAATTGTAGGGGCAGTTGAGCCTGTACTGCAGGAAATGTTGACCCAGTTGAAACAATTGAATGTGTCTAAGCCAAACCCTGAAGCGATTGCTGCATGGTGGGATCAAATTAATGAATGGCGTAAAGTTCATGGCTTGAAGTTTGAAACACCGACTGATGGCACAATGAAGCCTCAGCAAGTTGTTGAAGCTTTATATAAAGTAACGAATGGTGATGCCATCATTACTTCAGACGTTGGTCAGCATCAAATGTTTGGTGCGTTGTACTACAAGTACAAACGTCCACGTCAATGGATCAACTCTGGTGGTCTTGGCACCATGGGTGTTGGTTTACCTTATGCCATGGCTGCGAAGCTTGCTTTCCCAGATCAACAAGTTGTTTGTATTACGGGTGAAGCTTCAATTCAAATGTGTATTCAAGAGCTTTCAACTTGTAAGCAATACGGCATGAATGTGAAGATCTTATGCTTGAATAACCGTGCTTTAGGTATGGTTAAACAGTGGCAAGATATGAACTACGAAGGCCGTCATTCAAGCTCATATGTTGAATCATTGCCTGATTTTGGCAAGTTGATGGAAGCTTATGGCCATGTTGGTATTCAAATTGATCATGCTGATGAATTAGAGTCAAAGCTTGCTGAAGCAATGGCGATTAATGATAAATGTGTATTCATCAACGTTATGGTTGATCGCACAGAACATGTATATCCAATGTTGATCGCAGGTCAGTCCATGAAGGATATGTGGTTAGGTAAAGGGGAGCGTACATAATGAGACATATTATTTCTGTACTCGTTGAAAACGAAGCTGGTGCGCTTTCTCGTTTGGTGGGTTTATTCAGTCAACGTAACTACAACATTGAGACGTTGAATGTTGCCCCAACCGAAGATCCTACGTTATCACGTTTAACGTTAACCACTTATGGTGATGACCATAAAATTGAACAGATTACGAAGCAACTCAACAAACTTGTTGAAGTTGTAAAAGTAGTAGATTTATCAGAAGGTTCACACATTGAGCGTGAACTGATGTTGATTAAAGTAAAAGCGTTAGGTGCTTCACGTGCTGAAATTAAGCGTACAGCGGATATTTTCCGTGCGCAAATTGTAGACGTGACATCAACAACCTATACCATTCAAATAGCAGGGACAACTGAAAAATTAGATGGTTTTATTGATGCGCTTTCAGAAAACACCATTCTAGAAGTCGTTCGTTCAGGGGTATCTGGTATCGCCCGTGGCGAAAAAGTTTTAGCCATTTAATTTTTTAAAAAAGTATTTTAGCGGAGAACACAAATGCAAATTTTTTACGACAAAGACTGTGACTTATCAATCATCCAAGGCAAGAAAGTAGCGATTATTGGTTACGGTTCTCAAGGTCATGCACATGCACTTAACCTTAAAGACTCAGGCGTAGACGTAACTGTAGGTTTACGTGCTGGTTCAGCTTCTTGGAAGAAAGCTGAAAATGCGGGTCTTAAAGTTGCTGAAGTTCCAGCAGCAGTTAAGCAAGCTGACCTCGTAATGATTTTGACTCCAGATGAATTCCAATCACAACTTTACCGTGACGTGATTGAGCCAAACATCAAAGAAGGCGCGACTTTAGCATTTGCTCATGGTTTCTCTGTTCTATATAACCAAGTTGTTCCACGTAAA
The DNA here is from genome assembly GCF_000292385.1 of Acinetobacter sp. GG2. Lineage (NCBI taxonomy): Bacteria > Pseudomonadati > Pseudomonadota > Gammaproteobacteria > Moraxellales > Moraxellaceae > Acinetobacter > Acinetobacter sp. GG2. Next base: position 136,948 of record NZ_ALOW01000035.1, read on the forward strand.
GACTTAGACGTAATCATGGTTGCGCCTAAAGCTCCTGGTCACACAGTACGTTCAGAATTCCAACGTGGTTCAGGTGTTCCTGACTTAATCGCAATTCACCAAGACGCTTCTGGTAATGCGCGTAACGTTGCGCTTTCTTATGCTTCTGGCGTAGGTGGTGGTCGTACAGGTATTATCGAAACTTCATTCCGTGAAGAAACTGAAACTGACTTATTCGGTGAGCAAGCAGTTCTTTGTGGTGGTGCAGTTGAACTTGTTAAAATGGGCTTCGAAACTTTAGTTGAAGCTGGTTATGCTCCTGAAATGGCTTACTTCGAGTGCTTACACGAACTTAAGTTAATTGTTGACTTGATGTTCGAAGGCGGTATCGCTGACATGAACTACTCAGTGTCTAACAACGCTGAATATGGTGAATACGTAACTGGCGTTGAAGTAATTAACGAACAATCTCGTGAAGCAATGCGTAATGCATTAAAACGTATTCAATCTGGTGAATACGCGAAGATGTTCATTCAAGAAGGTGCGTTGAACTACCCATCTATGACAGCTCGTCGTCGTCAAAATGCTGCACACGGTATTGAAGTAACTGGTAATAAGTTACGTGCGATGATGCCTTGGATTCAAGCAAACAAAATCGTAGATAAAGAGAAAAACTAAGTCTCTTTTCTAGTGTTTCTAAAAAACCCTGCTTAATGCAGGGTTTTTTATTTTAATTCAGCTAAAAACCAAGCTTAAAAAATCATCATTAAGGTCAGCTGACCTAGACTCAAGAAATCCTATATTTTTCATATAATTGGATGCTTAATTTTTGTTTAGTTTATTGATTTCTAAAGTAAAAAATACTTGACCAAATGTTAGATAATGTTATTGTTTATAACTGACTAAAAAAGTCAAATTTACTAATATTTCTTTAACGTGTTTAATTGTATTTTGTGCAATGAATTGAACAAAATAAAAAAAAGTATTGAATAATCATGGAAGTCCAGTATGGGTCATGTTGATTACGATAGCACATTGATCGTCGGCTCTTTTATTGCGGCTGGCGTTATTTGCTATATTGTGATTTCCATGGAGCAGTTAATATTTAAGCAAGCTTATAGAAAAGTTGAGCCTCTTATTTTAATACTGAATGGTTTATTGCTCGGAGCAGCCATTAGTATTGTCCATATTGTTGGTATGAATGCTTACCACATATTTGAAACTTCAGCGTCGAATGTTCCATTAATTACACTTTCTTACGGTATTAGTGCCTTACTTTCGTGTATCTCAATTTGGCTGACTTCTCGTTATACCTTACCTTTAGTGAGACTGATTTTAAGTTCAGTCATTATGGGAATTGGTATTTCCGCTTCATACTATGTGAGTATGTTGGGTTGGAATATCGATCTTTATAAGAAAGATTACACCTCATTCTTAATTCTATTTTCTGTATTAATTGCCATGAGTGGCTCGGGCTTGGCTTTCTTACTAGCTTATAAGTTAAAAGAAAGTGACCGTAATCGCGTAAGTTTAAAACTAGCTTTCGCAGTCATGATGACTTTAAGCATTATGGGAATGCACTATACGGCACTTATTGCGACAAATATTACCAATAAATTTGTAAGCCAGTATCAGGCTGAACATGATTTGCTGCTGTTTACCATTATTTTAGTCACCTGCTTGGTTCTGGTCGCGAGTTTTATCGTTGCTGTACTGGAACAACGACTCAATCAGAGAAATTTAGAACTCCGAAAAGCCAATAAAGAACTCGCCAATCTCTCCATTCAAGACAATCTAACTAAGCTACCAAACAGACTATATTTAGTTGACTACGCCGAAGTTCTCCTTTCAGACCATCGTTATAAAGACCAAAAAATTGCTTTTCTTTATATAGACTTAGATCGTTTTAAATCGGTAAATGATGCATTTGGACATCATATTGGAGATCAACTCCTTATTCAGATGGCAAACCGTTTACATTGGCAGCTTAGTGAAAAATGCAAGTTGCTGAGAATTGGTGGTGATGAGTTTTTATTAATAGCTGAAAATACTGATACTGATGGAGCCGTATATTTAGCTGAAAAAGTATTGCAGCTCATTCAAGAAAGTTATCAAATTTCCGGTAAAGAAATTAACATTTCAGCGAGTCTTGGTATCGCACTGTTTCCTGAACATGGGCAAAATGTTCAAGACTTACTTATGAATGCCGATGCAGCAATGCTGATGTCCAAAGAGCAAGGCCGCAACACTTATACCGTCTTTAGTTATTCTACTCATCAACAAGAAACAAGAAGTCAGTCAAAACTGATCAACGATTTATATAAAGCAGTCGACGAAAAGCAATTTGTTCTCTATTACCAGCCGAAGTTTAATACCAATCTTGAAATTTGTGGGGTAGAGGCGCTTATTCGCTGGAACCACCCAACGTTGGGTATGCTTACACCACATATGTTTATTGGTGGCGCAGAAAAGACAGGTTTAATTATTCCAATGGGATATTGGGCGCTTGAACAAGCTTGCCAGCAAATTCAGGAATGGGAACGTAATAATACTCATTTTTATCCAGTTGCAGTCAATTTATCGGCCTTACAGTTTGAAAATAAAAAGCTCTTTAGTACCCTCGAAAGCCTGTTAAAAAAATACCAAATTAAGCCTCATCACCTTACTGTTGAAATTACCGAATCAACTGCAATGCGACATATCGACTTAAGTATTCGTGCTTGTGAGCGACTGCGTGATATGGGTATTCGAGTGGCAATTGATGACTTTGGAACAGGGCATTCAAGCTTCTTATATTTAAAAGACTTACCAGTCGATGAGCTTAAAATTGACCGTGGTTTTATTGTCGATTTAAAACCGGGTTCAAAAGAAGAAGTTATTTTAGAAAGTATTATTCACTTGGCAAAAAAGTTAGGTTTAACCGTAACAGCCGAAGGAGTAGAAACTCAGCAGCAAGTCGAAATTTTAACGCGTTTAGGCTGTCAGCAGTTCCAAGGTTATTTGTTGGGTATGCCTGTAAATGTAGGGCAACTGATCCAGTCACAAGGCGCTCATTTTGTTTAATCTCGACATTAGCTTAAAAATAAAAAATACTTGTATATATAATATCTAAAATAATAATTTAGTTAATCTAATGAAAAACAATAAGAAATTTAAAATCTTGGCATAAATTCCACATTGACACTTCTAAACTCTCAGATTATCCTTTGCCTGCTGGCCTACATTGCCAGCCGGTTGTCGCAGACCGATTAGTAAAGGCATCAGATTATTCCCTCTGAGGAGTAGTCTTGTGTGTAAATCGTCCCTCGCTCGTTGCGGTAGGACGAGTGAGGGACACCTTCGGGTGTGCTGATTCTTTACTATCAGTCTGCGAACCCTTGCTCGTTCTGCCACCATAATTCTAAATTAATGCTTTGGCAGAACTCCAAATATAAGGAGTTGGCTATGCATACTTTTTTTATACCACCAGATTAGTCTTTAACAAGGTTTGATTACTTTTGAGTTTTCAGACTTTAGTTCGTCACGACTAAAAAATCATATGAACAATAAAACTTGAGATGCGTTAGGGCCATCTTTGGGGCCTTTGCATGCTTTTTTTGCCCAAAGCAAAAGTTGCAGCCGTTTTTTCTCATTTAGACACAACAACAAATTAATTTATAACGGTACATATATGCCATATTCAAATCTCTCATTTCGCGCGTTAAGTGCGCTGCATAAGTCTCGCTATCTTTTTAGTCAACATGGTTTTCACAACGTCGGTGTCGATCGTCTTGCGAGAGAGGCAGAGGTCCCGAAAGCCTCATTTTATAACTATTTCCACTCTAAACAGCGGCTAGTTGAAATGTGCCTAAACTTTCAAAAAGATGCCTTAAAAGAGCAAGTACACTCAATCATTTACATACAAAAAGATTTAGCCTTACGTGAAAAGCTCAAGAAGATTTTCTTTTTACATACCAATTTAAATGGCAACTATTACTTATTATTTAGAGCTATTTTTGAAATTGAAAAAATCTACCCGACAGCTTATCAAGTGGTGGTGCAGTATAGATATTGGCTCATTAATGAAATCTGTAATTTGCTTTTAACCTTAAAGAAAGAAGCCACCCAACAAGATGCTTATATGTTTTTGTTTGTAATGGATGGGGCAATTATGCAATTACTCGATACAAACAGGGGAGATACACGAGACATGTTACTGGTGTATATTTTAAAGAGTATTTTTATGAGTGATTAATTAATTTGAATAAATAAGCTTACCTAACACTATATTTTTATTAAGGAATATTTAAATAATTAAAATTATATAAAGTTAAGGCCGCTATGTAGCGAGTACATATCGGCCTAAATTTTATATTGATTAAGAGAAGAAGCAAGTCTGCTTATATAAATAAACTAAATTATTAAGTTTATTTAAGCAGCTGCACATCTCAGGGTTGTTTCGAGTTCAATTAGTTTGTTTATATAAGACCATGTTTCTTCAGGGTTGATTTCTGGCTTATTAACGGTGGCATCAATAATAAGTCCATCTATAATATTAAGAAAAAGGCTGCTTAGAACTTTTGGATCTTCAATTTCTAAATCTGAAAATATTTCAAAAACTACATTGTAAATCCAGTTTCGGTATTTATTAACTTGAACTTTAACAGATGGATACATTTGTAGTACTTCGATGGTCGCTTTTTTAAATAAGCATCCATTAAAATCTTCAGTATTAATCCAGTCGATATACCAATTAAAAACACTTTTAAGTTTATTTAATGGGTTGTTTACACTGTTAACTTTGTCTAATAAAGATGCCTGAACCTCTAAAATCCGTCGTTGAAGACATTCTTCAATTAAAATCTCTTTAGAAGAGAAGTACTTATAGAACGTCATTTTTGCAACATTGGATTCAGCAATAATTTTGTCAATACCAATAGAGGTATAACTTTTTTGATTAAAAAGGGTCATTGCTGTTGTTATAATCGTTTCTCTTTTTGACATTGGTTGCCCCGTCATAGATATTTTTTGATTAACTTTGCTATTGTAAAGTATGAAAGCTTAAATAAAACTTATTTTATGATATTTAAAAAATCATATTTATTCAATAGTTTGGTTTATTTTAAAAATTATGAATTTTTATATTTTATTGGCATTAGTTTACTTTTTTAAATAATATTAATTAATCCATTGATTTGTTGAGATAATGAACATAATATCGGATCGTTAAGTATGGGTATACGGAATTTATCCTTTTAGCAAATGAGTGCAAAATGGAAATAGAGGGATGACCCACAGCTTAACTATAAGAAAAACTTTTTATTGAGAATGATTATGTCAAAAAAATTTGAAGACTTTGATAATCCAAGACAAAAAGCATTACAAGGTATGAAAAACAGTATTTCTGCCCAACAGTGGGAAGAAAACTTACAATTTCTCAAACAGTTAAGGAATAGAATTGCACATTTACCAGTAAGTCATCATCCAGCCATTGAAATATTAAATAATGGTTATCTTGATAAACAAACCCTGATACGTATTCATTTAGAATATCGTCATGCCATCGTACAAATTTTTACTGATGCTTTATTACAGGCGCAGTTTCTCACGAAGCAGTTGGAACCAAAGCTTCACTCTGGCGCTAAAATGTTTCCTAGGGTGTTATTAAGCTTAAATATATTGGATGAATTCGGTTTTAGACCGGGTTTAGGTAAAGATAATTATTATTTAGGGAACCCTGAATATGCACATTATCCTTTATATGAAGATTTATTAAATGATTATGGTTTGACTGAGGCAGACCGCCGTAATTATAAACCTTCTAAAATTTCAGATCAGGTAAGAACATTCTTAGAAGATTCTTATGATAGCTATATGAAAGTTGTGGCTTTATTGGCCGTAGCAGAAGAAGAAGTCATTCTTTTTAGCCCACCATTAAGACAAGCAACCAAGTTTGTAAATATTGATGTTGAGGGTGGGGGTTATTATCACGTACATGGTGTTTCAACAGATGAAACGGCTGAAGCTGCTGATGATGACCATCAAGACGACTTGTGGTTTGCATTAGCACAAGCGATTACTCCAAGTGACTATGAAAGTTTAACAAAACTATGTCTTGATTATTGTGCATTGTGGACTGAATTTTGGGATGCCCAAATTGCCGATGTTCAATTTATTGAGGAAAAGAAATTGGCATAAGTTTCTAAGTTTATTCATAAAAAGCCTGTTTATATTGAACAGGCTTTTTTAATGGTGAACGCTATGAGTTCTTTAGGGCTTTACGAAAAATATTCCCGACATGAAAACACGGGCAGACAACTCAACAATCTCTAAACAGTACCTATAAATCTGCTACAATTACGCCAATTTTTATTTTGATCGACTTTAGATCTTTGGCACTGCAATCTACGCAGTAGGTGTATTTCATGAGTTTTAAAGATGAGTTAGCGGCACAGGTCGCTCAACGACGCACATTTGCTATTATTTCCCACCCCGATGCCGGTAAAACCACCATGACAGAAAAACTGTTGTTATGGGGTAAAGCGATTCAGGTTGCAGGGATGGTAAAAAGCCGTAAATCTGACCGTGCAGCTACATCTGACTGGATGGAAATGGAAAAAGAACGTGGTATTTCGATCACCACGTCTGTTATGCAGTTCCCATATAAAGGTCACACGATTAACTTACTCGATACACCGGGGCACGAAGACTTCTCGGAAGATACTTATCGTACGCTTACCGCGGTTGACTCTGCACTCATGGTAATTGACGGTGCAAAAGGTGTCGAAGAGCGTACCATCAAATTGATGGAAGTGTGTCGTATGCGTGACACACCAATTATTTCTTTCGTCAACAAAATGGACCGCGAAATTCGTGAGCCACTTGAGTTGTTAGACGAAATCGAAAACGTTTTAAACATTCGTTGTGTACCAATTACATGGCCACTTGGTATGGGTCGTGACTTTGCTGGTGTATACAATATTCTTGAAAATAAATTGTATGTGTACAAAGCAGGTTTTGGTTCAACGATTACAGATATTGAAGTGCGTGATGGTTATGACCATGCCGATATTCGTGAAAAAGTAGGTGAGTTAGCTTGGGCTTCATTTGAAGAGTCGCTTGAGCTTGTACAAATGGCAAATGAGCCATTAGACCGCGAACTTTTCTTACAAGGTAAACAAACACCTGTTCTATTTGGTACAGCATTAGGTAACTTTGGTGTTGACCACGTTCTAGATGCATTTATGCACTGGGCACCTGAACCTAAAGCTCACCCAACGCAAGAGCGTGTGGTTGAAGCGAAAGAAGAAGGTTTCTCTGGTTTTGTATTTAAAATCCAAGCCAACATGGACCCTAAACACCGTGACCGTATTGCGTTCATGCGTATTTGTTCAGGTAAATACGAGAAAGGTCTGAAAATGAACCATGTGCGTATTGGTAAAGAAGTCCGCATTAGTGATGCATTGACTTTCTTGGCTGGTGAGCGTGAGCATTTAGAAGAAGCATGGCCGGGGGATATTATTGGTTTACATAACCACGGTACAATCCAGATTGGTGATACTTTCACTAGTGGCGAAAACTTGCACTTCACTGGTATTCCACACTTCGCGCCAGAAATGTTCCGCCGTGTACGTTTGAAAGATCCATTAAAGTCAAAACAGTTGCAAAAAGGTTTGAAAGAGTTGTCTGAAGAAGGTGCAACTCAGGTGTTTATGCCGCAAATTAGCAATGATTTGATTGTGGGTGCAGTTGGTGTGCTTCAGTTCGACGTTGTTGCTTACCGCTTGAAAGAAGAATATAAAGTTGACTGTGTTTACGAGCCGGTAAGTGTAAATACTGTGCGTTGGATTCATTGTGATGATGACAAGATTCTTAATGAGTTCAAGAAAAAAGCACACGACCAGCTTTCAATTGATGGTGGCGGTCACTTAACGTATCTTGCTCCAAGCCGAGTGAACTTGCAGATTATGCAAGAGCGTTGGCCTGACATTCAGTTCCGTAACACTCGTGAACACTAATCATGTAAACATAACAAACAGCTTCGAATAGAAGCTGTTTTGTTTTGAAAAATAAGAAAGGATGATGAAATGAATTTGAGTAAAAAAGCAATTATTGCGCTTGTAGTTGCAGCCATAGCATTAATTTCTGTATTTGTCTGGAAGGGTACTCAGTCCTCATCATCCTCTCAAAAAAATGTAGCTTCTGCTAAAGATCACTCTGCTGAGAAAGCAGAGGTATTACCTTATTTAAATTTGACCGAAACTAAAGCGAATTATGCAGTGCCTTTTTGTGAAAAGAAAAACTGTATTGATGTCGATATTCAAACGATAAAAACTCAAGATACTTGGTTAAATAGCTGGATTGAAAAAAATCAGGCGAAAGTCATTCAGACTCAAATTGATTTGAAAAAAGATTTGAGCTTGCAACAAGCAGTAGATGCTTACGTCAAAAAGTCTGATGAATGGCAAGATAAATATTCTAAAAACCGTGCCTATGAGTTACACATTCATACGCGCATTGCTTCGCAGCGTAATCAGTATGTTTTATTGCAATTAGGGTTGGACAGTAAACAGGAAGAAGTCACGATAAAAGATCGTTATTATTTTTTTGTGGCTGATCGTAAATTGCATAAAAGTTTAACTTTGCTTGATGTACTTCAAAAAGACCAACAAACCACTGTGCATCAAATCGTGCAAACTGCTTATCAAGACTGGCTCAAAAAGCAAAGCGCTGACGTCAAAAAAGACGCCCCAAAAACCTTATATTGGGGACAAGCAGACTGGTTCTTTGATGGTGAAGGTGTAGGTTTGCATTATCAGGCAAATCAGATTACCAAAGATGCTCCTCAGCTTGATATTTATTTAACGACAGAGCAAACTAAAAAAATATTACAACCTGAGGTTTATGAACAAATGTTCTAAGTTGGTAGCAGAATTTGCAACCTACTTATAGATGCGCTAACTTCATATCAGTTATGCATAATCTTCTCAGAATAAAGGCAAAATATGATGTTAACTTCTAAGGCCTCGTTCCGTTTAACGCTACTTGCTTCTGCGTTATTTTTAGTGGCATGTCAGCCTAAAAGTGATCCTAAAGAATCGGAAGATCAGCAAAAAACCGCAGTGGTTGAGCAAAAGCCAGTAGAGCTGACTTTAAAAGGGGAAACAGTTCCTAGTAAGGTGGTTTTGCCAGACTGTAGTGGTAAAACTTGCCCAGACTTTAGAGTAGAGCGCCTGCAAAGTAACTATCCTTTCATTGATAAGATTATTGACCAACAAGTTTTAAAAGCACTTGGTCAGATTCTTGAAATTGCGAAGCCAGATCAAAAAGCAGGAAAAACTGATAAAAATACAGAGGCCTCTGCAGTTGCTGCTGCTAACCAACAAGATAGTTTTGATGTTGAAGTTCAGCGTTATGCAAATTCATTTGTTGGCTTAGACAACGAATTAAAAGCGTTAAGTAATAATCATCAAATTAACCTTTTAGTGAAACCTAAAATTATACAGTCACAAGGTAAAGTAGTAACCGTTGTCGTCAATAGCAGTAGCTATTTAGGTGGTGCACATGGTTCGGCAGCACAGCAATATTATAATTTTGATTTAAAAGAACAAAAGCACATCAAACTTGAAGACTTATTACGCCCGCAGAAAAAAGCGGCTTTAGAAAAGTTAGCACATGAAGTATTTAAAGCTTGGGTGACCGACTCAAAGCTTGCCAATAGTGTGAGTGAATATGAACAAGCTTGGCCATTTAAACTTACCGAGAACTTCTTGTTAGGTGATCAGGGTTTGATTCTTCAATATGGTGAGTACGAAATTGGGCCTTACGTGGTTGGGTTGCCTCGTTTAGTCATTCCATATGACCAATTGCAAGATGTGTTGAAAGAAGAATATTTGCCACAGCCTAAAGCCAAACCAGCTTCGGCTCCCGTTGCAAAAAGTACTAGCTAATGCATTTGTTTGATACCCATACTCATTTTGATGTTGCCGATTTTGATGAAGATCGGCAACAGTTAGCCCTTGAGGCTAAAAAAGTGGGTGTAGATGCTTTGGTGTTAATTGGCTTTTTGCAGTCACGCTTTGATGAATTATTGCAAACCCATCACCAGCTTAAGCAGTGGGATAATGTACCGACTTCTTATTTAGCACCGGGGTTGCATCCATTTTATATTGAGCAGCACAGGCCAGAGCATCTTTCTCATCTTGAACAAATTTTACAGCAAGAAGAGTGTGTAGCCGTAGGTGAAATTGGCTTAGATACTTTCTTGAAAGAACATAAGCAGCCCGATATATATGCTAAGCAAAAGCAGTATTTTGCTGACCAGTTAGAACTGGCAACGCAATACCAAAAACCAGTGCTGCTTCATATTCGAAAGGCGCATGGAGATGTTCTTGCTCTATTAAAAGCCCATAAGTTTAAACTCGGTGGAATTGCTCATGCCTTTAGTGGTGGCGTAGAAGAAGCAAAAGGCCTAATTAAACTCGGTTTTAAAATTGGTGTAACGGGGCAAGTGACTAACCCAAATGCGAAAAAGCTTCATACCGTTGTGCAAGCTATAGGTGCTGAGCATTTGGTAATAGAAACGGACTGTCCGGATATGACACCACTTTGCTGTCAAACCTCTGCTGAGCAGCGTACTCGCAATACTCCTGTAAACTTACCGTTTGTACTCAAAAGTTTGGCCGAAAATTTAAATATAGCTGAGTCAGATTTAGCCGAAAAACTGTGGAAAAACTCTCTATCTGCTTTGAAATTATCGTAATAAAAATCAAAGATTAAAAATATTAACTAAAACAAAACACAGCGATTAGAAAAGAAGCTTAAAGTAAGAAAACAACATGTAAAAACGTGAAAAATAACATTGCCAGACATGGGAGGATAACCCAATGGCTAAGTATAGCAATATCAATAGTTTTAATGCTCTACAGACGCTAACAGTAGGTTCCAGCAATTATCAGATTTTTAGCTTAAGCCAAGCCGAGAAAAAGCTAGGTGACATTGCCAAACTGCCGAAATCATTAAAAGTACTGTTGGAAAACTTATTAAGGTTTGAAGATCAGCATAGCGTTAAAACCGAACACATTCATGCTTTAGCAGAGTGGTTAAAAACCCGTAGTTCAGATCAAGAAATTCAGTACCGACCTGCACGGGTTTTAATGCAGGATTTTACGGGTGTTCCGGCTGTGGTTGACTTGGCTGCCATGCGTGCAGCAATGGCACAAGCGGGTGGAGACCCAGAAAAAATTAATCCGTTATCGCCTGTAGACTTAGTCATTGACCACTCTGTGATGGTTGACCATTTTGCTGATGATCAGGCTTTTGAAGAAAACGTTCAAATTGAAATGCAACGTAATGGCGAGCGATATCAATTTTTGCGTTGGGGACAATCTGCATTTAATAACTTTAGTGTCGTGCCTCCGGGTACGGGTATTTGTCATCAGGTCAATTTAGAATATTTAGCTCAAGCAGTATGGCTCGGTGAAGATAACGGCCAAACTTTTGCTTTCCCTGACACCTTGGTCGGTACAGACTCGCATACCACGATGATTAATGGTTTGGGTGTATTGGGTTGGGGCGTTGGTGGTATTGAAGCAGAAGCTGCCATGCTAGGCCAACCTATTTCTATGCTTATTCCTGAGGTGATTGGTTTTAAACTCACAGGCAAATTACAAGAAGGGATTACAGCGACCGACTTGGTGCTCACTATTACTCAAATGCTTCGCCAAAAAGGTGTCGTGGGTAAATTTGTAGAATTTTATGGAGACGGTTTAGCCGACTTACCACTTGCTGACCGTGCAACTATTGCCAATATGGCACCTGAATATGGTGCGACTTGTGGTTTCTTCCCAATCGATGAAGTGACTTTGGGGTATTTGAAATTAACTGGTCGTCAAAGTGACCGTATTGAATTGGTTGAAGCGTACAGCAAAGCGCAAGGCTTATGGCGTAATGCTGGCGATGAACCAGTTTTCACCGATACGTTAAGTTTAGATATGAGTACGGTTCAGGCAAGTCTAGCTGGTCCAAAACGCCCACAAGACCGTGTATTGTTGTCAGAAGTGCCTAAAACATTTAATGCCTTAATGGAGTTAAATCTAAAGCCTGTAAAAGAAGCTAAAGAGCGTTTGGAAAATGAAGGCGGCGGTGGTACGGCTGTACAAGCGACCAAAGCCAATATTCAGCATGAAAGCCCGTCTTGTGTAATTGACGGAGAAAAGTATCCTTTAAATCATGGCGATGTCGTCATTTCAGCAATTACTTCATGTACCAATACTTCTAATCCAAGTGTCATGCTGGCAGCAGGTCTACTTGCTAAAAAAGCCATTGAAAAAGGCTTGCAGCGTAAACCATGGGTAAAAAGTTCACTTGCACCTGGCTCTAAAGTCGTGACGGACTATTTGTTGGCTGCTGGGCTCACGCCGTATTTAGATGAGTTGGGCTATAACTTGGTTGGTTATGGTTGTACAACCTGTATTGGTAACTCAGGTCCACTACCTGAACCTGTTGAAGAAGCAATTCAGTGTCATGATTTAAACGTAGCGTCTGTACTTTCGGGTAACCGTAACTTTGAAGGACGTGTACACCCATTAGTTAAAACAAACTGGCTTGCTTCGCCACCTTTGGTAGTTGCTTACGGTTTAGTTGGTAATATTCGTACCGACTTAACGACACAACCGATCGGGGAAGGTAAAGATGGACAACCTGTTTACTTAAAAGATATCTGGCCAAGCCAAGCAGAAATTGATGAAGTGCTGCAAAAAGTGAATACCGACATGTTCCACAAAGAATATGCTGCAGTATTTGATGGCGATGAAAGCTGGCAAGCGATTCAGATTCCAAAAAGTAAAACTTACGAATGGGCTGATGACTCGACTTATATTCGCCATCCGCCGTTCTTTGAAGGGATTGGTGAACCGCCAAAACCGATTAAAAATATTGAACAGGCACGTATTTTGGCAGTGCTAGGTGATTCGGTAACAACCGACCATATTTCGCCAGCAGGTAATATCAAAAAAGACAGTCCGGCAGGCCGATATTTACAAGAGCAAGGTGTTGAGCCAAAAGACTTCAACTCTTATGGTTCGCGACGTGGTAATCATGAAGTCATGATGCGAGGTACCTTTGCCAACATTCGTATTAAAAACGAAATGCTCAGCGGTGAAGAAGGCGGTAATACTATTCATGTACCAAGTGGTGAGAAGCTTGCCATTTATGATGCAGCAATGCGTTATCAACAAGAGCATACGCCGCTTGTGATTATTGCTGGTAAAGAATATGGAACGGGTTCTTCACGTGACTGGGCTGCTAAAGGAACGAACTTGTTAGGTGTAAAAGCCGTGATTGCCGAAAGCTTCGAGCGTATTCACCGTTCAAACTTGGTGGGTATGGGGGTGTTGCCACTCCAGTTTGTTGATGGACAAACTAGGCAGTCGCTCAACTTAACTGGTCATGAGGTTATTTCAATTCGTGGTTTATCGGATGGTATTCAGCCTCATGAAATTCTTGAAGTTGATGTGAAAGGGCCAAATGGAGTAGCCAGCCATTTTAATGTGTTATGTCGAATTGATACGTTAAATGAGGTGGAGTACTTTAAGGCTGGTGGTATTTTGCATTATGTACTGCGGAATTTGATTGCTGGTTAATGTTGTCTTGAGATTAATACCAATCAATATTTTTATTGGTTGGTATTGGAAGAATTATCACGACGGGGTCCTCCCGTAAAAAATTCTAATAGCAGTAGCTCATAACCCTACTTTTGTTTCGGCAAAAGTAGGCAAAACCATTGCCATTCACAGAACCTGTTCAATATTAATTAGTATCTTACGTTTTGCAAAAACAGTATCTTGTCGATGCTCGACAGGCTGTGAATGGCTTTGGCACCAATCAGATAGCTGGCTAGTGCCAAGTAGCAATTTGGTTTTGAAAAGCAGTAAAATACTTCCCGTGTTTTATATCCCCTCAAAGAGCAGCAATGACCGATCTCCAACAAGATGAATATGACCGCCGTTTTGCAGGTGTAGCCAAAATTTATGGTGATTCATCGTTCCAGCACTATGAAAAAAGTCATGTGATGGTGATTGGTATTGGTGGGGTCGGCAGTTGGGCGGTAGAAGCTTTAGCACGTACAGGTATTGGCGAGATCACGCTGGTAGATATGGACGTGGTTGCAGCATCAAATGTAAACCGTCAGCTACCTGCAATGACATCAACTCTGGGCTGTGAAAAAGTTGAAATTATGGCGGAGCGTTGTCGCCAAATTAACCCGCGTATTAAAGTTAATATTATTGATGACTTTTTAACACCTGAAAATGTCACAGAACTTTTAAATCCTGTACCAGACATTGTGTTGGACTGCATCGATGACGTTAAAGCAAAACTGGCTTTAATGTTGCATTGCCGTTTTAACAAAATACCTTTGATTGTGTCGGGCGGAGCGGGTGGTAAGCTTGATCCACTTAAAATTCGTGTGGCTGATTTATCAAAAACAGAACAAGACCCAATGCTAGCGAAGCTACGTAGTCAACTTCGTGCTCGCGGCATCTGCAAAAAGCCAAAAGAGAAATTTGGTATTACCTGTGTTTATTCAACTGATAATCCATTTTCTAGTGCAGACGTCTGCCCATCAGCTGGCCTCCGCTGTGGTGGTTATGGTTCCGCAGTAGTGGTGACTTCAAGTTTTGCCATGATTGCTGTGGCTGAAGTTTTGAAAAAGCTCGATTTAAAGAAAGCCTAATTTAAATATTGAAAAGGCATGCGCTTATGTGAGTGCATGCCTTTTATTTTTGAGAGGAACTATTTAATCATATAGCTCTATAGTGTCGTGTTTGGGCTGTGTTGGAAGCTGCTGATCGTAAAATTTAAAACACCATAAAAGTAGAACAACGACAGTAAAGATGGTGAAACCTTTAAAATACTTCATGAATAATTCAATCAAGTGAGTGGTCTTGATAAAATTCTAGCGAAGGCAATCTATCTAATCTAATATAGAAAATAGACCTGATAATCTAATTTTGAGATGGTAATGCTCACATTAAAACAATTCCAATATTTTATAAAAATTGTAGAAGAAGGGAGTTTTACTGCTGCTTCAGAAAAGCTCTTTATTGCTCAGTCTGCTTTAAGTCGACAAATGAAGCTATTAGAAGAAGAAATTGATTTTCAGTTATTTGATCGCACTGATAAGAAAGTAAAGCTTACAACGGCAGGAGAGGTCTTCTATAAAAAAATAAAAAATAATATGCACTATTTAAATGAAATTATTGGAGTTTCTAAGAATATTGCTGAAGGAAAAAATCGCCAGATTAAAATTGCTCACTCGAGCAGTATTATTATGGATGAGAGAAAGATTCATATATTAAAAGAAATTAGCTTAGCTAATCATATAAATTTTGAGATAAATACTTTATCGTCTGAGCATCAAATTCTAGCTTTAATGAATGGTGAAATTGATATTGGTTTTATTCGGCCGCCCGTTCGGCACACCTTAGAAGACATGAATGTTCTTAAATTATATGAAGAACCTTTAATGGTAGCTGTCCATATTGATCATTCTAAGTTTACTAAAGAAGAAAAGGTTTATTTAAAAGACTTAAAAAATGAGCATTTTGTAGCTACACCTTATGCGGAAAGAGGGGGCTTAAGTTATTTGGTGGCAAATCTGTGTCTAGCTGCAGGATTTACTCCACAAAAAGCCCCAATTCAGTCTCGTAAGGTTTCGCAGCTACAATTGGTTTCTGCAAATTTGGGAATTAGTATTGTTCCCCAAGAGTTTGAGAAAATATTGCCCCATCAGGTCAAGCTATTACCTTTGGCAGATTATTTGTCACTTTCAGAAGTTCAGTTGGTCTATAGAAAAGATCATGATGAAATGATTCAGCGCTGTGCCGAGCAAATTCATCAAATGTTTTATCTTAAAAATGAATTAGCCTAATCTGTAGTAAGTATAAGTAACGCTATCATCTTTATAGACGTCATAACTGCTTTGTTTAAAGTCAGAAACCCATTCACTACCTGTGTAACCAGCAATATGCCCATAAACGTGATTGCGGGTTCTATGAATGATGTAAATATCGCCTTCTTGTGGCTCATCAAAAGCTGGATCAATTTCTTTATAGCCGATTTTTTTCAGGGTATCGCCCCAATCAGATGCTGCAATTGGATGGTTTTCAACATCGGCACCAGCGGACTCAAGTGCAAGACGAATGCTACGTGCACAACGAGCTTTACTGCGTCTAGAGGTAACACTTTCTAATTTTGCTACGAATTTTTCTACATCTATGGCTGGAGGGGTGTTGCTTTCAGTGCGGTGATTATTGGGTTTCATGGTGAAGGGATAAGGAAGGCTTGGTGTGCTGTGTGATACAACAATCGCTGCCTGATTTGAATCCTGATACATATAGTTATCAGCTACTTGTCCGTCATAAATAATCATCGTGAAATCTCTACCCGTACTACCTATATCCGTATTTAGAAAATCACCACCTACCTGTGGCGTTCAGAGATACTAATTGCCCAAACTTAAAAGTTTTGTTTATGTTATGTAATAACGTATCTTTTTTCCAGTTTTTATTTCTAACTTAGAAAAAAAGCCTACTTAAAAGGGTGGCTGAAATCAGTGAAATTTAATTACTTGATATTATTAATTTTAAATAATTAATCAGAGCTTAAATTTGAATATTTTGAGCCGACATTTGCGAATATACTCAAAATCTAAGTCTCTGATTTAAAATGCCACATTTTCTTACAATTTAAAGGCGCTGAGCGCGCTTAAACCTGATGCTCTTTTACATATTCTTCAGTACGAATGATGGCAGCTTGCATGTTTCGAATTGCATTCTCTACATCAGCTAAAGTTTTCGCATTTCCACCGCTCAATGCCTGACGCCATTTACGTGCACCCGGTAAGTTTTGAAATAAACCTAAAATATGACGGGTAATGATAGACAGTGGTGCACCCTCAGCCATACGTTGCTCAATATAAGGCAGCATTTGTTCCATAATATCGAAACGGTCTGGTGCTTCTAAGTTCCAGAGTTGGCCGAGCTCAGCAAGTAGGTAAGGGTTGTGATAGGCTTCACGGCCAATCATCACGCCGTCAACATGCTGTAAATGAGCTTGAGTTTCAGCAAAAGTTTTAATACCACCATTAATTTCAATAGTTAGATGTGGGCGTTCTTGCTTTAAACGGTAAACATCTTCATAGCGTAGAGGTGGTACTTCGCGGTTTTCTTTCGGAGACAAACCTTTCAATATGGCAATACGGGCATGGACGACAAAGTGTGTGCAGCCCGTTGCCGCAACAGTATCTACAAAGTGCAGCATTTCTTCATAAGACTGCATGTCATCAATACCGATACGGTGCTTTACCGTTACTGGAATATTCACCGCTTTTTGCATGCTATGAATACATTCAGCGACCAAGTCTGGTTCTGCCATTAAACATGCACCGATTTTATTATTCTGTACACGGTCACTTGGGCAACCTACATTCAGGTTGACTTCGTCATACCCCCAGTCTTCAGCCATTTTTGTACAAGTGGCAAGTTCTTGTGGGTTTGAACCACCGAGTTGCAGGACGATTGGGTGTTCTTGAGCGTTATAGTCCAAGTGGCGTTTTGCATCGCCAAATAAAATCGCGCCTGTCGTTACCATTTCGGTATACAGCACAACGTTTGGGTTAAACAACCTTGCAAAGAATCGGTAATCCTTTGTAGTCCAGTCCATCATTGGGGCAACTGAAATACGAGGTTGTAACGATTGAAGTGATTGCATAATCAATAGACCCAAAAGTCGCTAAATTAAAGAAAGGGCAGCATTATACGGGGTTTAGCCTTGAATCGACAGAGGCTTTTAGCCGTATAATTTATAACCGACCTTGAGTTGGGGATAGAAAGATGATTTTTAACAAGTTAGGTTATGACTGAGCCAGCTGCTTTTTTTGTAAGAAAGCATCAAATTAGCTAATAGTTAATCGAAAGCCAAACTCATGGTATGTAAGTTTAAAAAATAGGACTTATTTCTAAAAAATAGATTTTATATAAATAATCAATCAATTATCTAAATATATACTCATTAGGATAATTTATATATTCAAAACTGAATCATAGGCTTCTAAAACAGTATTTAGATATTAGTAGATGGGATAGGGTGTATTCATATTTTAGTAATTAATTTCTCTAAATTTTAATGAAAAATTTAAAAAAATCCAAAGTTTTGATAAATGTACGCAGCATAAATTTAAGTAATTGTGTAATATAAAGACCTTTATGTCTATTTTCTAATTTAAATTTAAGAATTATATGGTTGAGATCGAGTTGCAGCATGGGGTTGTTGGGGTAAAAGATTGATTCAATTAATACAAATTTTGATGATTCATTTGGCTTATTGGATTAATAGAATTGAGTTAAACCAAACGAAATTATTTTATTCAATATAAATAAGGCTACTTATCTGCCATATAAATATACTTGGAAGCGCAGCGCACCACATTGTGCTAGGTCATGCAGATTATTGAGTAGGTTAAAAAGATTCAGCTAAAAATATAAATTAAGACACGGGGAAATTCATGCAACAACTTATTACAGGTGCAAATCTTACTTTGAGCTGCCCGCAATTTGTTTTGAAAGTTAAAACAATATTACCTTCTGATATTGGTTTAGATGTGACTGCCTATCTATTAAATTCTCAAGGGAAAGTTCGTGGGGATGCAGATATGATCTTTTATGGTCAAAAGCAAACACTAAACAGGAGTATAGAATTAATTGAAACTACAAATCACAGATCTTATGTAAGCCAATTTAATATTAATACACAACTATTAGATCTTGATATTAATAAGTTTGCTGTATGTGCTACGGTCGATAGTGAAGGTGCACTTAATACAATTCAAGATATTGAAATTGAATTATGGGAAAAGGGGCAGCTCACTGCTACAGCGATTGTAAAAAGCGCTGAAAAAAAAGAAAAAGCACTCATTTTAGGCGAAGTTTATCGTTATAAAGATCAATGGAAATTCCGTTTTGTGAATCAAGGATTTAATGGTGGTCTAAAACCATTATCTGAATATTTTGGGGTTGAAATTAGCGATCAACCTATTAGTCCTGTTTTAGACACTCTGCCTAAAACTCCATCAGTCCCTCAACCCAAAATTAATTTAAATAAAATTACGCTAGATAAGCGTAATAGCCAGATTAGTTTACAAAAACAAGATCAAGACTTTGGTGAAATTAAAATTAATCTCAATTGGAATCAACGTCCTCAGCAGACTCAATCGGGTGGATTCTTTAAAAAGTTACTTAACCAAAATCAGGGAATTGACTTAGATTTAGGCTGTTTATTTGAGATGAAAAATGGACATAAATCAGTTATTCAAGCCTTGGGTAGTCAATTTGGTGTTTTTGATAGTTTTCCATTTATTAAATTATGTGCTGATGACCGTACTGGCGCATTAAAAGAAGGTGAGTGGCTCAGGATTAATGGCAAGCAGTGGCAACAGATTCATCGCGTAGTGCTATTTGCTTTTATTTATGAAGGTGTGCCGAATTGGGCAGAAACAGATGCGGTAGTGACAATTTATGTACCTGATCAGCCTCCTATAGAAGTTCGTTTGTCAGAAGGGCAACCTTTAGGTATGTGCGGGATTGTTGAGTTAGTAAATAAAGGCGGAAGTATTCAAGTTCAGCGTCATGTCCGTTACGTGCGTGGACATCGAGAACTAGACCAAGCATTTGGTTTTGGAATGCGTTGGGTTGCTGGTAGTAAATAAAATTTATCTATTTGTAAGTTTTTAAACTATTGAATTTAAAGTGTTCAAACGAGGAGAAAAAATAAAATGGCAATTAGTTTAAATAAAGGTGGAAATTTATCCCTAAGTAAAACAGATCCTAATTTAGTTAGAGTTTTAATTGGATTGGGGTGGGATGAACGTGCAACTGATGGTACTGCGTTTGATTTAGATGCGAGTGCATTTTTACTCACAGCTGGTGGTAAGGTTCGTGGTGACCATGATTTTATTTTCTATAATCAGCTTAAATCACAAGATGGTGCAGTAGAACATACAGGTGATAATCGTTCTGGACAGGGCGATGGTGATGATGAAACCTTACTGGTAAATCTTTCAAAAGTTGCACCTGAAGTTGAAAAAATAGCAATTACCGTAACGATTCATGATGCGAAAGCAAGAGGTCAAAATTTTGGTCAGATCGCAAATGCATTCATACGAGTAGTAAATCAGGATACAAATGTAGAAGTTGTTCGTTTCGACTTGGCTGAAGATTATTCAACAGAAACCGCAATGGTATTTGGAGAAGTCTATCGTCATAACGGGGAGTGGAAATTTAAAGCGGTCGGTCAAGGTTACTCTGGGGGATTGGCTGCAATGTGTCAACAGTATGGTATTCAGGTTGGCTAAAATTATCATTTCAATAAATAAATGATGAATACCGTTAAATTTTTATAAAAGGTAAAAAATGAAACATTTTCGTTTCTCAATTTTTTTTAGCATGATCTGTTTAGGATTGGCAGCGTGGTGGGGCTTTACTCATGGGCCAAATGCAGGGTTTTCAATGATGCTTAAAGCATTATTGATTACTGGTGTATTGGCCGTTATGGAAGTCTCCTTATCTTTTGATAATGCGGTTGTAAATGCTTCAGTATTACGGAACTGGGATGAATTCTGGAAAAAGATTTTTCTTACAGTAGGGATTCTGGTTGCTGTATTTGGTATGCGTTTAATTTTCCCTTTATTAATTGTTGGCGTAACTGCAGACATGGGAATGATTGAAGTTGCTAAGTTAGCATTAAATGACCCTAAAGCATATTCCGAGAAACTGTTAGCTCACCATGCTGAGATTTCAGCTTTTGGTGGCATGTTCTTGCTTTTGGTATTTTTGAACTTCTTATTTGATGATGGCAAAGATACTCATTGGTTCCACTGGCTGGAGGCACACCTATCTAATTTAGCTAACATCCCTGCAATGTCTGTATTTGTATCGCTCATCGCTCTACTTATTATGGCGGCATTTGTACCTGTAGAACAAAAGTTAATCGTGATTGTGGCGGGTATTTGGGGCATTGTAGTTTACATCGGTGTTCAAGTAATTGGTCACTTACTGGAAAGTAGTGATGATGAAACAAGTGAAGAACAAGCATCAGGGAAGTCTACTAATCTCGTTAAAGCAGGTATTGGTGGTTTCCTTTATCTTGAAGTTTTAGATGCTTCATTCAGTTTTGATGGGGTTATTGGTGCATTCGCGATCACGAATGATGTCGTCATTATTATGCTTGGCTTAGCAATAGGTGCAATGTTTGTTCGTTCAATGACCATTTATTTAGTTGAACAAGGTACGCTAGAAGCCTTTATTTATTTAGAACATGGTGCACATTATGCCATAGGCGCGTTGGCAGCAATTATGTTGTACACAGGGACAGGTGGACATGTTCCTGAGGTTGTAACAGGTTTGATTGGTATCGCATTTATTGCGTGGGCGGTGTTGTCGTCAATTGCTTATAGTAAAAATCAAATACAAACTTCATAAGAATTTTTGAAAAGACCATTTATATGGCTTTTATCAAACAAATGAAACAAACAATCAGTCAAAGTTTATAAGGAGTAACACATATGGCGATTAGCTTAACTAAAGGCGGTAACGTTAGTTTAACAAAAGAAGCACCTGGTATTACCAAAACGACCGTAGGCCTAGGTTGGAACCCACGTGTGACTGATGGGGCTGCTTTTGATCTTGATGCAATTGCTTTTTTAGTCAATGAAAATGGTAGAGTTCGTGCGGATCATGATTTTATATTTTTCAATAATTTAAAGTCTTCTGATGGTTCTGTTGTTCATAATGGTGATAACCGTACAGGAGACGGTGCAGGTGATGATGAAACATTAAGCGTGGACTTAAGTAAGGTTCCTGCTGATGTAGCAAAAGTAATCTTCGCTGTCACAATTTATGAGGGACAGACTCGTAGTCAGAATTTTGGCCAAGTTGCTAATGCGTATATTCGTGTAAGTAACGATGCGGGCGGTAGCGAAATTGCACGCTATGATTTATCTGAAGACAGTAGTACGGAAACGGCTATGATCTTCGGTGAACTTTACAAACATGGCAGTGAATGGAAATTCCGTGCAATTGGTCAAGGTTTTGCTGGTGGTTTAGGACCTTTAGCTGCATCTTATGGCGTTGCGGTTTAATAGACGTCTGGAAGATAGTGCTTAGGCACTATCTTTTTTTTATATTTATAAGTTATGAAAATAGGCTACTCCTTCATATGTTAAGTCTAGTTCGCGGACAAAAAATAAAATTAACTGATCTCTTACAGGGGCAATCCTCTTTTTATATTCAGGTTCAATATCAAGCGGATTTTGATCTGGATATTGCTACTTTTGGACTTGATTCACAGTATCGTTTAAGTGATGAACGATACATGACATTTTATAATCAACCTGAAACACCATGTCAGGCTGTATGTTTGCTAGAAAATCATAATAAATCTAATCAATTTAGAGTTGATCTTCAAAAGATTCCATCATCCATAAATCATCTGGTTTTAAGTGCTGCAATTGACGGTCCTGCCGTCATGTCTGAGGTGCAGAAAATAACTGTCAAAATAATGGATTTACAAAATCAGCCTATTGCTGAATTAGAGTTAAATCATCATTTATTTGATCAGGAACGTGCCACAATGTTAGTTGAAATCTATCGTAAAGATGGAGTTTGGCGACTGGCTGCAATTGGACAAGGTTTTAATGAAGGCTTAGCTGCATTAATTCGCCATTTTGGTGGCGAGGTCGCAGATGAAGACGTTGTACAGAAAGAGTCTGCAGTGCAACAATCGAGTGTTGAGCTAAAGAAAAAACTGTCACTGGAAAAAGCACAGAAAACAGGTAACGCTTCAATTATTGATCTAACTAAAAAATCTCTTGTTGAGTTAGAAAAAAAGAATTTGCTTGGTGTAACAGCAAGAGTTGCACTGGTGCTTGATGCTTCAGGATCAATGGATTGGCAATATCGCCGTGGGGATGTGCAAAAGGTGGTTGATCGTTTGATGCCATTGGCAATTCATTTTGATGATAACGGAAGTTTTGAATGTTGGGCATTCGCTGCAAAAACGATACAACTAGATGATGTTGTTTTAACGAATGTTAATAATTTTATTAATACAACTCATCAAGGCTGGAAAAATTGGTCGGTTGGAGCACGGTACAATGAAGAAATTCCAGCAATTGAAGCTGTAATTAATTATTTTCAGAAGTTTAATGATCAAATTCCAACTTATGTTTTGTTTATTTCCGACGGTGGGGTTGGAAGTCGTCGGCAAATGAAAAAAATATTATCTCAAGCGGCTACGCTTCCAATTTTTTGGCAATTTGTAGGAATTGGAGGTCGTGATTACGGAGCACTTGAAAAGCTTGATGACATGTCTGGCCGAATTGTCGATAACTGCAATTTCTTCAATTTAGACCGAATTGATAGTGTGTCGGATGAGCACTTATATGAATTGTTATTGCAAGAATTTCCTCATTGGTTAAATGCTGCTAAGCATCATCGAATTGTTAGAGATTAGTAAAGGTTAATAAAATGGCACACTTTAGTTTAGTGGGTTCACCCGAACCATTCTTACATGTTGCAATGCGTCGAGGAGATCGAATTTATTGTGAAAGTAACGCAATGGTTATGATGGAAGATGCTCTGGAGTTAAAGGGAAGATTACAAGGTGGCTTAATGCAATCCTTATTCCGTCGATTTGCTAATGATGAATCTTTATTCCAGCAACATATCGAAGCTGTACGTGGAGATGGGGACTGCTTATTGTCTGCTTCACTAGATGGTGATATGCAGATTCTTGATGTTGGCGCAACTCAATATATCTTAAGTGATGGTGCATTTGTTGCCGCACACGACTCAGTCGATATCAAAGCAAGATTAAATACTAGTCTTGGAGGAGCTTTCTTTGGCAATACTGGTGGTTTCCTTGTTATGGAAACCAGTGGGCAAGGTCAAGTTGTGGTTTCTGGTTGTGGAACCTTGTTTGAACTAGAAGTAGAGCCGAATAAAGAGGTTGTTATTGATAACGGGCACGTCGTCTGCTGGGATTCGCGTTTAAATTATCATTTATCTGTTTCAACTTCACAGAATAGTGGTTTTCTTGGCAACTTGGTGAATAGTGTAA
Source organism: Acinetobacter sp. GG2 (assembly GCF_000292385.1). Lineage (NCBI taxonomy): Bacteria > Pseudomonadati > Pseudomonadota > Gammaproteobacteria > Moraxellales > Moraxellaceae > Acinetobacter > Acinetobacter sp. GG2. The sequence goes on from NZ_ALOW01000035.1 coordinate 161,080, forward strand.
CTAGTGGTGAAGGTATGGTATTGCGTTTTTCTGGTGCTGGTAAAGTCGTAATTTGTTCAAGAAACCGGAACAATTTTTTACAGTGGTTGATGTCTAAATTAAACCGTCAACAGTCTCATTAAAAAATAAAAGTAATCATTTTTATAGTCCTCATTGGAAGATCCATAATATGGCAATTAATTTAGAAAAAGGTCAGAAAATCAATTTGCAAAAAGCAGATGGTAGTAGCCTTCAACAAGTTTTCTTGGGCGTTGGCTGGGATGTGGTAAAAAGTAAAGGTTTTTTTGGTTTTGGTGGCGGCGGTAATATTGACCTTGATGCTTCAGTCATTTTATTTGATGAAAATAAAAAAATGCTTGATGTTGTCTATTTTGGGCAATTACAAAGTAAAGATGGGAGTATTCGTCATTCTGGAGACAATTTAACAGGCGCTGGAAGTGGTGATGATGAAGTGATTCGTGTCAACCTTAATCAAATTCCAGTGCAAGTAAAATCTTTGGTGTTTACTGTTAATAGCTTCCGCGGTCAAACTTTTGAGAAAGTGGAAAATGCATTCTGTCGTTTGGTTGATCAATCAAACAACCATGAAATTGCAAGTTATAAACTTTCCTCGCAAGGGGCACATACAGGCCTGATTATTGCAAAAATTTATCGTCATAATGATGCATGGAAAATGCATGCAATTGGTGAAAATGTACATGGACGTACCTTTCAAGATATCGTTCCTTACGTTTTACCTCATATTTAATTTTGTATTTGACTCAGTAGCTTTTCCACCATTGTTCAAAGCAATGGTGGATTATAGAAAGATGATTTTTAACAAGTTAGGTTATGACTGAGCCAACTGCTTTTTTTGTAAGAAAGCATCAATCACACTAAACAAAATGCAAAACACAACGAGTCCCACACCAGCAAGGCATGTCATGCTCCACCCACCATGATTCCATGCAAAAATTCCTAATGCTGAACCAGCTGCACCACCAATAAAGTAAGTGGTCATATAAATAGCATTAATACGAGATTTAGCATCTGGACGTAAACGGAAAATAATACTTTGGTTACTGGTGTGAACAAGTGCGAGTGCTAATTGAATTAAAGCAAATCCAATAACATAAGCGAAGAGTAGAGTTTGTCCGAAGTAGAAGCAGATCCAGCTGACTAAAAATAGCCCGCAGCCCATCCATGTAAGTAATTTTGTATAGCCTTGATCGGCATATTTACCAATATAGCGGGTTGATAATGCACCAAAAATACCAACTAGAGGAACGAGTCCGATAAATAGATCTGGCAAATGGTGTGCTGAGGTGAGTAGCAGTGCGATAGTGGAATACAAAATACTGACTGCTGCAAATGCGAAGGCACCAGTAAGCGCTCTTAATAATAATCGCTTCTCTTGCTTTAAAAGCTGAGCCATAGAAACAAAGATTTGCCCATAGTTCATTTTCATGCGCAATACATAAGGCAGGCGACTTTTTAAAGTAAATGCCAATAGCAGCATTAATATACCGCTTACTACATAAACGACTTTCCAATGAAAAAGATTGGAAAATAAGCCAGCTAGACTGGTCGAGAGTAGAATCCCGACCAATAACCCGCTCATTAAAAAGCCAATAATCTCACCCGTCTTTTCAGGTTTGACCGTCATGGTTGCAAGTGGGATAAGAACTTGGGCAGCAACAGAAAACAAGCCTGCCAAAATTGTACCGATCCAGAGCATAGGTAAGTTAACAGCAAACGCAGAAGTAAATAAGCCAACTGCACAAAGCACCATTAAAAATGGAATAGCCTTAGCTTTATTGACGATGTCACCCATCGGAACAATAAAGAGCAAACCGAGAGCATAAGACACTTGAGCAAATGTTACTGTTAAAGCGGCTTGCGCTTGAGTTACTGCAAACTCTTGCTGAATAGAGTGAATTAGTGGCTGACAGTAATAATTCACACCTGCACATAAGCCACATGCTGCTGCCATCAACCAAAGCAAAGGTTTATTTTGACTGATATCTTCAGGGGTAGACATGATGTTCTCTCAGTTTTATTAGGTATATGCCGTTGCTTCAACTTCAATAAGCATGCGTTTTAATGCAAGGCGTGGCACAGGAATGAGCGTGCAGGCTGGAAAAGGATGATTTTTCCATAGATTTTGCATGATTTTAATTAAAATTTGGTGTTTTTCATCTGAGTGGTCAACAATTAAAACCCTTAAAACAGCAATATCTGAGATTTTTGCTTCTGCTGCTGTTAATGCATTTTGAATGTTATTAAAAACTTGAGTGGTTTGTTCTTCAAAATTTGGGCTTAATTCCCCTTTCGAATCTTCACCGCCTTGTCCTGCAATATGAATAATATTTTTAAAATTTTGGACTACAGCAATATGGCTATAAGCATTTGGCGTTGGGTTATATAAAGTAGAGGGATTTATGATTTTAAAAGTTTCTTTATTCATTGGAACTCAACCGTTCAGTAAAATTTAGATGAGTATCCAACCTCAACTTAAGTTGAGGTCAAGCAGATTTAGTGTTTTAGTCTTTTCTTTCTAAGCGTAATCATCATGACACCTACAATATTGAGTAGGCAGCCGACCCATTGCCACATATTAAGATGTTCATTTAAGAAAAGAACGGCAAGTAAAATTGTTAAAACCGGTCCAATCGAAGCGATCATTGCAGATTGTGATGCGCCCAGACGTTCAATGCTTTGTATGAGCATAACGGTGGGTAATACGGTGACTAAAAAGCCTAAGCCGACCCCATACCAAATGACGCTTGAGGGAAGTTGTAATATAAGTTGAATAGGGTGAGGTGTACTCAAAGCGTAATGCGTTAATGCACCAATACAGGCGACAGTGAGCGCTAAGCCTGTGAAATTCCAAGAACCAAATTTTTTAATTAGTGGTGGAGTTAGCAGTAAATAACCTGCAAAAGCTACAGCGCTTGCAAATACAAAACTTGTTCCTAACCAAAAGTTGCCCTGAATTGGTGCATTGTTATGCTCTTGAAGCATCACCAATACGGTTCCACCATAACTAAGAAAAATGGCGAATAAACTTTTTACATCTAATTTTTGTTTGTAGAGCAGGCTTGATGCGATCACGGTAAGTGTTGGATATAAAAATAAGATAATCCGCTCTAAAGAGGCGCTAATAAACATGAGACCCATGAAATCGAGCCAACTAGCGAAGTAGTAGCCTAATAGACCAGCAAAAATTAAAATTAGCCAATCCTTCTTTTTTATGCCCTGATTATGATGCCTATTGAACCAGCAAATGAGTAGAAAGAACGGTAAAGCGCTTAACATGCGTAAAGCCATCAGGACTGTACCGTCTACTAATGGAGAAAGGGCATAAGTCTGTTTAATAAAGATTGCTTTTGTGCTGAATAGAAAAGCAGAACAAAGCGCAAAAAAAGACCCAATTTGAAACGAAGATAAAGAAATTTTCATATACAGGACTGTATAAGAGAGACTATTGTCTGCAAAAAAAAGAAAAATCTTCCTATATTACACTCCAAGTCAAATATCGTGAATCATCAGTTCAAAATATGGGTATTTATTAAATAAATAGTGGGTGGTATTTTCAAAAAGTTCAATTAGAATCCAAATTCTGTACAAAGAATACACATGGGGGAAACATTGCAGTTTGCAATGTTTTTGACAATGAGAAATTAGCTTGAGGAACGCTCATGCAGATCGGAATCCCAACCGAAACTGTCGTCGGTGAAAATCGTGTAGCTGCTACGCCAGAGACAGTAAAGAAGTTGATTAGCGCTGGTCATAGCGTTGTGATTGAACGTGGTGCTGGTGTAAAGGCTGCGTACATTGACAGTGCTTATGAACAGGTCGGTGCAACCATTACGGATGATGCCTATACGGGTAGTCAAATTATTTTGAAAGTTCGTGCGCCACAAGGCGGGGAAATTCAAAAACTTGCAGCAAATACAGCTGTTGTAGCAATGTTTGATCCTTATCGTAATACCGAGCTAGATCAATTTGCCAATCAGCAAGTATCTGCTTTTGCTCTGGAATTGCTTCCTCGTACGCTTTCTCGTGCACAAAACATGGATGTGTTGTCTTCTCAGGCAAACTTGGCTGGTTATAAATCAGTTTTGCTTGCTGCTGCCGAATATCAACGCATGTTCCCAATGCTTATGACTGCTGCTGGTACTGTGAAACCTGCACGTGTTGTGATTATGGGAGTTGGGGTTGCAGGCCTTCAGGCGATTGCTACTGCAAAACGTTTGGGTGCAGTTGTTGAAGCAACAGACTTACGTCCTACAGCTAAAGATCAAGTTGAGTCTTTAGGTGGTAAATGGTTAGACGTACCAATGTCTGAAGAAGAGCAACAACGTGCGGCAGATGCAGCAAAAAATGGTTATGGCTGGATGCCGGGTGAGCAATACATTAAAGACCAAGCTGCGATTGTAGATAAAGCTGTTTCTAATGCCGATATCGTGATTACAACCGCATTGTTGCCAGGTCGTGATGCGCCGCGTCTGATCAAAGCTGAAACTGTTGCCAAGATGAAACCAGGTTCTGTCATTTTGGATATGGCAGTTGAAACTGGCGGTAATGTTGAAGGTTCTAAAGTTGGCGAGACTGTTTTTACAGAAAATGGTGTGAAAATTTTGGGTGTTCCAAATATTCCAGCAACTGTAGCAACAGAAGCTTCTGCTTTATATGCACGTAACGTTTTTAATTTCGTAGAAACTTTATTCGACAAAGAGAAAAACTTTGCGATTAATCAAGAAGACGAAATCCAAAAAGCCCTATTGGTCACTCATGGCGGTCAAGTGCTGCTTAAGCGTGGTTAAGGAGATTTCTCATGGTTGAAACTATTACAATTTTCGTCCTTGCCATCTTCGTAGGTTATTACGTTGTTTGGGGTGTTACACCAGCTTTGCATACGCCACTTATGGCAGTAACTAATGCATTGTCATCAATTATTGTTGTTGGTGCGATGTTGCAAACAGTGGGTCTACCTGTTTTAGGTGTAGATGCGAATGTTGCATTTCAAAGTGTAAATGTGGTGAGTGTACTCGGTGCAATTGCAGTATTTTTAGCAAGCATTAATATTTTCGGTGGCTTCGCAGTAACTGCGCGCATGCTGGAAATGTTCAAGCCTAAGCAAAAGAAATAAGAGGGCTTTGACATGGAATTTATTCAAGCAAATGCAAACTGGTTGTACCTTGTAGGCGCAATCCTCTTTATCTTGACGCTTCGTGGCTTGTCTGGCCCTAAAACAGCAATTCAAGGTAACCGTTACGGTATGATCGCAATGGCGATTGCCGTTATAACGACCTTCTTTGTTGCCAACAACCCAGTCATCTGGATGATCGTTGGGGCGATGGTGTTAGGCGCAATCGTGGGTATTGCACGTGCACGTACAGTGCCAATGACACAAATGCCTGAAACTGTTGCGCTTATGCACTCTTTGGTTGGTTTAGCTGCTGTCCTTATTGCAATAGCTGCAATTTTACATAACAACCAATTAACTGCACTGTTTGCTCAAAATGAGGCGGCTTTGACTGCAGCTGGTGTACAACATGCACACATGAGCAAGGTTCATCTATTTGAATTGTTTGTTGGTTGTTTCGTTGGTGCAATTACCTTTACTGCATCTGTGTTTGCTTATGGTAAATTGGCTGCGAAAAAATGGGCTAAAACAATTTCTGGTGCATGGGTTAAACCTGTTCAAGCACTTATCTTTATTGCGATGTTGGCTTGTGGTTTCTACTTCTTCACAACTGGCAACATGACTGCTTTCTGGGCAATGACAGCACTTGCACTTGCATTTGGCTGGGTATGGATTGCACCTGTAGGTGGTGGTGATATGCCTGTAGTTGTATCGCTTCTTAACTCGTTCTCTGGTTGGGCAGCAGCAGGTATTGGTTTTACCCTTGAAAACAACATGTTGATCGTTGCTGGTTCGCTTGTAGGTTCATCTGGTGCGATTCTGTCGTACATCATGTGTAAAGCAATGAATCGTTCAATCATCAACGTATTGTTTGGTGGTGCGATGGGTGGTGCGGCAGTTTCTACAGCTGCTAAGGGTGAGCAAGTTCAGCGTAACTACCGTTCAGGTTCTGCTGATGATGCTGGCTTCTTGATGTCAAATGCAGACAGCGTTGTGATTGTACCGGGTTATGGTATGGCGCAAGGTCGTGCACAAAATGCTGTAAAAGAATTGTGTGAAATTCTAAAAGAGCAAGGTGTTCGCGTTCGTTTTGCGATACATCCAGTTGCTGGTCGTATGCCTGGACACATGAACGTATTGCTTGCAGAAGCAGACGTGGCGTACGAAGACATCTTGGAAATGGATGAGATTAACTCTGACTTCCCTGCAACAGACGTAGTACTTGTCATTGGTGCAAACGACGTTGTAAACCCAGCTGCAAAAGATGATCCTAGCTCACCGATTTATGGTATGCCGATTCTTGAAGCGCATAAAGCACGTACAATCATGGTGATTAAGCGCTCTATGGCAACAGGTTATGCAGGTCTTGATAATGACTTGTTCTATAACGAAAAAACAATGATGATCTTTGGTGATGCTAAGAAAGTTGTTGAAGATATGACTAAATCAATTAATGGTACAGGTCACTAAGTTACTTTGAAATAAAAAACCACCTTCGGGTGGTTTTTTGTTTTTAGGATTTAAAGAAACTTTTCGACCAGATCCATTGATTGTTGGTAGAGATCACGTGCCAGTTGCTGGTTTTTGGCATGTGACGATTTCCAGTCAGGCATATGCGCACTGACATATTCGCCATTGCGGCTTTGCCATGAGTCTCCAATTGCCATTTCCGTAATAAGTTTTGCAGGAACTGATGTTGGCACTAAGCCTATTTTCATGGCTGCATAAACTGGTTTTGGTAAATCACGATAAATATCAGAAGCAACACCGCCGGGGTGTAATGCATTATTTGTAATTGTACTACCAGCAAATTGTTCAGCTAGTGCATTGCTCAAGAGTAAGTTTGCGAGCTTAGATTGTCCATAATAGAACAGGGGATTGTAAAAACCTTCTGCACGAAATTTATTAGGTTTAATTGAACCAACCCAATGAGCAATAGATGCAAGATGAACAATGCGTGCTTGAGGAGATTGTTGTAAAACTGGGAGTAACTTTTGAGTAAGTAAGAAATGGCCTAAATAATTAACGCCAAATTGTTGCTCAAAACCATCTGCTGTGAGCTGTTTTGTTTTTGCAAATAACTCAGCATTATTAATAAGTACATCAAGATTGCCATATTTATCTGCAATTTCATTAGCAGCTTTTCTGGTTAACTCAAGACTATTCAAATCAAGAGAAACGATATCGACTTGCCCTTGGTCAAGTGAGCGCAGTTTGTTTTGTGCTTCTTGAGCTTTTTGAGGATTTCGACACGCCAAAATGACATGTTGCCCTTGTTTTACAAGTTGTTCTGCTGTGGCAAAGCCAATTCCTGTGTTGGCGCCTGTAATGAGTATCTTCACTTTTTATTGCTCCAGTTATGCTATTTATTGATGAGACTTTAAGAATGGTTATAGTGCTGTAATTTTGACAATTTGTCATGTCAAATTTAAAAATGGCTGATGACTAGCTCGTAAGTTAGGCTTATAAGAAAATGATAACTCTATTATTCTATAATTTTCTGGAAATATTAAAATCTAACTTTTTAATTTTATTGAATTAAGTTTAATATATTGATCTTTAAAATTTATAAATCAAATAAAATGAACATAGATGAGATTAGGGTAAAAATTAATCAACTTTATCTTTGGGATGGTTACCAGCGCGAAGCTGCACTTCGACAATTATCAGGATGTTTCGAGCCAGCTTTATTTCCACATTTGCTACGTAAATTAAGTGATTATGTGCAAGTTAATAGGCATCTCGCAGCTCGTCATTTATTAGAGTGGGCAGAACGGTCAGATTGTGCGGATTTATGTATCACTTATTTTTTAGACATTGAAGCAATTAAGGGAAGAATTCGAATTGTAGGAGAGATTGAAGATATATTGATGGATAAAATTCATCAAAATTTAGATAAAGTAAAATTGGTTTTATTGTCTAGACAGGGGAAATTGAGTAGAGCTTTATTTAATTATATCCAATCTAACCAATTGATTATTGAATCAGAGTTGCTTGAGATTGCTAAAAATGCAAATGATCAGTGGATTAGGTACTATTGGATTAAGTTTGCTGTAAAGCAGAATCTAGACTTTTTAAGGTCGGAATTTCAACAATCAAAATATGTAGATGTAAAAAAAGTTCTTTTGAATCGTTTGTTGGAATTAGATGCATTAGATAATGAAATTTTGCTGTTTGCTTTAAATAGTAAGTACTTATCTATTGTGGATTTTGCTATCTTTGTATTGAAAAATCGTAATTTTGATTTTAATAACTATTTTATGCAATTTCAAAATAATCAGCTTGAGAATACAAGTGTAAAAAAATGCTTATTACAAATGATAATTTTAGAATGGAATAAACAGGATTTTTATTTATATATAGATAAGTTAAATGATAAGTCTATTTTATTTATGATTTTATATAGAGCGCTTAAAATGAAGTATATTTCATTGGGCGAAGTAATTAATTTGTTCTATCGTAAAAAATTAAAGCTTCCATTTTATTTGCTTCAGAAAATTACTAAGTTGAGTACTGAGCTTAAAGAAGTAGACGAACTTTATTTACTAACTACAACACCAATTGGCTTTGTACAAAGATTAGAATTTTCTGAGAACTTATCTTTTTGGGGTAAAGTGGAGTGGTTGATTCATATTGAGAAATATTGTCAAACAGATGATGAAAAGGATGTGTTGAGGGATTCTATTAAAATGGTACTGAATTTGGCTAAATACCAATACTATGGCCCTTTATGGAAAAAAGAGGACAAGGAAATATATTGGATCTTGTTTCAAAATATGGGGAATATTTTAAATCTCATAGAAATATACCCACAAGAATATGAAAATTTAAAAAAACTAATAACCAAATGATATTAAAAAAGCGGCTCAAAAGAGCCGCTTTTTTTAAAAGCAAAAATTTTATGCGACTGACTCTGGGGCAGTACGCCATAAGCTTTCTAAATCATAGAATTTGCGGGCTGTCGGTAGCATCACGTGTACTACAACAAAGCCAAGATCAATTAAGATCCATTCGGCATCTCGTTCGCCTTCAACGCCAATCGGGCGGAAACCAGCTTTTCGAGCTTCTTCTGCAACATTATCAGCAAGTGCTTTGACGTGACGAGTAGAAGTACCACTCGCAATAACAATAGCATCAGCAACGTTGCTAATAGTGCTAACATCTAACTGTAGAATATCTTTTGCTTTTACATCAACTAAAGCGTCATGGACGACTTTGAGACAAGCTTGTACGTCTTTATTTGAGGTGTTCATTGCGAAATCGTGAGAATTAGACACGCTGGGCGATGGTTCTAAATTCATATAGGGTATATTTTCCTGACAATTACTCACTATCTAATATAGTGGTTTTCACTCAGAATTTCAAACGAAACTAGTAACAGTTTATATATTTACATCATCGGAAAAATATTTGTTTTTCCATGTAAATGACTGATTTGACCCATTTTTAGGTTTGTATTCTGCCGCAATGTAGCCCATATAAGCACTTTGTTTGATCCAAGAAAATATTTGTTCGTAAGGAATCTGGGCTGTATCGGGTTCATGGCGTCCCGGACAATCTGCGAACTGAATATGGCCAATCTGGTGAATATTTTCTTGTAACCCTTCAAGTACATCTTCACCCATCATCGCCATGTGGTAACAGTCATATTGCATTTTTAAAGCAGGGTGATTGACTGCTTCTAGCATTTCTTGAGCTTGAGCAATGTTCTGTACTAAAAAACGTGGCATATCTGTGCCATTAATCATCTCAAATACAGGTTCAATATCATGTTCTGTGAGTAAGTCACAGGCCAGCTTTAAGTTGCTTGCAAGAGTTTTAAGGCAAGGAAGTAAATCTGAATCTTGAGGTTGCTTACCTGCCAAAATATTGACACGTGGTACTTTTAAAGCGGTGGCATAACGAATAGCTAATTCTAATGCTTCACGAAATGCTTTTTCTTGGCCTGGTACACCTGCCAAACCATTTCCACCTTGCATAAGGTCGCCAGCAGGAACATTAATTAAGCATAAACTGAGGTTATAGCGTTCAAGTTGGTCTTGAATATCGGAAATGGTAAGTTCATATGGGAATTGGATTTCTACGTGTTCAAAGCCCTCTGCATGGGCTAATGCAAAGCGTTCAATTAAAGAAACTTCGGTAAAAATCATGGATAAGTTAACGGCAAGACGACCCATATGCAAACTCCGTTTATTATTGCTCTACTACTTGAATCATAGTAGCTAAATCTTTCTCAGCAAAGCCATTTTTTTGGTGAGTTTGTAGCTGTAATAGAGCTTTTTGTGCAACAGGGATGTCTAAATTAACATTCTTAGCTAATGTTACCGCGTTGTTAAGATCTTTAGATAATGTTTGAACTTTCCACTGAATAGGCTCGAATGTATGAGTTGCCATGCGTGGTGCAAGTATTTGAAAAGGTTTTGAGTCGGCAAATCCACCAGCTAGCGCGGGAGCGAGTAATGTCGTGTCTACACCTGCGCGGTCTGCTAGTGCTACAGCTTCCGCGATAAGAGCGCTATTTGCTGCCACAATGAGTTGATTGCAAATTTTAGTGGCTTGGCCGGTACCAGTATCCCCCATTCGTGTTACACGTTGGGAAAGTACATTATAAACAGGGCTTAAAGCTTCAATGGTTTGAGCATCTCCACCTGCAAAAATGACAAGTGTGCCTTGTTCAGCACCAGCTGTACCGCCCGAAACAGGAGAGTCAATCCATGTCACGTGTTGTGAAGCAGTAGCTTGAGCGAGTGCTTTTGTTGCAGCAACAGACAGACTTGAGAAGTCCACAATAACTTGACCAGCTTTTAAGTGAGGTTGAATTTGTTCAAATACAGCTTGCACAGCTTTATCGTCAGCTAAACAAGTTAAAACTGCAGGGTATTGTCCGATGTTTGAAAGATCGAGAGCGTGTGCGCCGATGTCGATAAGTTCTTCACAAGCAGATGCTGTTCTGTTCCAGACAGCAACTTGAAAACCTGCTTGAATAAGACGGCTAGCCATACGGCTTCCCATAAGCCCTATGCCTAAAAAGGCAATAGGTGTATTACGATCAAAATTCATCTTCAAAGCTCTTATCTATATTGGCGTGGTAAAAATTTAACTTCCGGATGTTTATCTTTTTTACGAGCGAGTTTGCTATTTTTACCAAGTAATAGTTTAAGTTGCCAGATTTTTTCTAGGCGCAATGATTTTTCTGGTTGATGTTCCATTGCATCTAATACACGTTTTGCAGCAGTCAATGCATCTGGTGAGCGTTGCAGCATTTCTGAGGTAATCGCATTCGCTTTTTGTAATGGATTTTCGTTTAAGTGCGTTACAAGGCCAATATCTTTTGCATAATTTCCGTCAAACACACGCGCAGTTAAGGTGAGTTCTTTTGCAAGGTCTACACCAATCAAACCTTTGAGTGAGCGGGTAAGCCCCATGTCGGGTACTAATCCCCAGCGGCTTTCCATAATCGACATTTTGGTTTCTGGATGCGCAATACGGATATCGGCAGCCAACGCAAGTTGCATTCCCGCACCAAAGCAATAACCTTCAATCGCTGCAATCACAGGTACAGGCAAGTTTTGCCAAATCAAAAATGCTTTTTGGAAAAGGCTTTGTCCTGGTTTTACAAGCTCCCAAATCGCAAATGCAGAATTTTTAGGATTATTGAGGTCAGATAAATCAATTCCGGCACTAAATACTTGTGCTTCGCCAGTCAAAATTACACAGCGGATCTCTCGGTCTTTTTGTATGGCTTTAGCCGTTGAAACAAGTTCTTTGAGGAGAGCGAAACTCATGGCATTACGTTTATCCGGACGGTTTAGATAAACTGTCGCAATGCCATTATTCTTTTCAATACGTAAAAGTGCCATGAAATTCCCGCTTATTTTTTTATCGATAAGCGGAGCATAACATGGCTGTAAATTGGAAACATGACAGGTCAGTCATGCCTTTTTTACAGGTTCTTTTTAGTCCGGTATAACTAAAATTTGGTGAGCTGCACTCTCTACTTCTTTAATGACAAGTCCTAATTCATTGAAGCGCTGTGTAACTTCTTCAATAAATCCATCGTCAGCTCTACGGCGCTCTTTGCGTAACTTAGAAACAAACTGTTCAAAGTCACCAGTAACTTGTTGAAGTTTCGGTGTGCCAACATAGCGAGTTGCACCATAGAGGCGGTGTAATACATGCTCAAGTTGAGGGAAGTCTTCAAGTTCAATGAGCTGCTGCATTTCATCTAGCTCGGTTGGGAAACTGTCCACCAACATTTTAAGTAAGTCTTGGGCAAGGTCTTCTTTGTTTGCTGCCAATTGTAGACTTTGCTGCCAGTTTAATATTTCTGGGTCTAGTGCCTCAGCAACAACATGATGATCTTTATCTAAGGCTTGTGCAGTGAAATTGTTTTTAGTCCATTGCGTTAAAATCTGAATGATTTGCTCCATTTGAATTGGCTTGGTGACATAGTCATTCATACCCACTTTAAGAAGCTTTTGTTTTTCATCGGCAAGGGCATGGGCTGTTAATGCAATAATTGGAAGCTGCATTTCTCCATCTAGCGTTGATTCTAAAGAGCGGATCGCGCGAGTAGTATCAATGCCTGACATAACCGGCATTTGAATGTCCATAAACACCAAATCAAACGGTTTAAGCTTTTGATCAATGCGTTCTTGGATGATATTCAGCGCTTCTTGTCCACTTAAGGCTTTAGTGGTTTTAACATTTAACTCACCTAATAGTGCCTCTAAAACGATTAAATTCGGTAAGTGATCATCGACCGCTAAAATATGTAAGCCCTGACCATTAAAGTCTTGTTGTTCTTCTTCAAAAATAGGTTGGTCACTTAATAATTGAATAAGTCCACTGCGGCTTAATGGTTGATAAAGAGGGCGAGCACGATATTCGGTGAGCATGTTTGGCTCAAGTGTCATTTGGTAGCCGTAAACTGCTAGGTTACCTTGATAACGGCTACGAATTTCTTTAAGTAGAGCTTCTGTGTCACCGCTATGATCAACAACAAGCCATGTATTATCTTTCTGGTCGAGGTGTTTTAAGCGGCTAAATAAGTCCAAAATCGATTGAGTTTCGATATGTGGAACTTGATAATTTTCAAGATAGTAACGTAAAACACTTGCCGTTGCTGGATGTGCTAAATAAGACACGACTTGTAAATGTTCGAAGTGAGGATGTTCTATCTCATGTTCTTCATCTACAGCAAACTGTGCAGTAAACCAGAATGTTGAACCTTTTTCTGTTGGCGCACGCTCTTGGTTATCTTCAAAACCAATTTGACCATGCATGAGGTGAACCAGTTGTTTGGAGATCGCGAGACCTAAGCCTGTACCACCAAATTGACGTGTAACAGATGCATCGCCTTGCGAAAACGACTCAAATAATTTTTTACGGTCTGTGCCGCTTAAACCAATACCACTATCTTGAACACTAAAATGAAGTAAGCATTGACCAATGTCATCATGCTCCATACGGACACGAACAATAATTTCACCATCTGGCGTGAACTTGATTGCATTTGAAATTAGGTTGGTCAAAATTTGTTTAAAGCGTAAAGCATCCCCAATGACTTCTTGAGGAATGTTGTCTGCATAATAAAATGCCATGGCAATATGCTTTTGGGCAGCCAAAGGTGACAACATGTCCATGACATCGAAAATGGCTTCTTCTAAATCAAACGGTGCTGTTTCAAGTTCTAGTTTACCTGCATCAATTTTTGAGAAATCTAATACATCGTTAATTAATGCCAATAAGTGGGCAGAAGATTTTCGAATAGTTTGTAGATAGAGATTTTGTTCGTTACTCAGGTTTTGTTGGCGAAGTAATAAATGAATAAAGCCATCAATACTGTTAAGCGGCGTACGAAGCTCATGACTAATATTGGCAAGGAAAACGGATTTTGCCTGATTTGATGAAATGGCTTGGTCACGTGCCTGACGGTAAGTAATGTTTTGAACTTCTAAAGTGTCTAATGTTCTGCGTAAGTCTTCTTCGGTTTGTTCTGTATGTTCTTTAAGCTCTAAAAAACTAAAATGTAAGCGTTTTACTACGTTTGCAATATCACGTTGGAGTAATCGTAATTCGCCTGTACTGTTAATGATCATGTGCTGATCTAAAGTATCTGCATTAAGTCGTTGTAATTGCATTCGAATTTCGTACATCGGTGCAACCCAGCGGCGAGAGAAGAAATTTAGGCAGAGCAAAAGCAAGAGTAGCGTCATTAGGCTGGTAATGACTAAAGCAATCAGAATACGATAGCGTGCTAGCTCTAATGGCTGATTGTCCATTTCAATCACAAGCCAAACAGGAGTTTTTCCTGTGGTATTAGTAACTCGAATACCATAGATATTGTTATGGTTGTAAGAAATAGGGCCGAAGAAACTACTGCTTTGTGTAAAGTTCGGCCAGTAACGATTATCTCGATAACCCACACTTAAGTATGTTTGACCATTGCTATCAATTAAAGCAGCACGCTTTAAATCTTTTTCACTGAACATGCTTTGCATAATGTTTTGTGCATGATCATATTCATCGGGTTTTAGCTCTACCAATGTGTAGAGGTTTTTGGCAATTTCATTATAACGAGCCAAAATAGCCGAAGCGTGATGGAGCTGCTGTTGTTTGGCCGAATGAGATGTTTCAGTTAAAACCAGAAATGCGCCAACCCCTGTTAAAATCATCATGGGCACAAAAATAAGAGCAATCAATTGCCCATATGCATGATTCAGACGTAAGCGTTTCGATAAGGTTTTATTGAAATTAGACATGGCTACATCAGATTGATCTCTCTGTAGGGCATATTATCACGCTTTATTTTAAAACAGACGGCATTTTATAACTGACCGTGCTTTAATCACTTTTATTAAAAAGCATAGTGAAATGGGTGCAGTACCGATCATTTTTTCATACAATAGTGCCACCCCGATTTAGGTGTTGATCATGAGTAATACACAACCTGATTTTTTAGCCGACGAATTTTTGTTAGATCACTATGTAGGTAAAACACCTCTAGTCCGTTTGCAGCGCTTGGCTTGTCATACGCAAGCAACGGTTTTAGCAAAATTGGAAGGTAATAATCCAGCAGGTTCTGTAAAAGATCGTCCCGCCTACAACATGATTATGCAGGCAGAAAAGTGTGGTCAAATTAAGCCGGGTGATACGTTAATTGAGGCAACTAGCGGTAATACAGGTATTGCGCTGGCTATGGTTGCGGCAATGCGTGGCTATAAAATGAAACTTATTATGCCAAATAACATGAGCCAAGAACGTAAAGATGCGATGCTGGCTTATGGTGCAGAACTGATTGAAGTGACTCCCCAACAAGGTATGGAAGGCGCACGTGATTTAGCTTTGCAAATGGAAAAAGACGGCAAAGGTCATGTTCTAAATCAGTTTGGTAATCCTGATAATGTCGAAGCTCATTACCTTACAACAGGCCCTGAAATCTGGAAACAAACTGGTGGTAAAATTACTCACTTTGTAAGCTCAATGGGTACAACAGGTACCATTATGGGTGTTTCAAAGTATTTAAAAGAACAAAATCCGGACATTCAGATTGTGGGTTTACAGCCAGCAGACGGATCAAGTATTGCGGGTATTCGTCGTTGGCCAAAAGAATATTTACCCACAATTTTTGATAGCAGTCGTGTAGACCGAATTATTGATATTCCTCAAATTGAAGCTGAAAAAACCATGCGTAAATTGGCACGTATGGAAGGTATTAGTGCTGGTACATCTTCAGGTGGTGCGGTTTGGGCATCAATTAAGATTGCAGAAGAAAATCCGGATGCTGTTATTGTTTGCATTATCTGTGACCGTGGCGACCGCTACTTATCTACAGGTTTGTTTTCAGTACAGGACGATAACTCATAATTGAGAGAAAGAATGCGTTTCCCAACTTTGGTTTTTGACATTGAAACTTTAACTGATTTAAAAGCGGGAGCGCATTTATATCATCTTGATTTGCCAGAGGCAGATGTCGAACAGGCACTCACCAAAATCCGCCGTCAAGAATCAGGCATGGATTTTCAGCGTTTACCATTGCATGAAATTGTTTGCATTTCAGGTTTATGGGTTGATGAATCGGGCTTTCGATTATTTTCATTTAGTCGAGAGCACTATTCAGAGGCTGAAATTTTACAGAAATTTTTATCTATTTTTGATAAGCGCCACCCGACTTTAGTAAGTTGGAATGGTTCACAATTTGATTTGCCGGTTATTTTGTTCCGTGCCATGTATCATGGTCTTTCTGCGCCGGGCTTGTTTGATCAAGGTGAGCTTGATAGTCAAAAACGTTTTAATAATTACCAAAACCGTTATCACCATCGTCATATTGATTTAATGGATGTTATGGCAATGTTTAATGGTCGTAATTTCCAAAAGCTTGACGATATCGCCTGCATTTTAGGTTTGCCGGGTAAGCGTGGTGAATCGGGTTATCATGTTCCTGAATATGTTCGTAATCAACAATGGTTAAAATTAACCAGTTATTGTGAAGGTGATGTACTCAATACATGGTTCATTTATTTGCGTTGGCTAGTACTAAAAGGCCAATTAAATGCAGATGAACATAATCATTGGATTAGTTCGAGTATTGAATATTTACAAACTATGCCTCAACAGGCCGATTTTCTTGAAGTGTGGCAACGTACTTCGAAATACACCGAATTTACGTCTCACTATTTTAATCCTTTAGATTTTTAGGTTCATTCTTTGAAACAGCAAGCCAAATCTCGCAAAGCTCAACAACCAGAATATATTTTTCAGGTTGAAACTCTTTCTCATGAGGGGCGAGGAATTGCGCACTATGGTTCTCATCCAGATCATCCGGCAGATAAGCATGGTAAAAAAGTGTTTATTCGTTATGCGTTGCCTGGAGAAATGGTAAAGGCTCAAATCACGTATGAAGCTAAACGTCTTGAAGAAGCTGAAATGATTGAGCTTTTAGCTGAACCTTCACCAAATCGTGTAGAGGCAGTTTGCCCTCATTATGGTATTTGTGGTGGTTGTAGCATGCAGCATATCCATCCAGATGAGCAAATTCGCTTAAAGCAAAATGTACTCCAGTCACATTTACAACACTTTGCGGGTATTCAACCTGAACAGTGGTTAGAGCCAATTCGATCTTTACAAAGTGATTATCGTCGTCGAGCGCGTATAGGTGTGCGTTATTTGCCAAAACCGGATCGTTTGATTCTAGGTTTCCGTGAGCATCATAGTAATCGTTTAACTTCTATCCATACTTGTAGTGTTTTGGATAAAAAGTTATCAGATAGTCTGCCAGAGTTGCGTAATTTACTCCAAAGTCTAAAGGGCAAAGCACATATTGGTCATGTAGAATTAGCAAAAGGTGATGATGAAACGTCTTTATTGGTTCGTCATGTAGAAAAATTAAATAATTCTGATGTCAACCAATTAAGACAATTTGCGTTACACAAAGGCTGGCAATTGTATTTACAACCCAAAGGCCCTGAAAGTCTTCGTCGTATTGATGAAGAGCAAGGTGCTATGCGGTTACATTATGCTTTAAATGCATTTGAGGTAAATTTTGCTTTTTCGCCATTGGATTTTACGCAGGTCAATGCGACAGTAAATGAACAAATGGTACAATTGGCATGTGAATTGCTTCAATTACAAGACGGTGAAAGGGTACTCGATCTGTTTTGTGGATTAGGTAATTTTTCGCTTCCACTTGCACGATGTGTTGGTGCAAATGGTCAGGTTGTTGGTGTGGAAGCTAGTGAAGAAATGGTGCAGCGGGCAGCAGACAATGCAAAATGCAATAATTTGGTGCAAGCAACCTTCTTTTCACAAGATTTAACAAAAGATTTTTCGCATCATTCTTGGGCAAATCAAGGATTTGATGCATTATTGATTGATCCTCCTCGTGCCGGTGCATATGAAATTATGCAGTATGTACCAAACTTTGGAGCAAAAAGAATCGTTTATGTATCATGTAATCCAGCAACACTAGCAAGGGATGCCGGTGTTTTGGTTCAACATGGGTACCAGTTAAAAAAAGCAGCGGTTATGGACATGTTTACGCATACAGAACATGTTGAATCAATTGCTTTATTTGAAAAAATTCAAGAGATAAACGATTAAAAACATGAGTTACATATCTAGGAGAATGGTATGGTCACAGTACGTGAACAGTTACCTGAACAACTAACTGAGTTGTCAGAGGAAACGACTGTAGAGCATGCCGCCGAAACACAAGTCGGTTTAGCCTCATGGTTGGATCGGGTTGGTGAAATATTAGATGGGGCAGAGCTTAAACAACTCGAAGAGGTTGCGCATTTAACCCTGCAAAAAGAGTTAGATTCAACGGTTAATCATCGTTCCAATACATTTGCTACTGGTGTTGGAATGGCTGATATTCTGGCGCATTTACATGTAGATGAAGATACTTTATCTGCTGCGATGCTTTATCGTAGTGTTCGTGAGGACATTACTGATATAGAAGAAGTGAGGCGCAAATTTGGTGAGCAAGTCTATAACCTTGTCAAAGGCACTTTGGCAATGGGTAAGCTTTCAGAGCTCATTGAAAAAAATAAACGATTAGAAGACCATTTTAATAATAACCAGCGGGAACATTTAAGCGGCATTTATAAAATGCTGATTTCTGTGACCGAAGATGTTCGTGTTGTTTTAATTAAGTTAGCCGAGCGTACTTATTCTTTACGAGAACTCGCAAACTCATCACGTGAGCGTCAAGAGCGTGTCGCACGTGAAATTCTAACTATTTATTCTCCATTAGCGCATCGTTTAGGTATTGCACAGCTTAAGTGGGAACTCGAAGATTTAGCTTTCCGCTATTTGGCACCAGACCGTTATAAAGAGATTGCTTCTTTACTCAATGAAAAGCGTTTAGAACGTGAACATTATATTCAGTTCGTGATTGATCGCTTAAAGAATGAATTGGCGTCTTACGGTATTGAAGCTGAAATTACAGGTCGAGCAAAGCACATTTATTCGATTTATCGAAAAATGAAAAGTAAAAACCTGAGTTTCGATCAGCTTTATGACATTCGTGCCTTACGTGTGTTAGTAAATAGCGTACCCGAGTGTTATCACTCATTAGGTATTGTTCATCAAATTTGGCGTCATATTCCACATCAGTTTGATGACTATATTACCAACCCGAAAGCCAATGGTTATCGTTCATTACATACTGCTGTAATTGCTGAAAATAAATCTTTAGAAGTACAAATCCGTACTCATGAGATGCATGATGAAGCAGAATTAGGCGTATGTTCGCACTTTAACTATAAAGAAGGTTCAAAGAATACCGATCATTCTTTTAACCATCGTTTACATTCGCTTCGTGCTGTTTTGGAACATTACCAAGAACGTAATGAAACCACAGTACATCAAAATGAAGACGAGACAGAAGGCTTTGATCAGCTTCAAGACTTTGAAGGTTTTGAAAAGATTTATGTTTTCAGTCGTGATGGTGATATTAAAGAATTACCACGTGGTTCAACTGTTTTAGACTTCGCTTATCATGTACATACAGAGGTAGGGAATAAATGTTATGCAGCGCGTGTTAACCAGCGCTACGTGCCATTAACCTATACGCTAAAAACAGGTGAGCAGGTTGAGATTTTAACCAAGAAAGACCGTGAACCAAACCGTGACTGGTTGGTGAACTCTCTAGGTTATATCAAGACATCTCGTGCACGTGACAAGCTACGTCACTGGTTCAGGCAGCAAGATCGTAGCAAGAATCTTGAGGTCGGTCGTGAGTTGCTGAACAAAGAATTGTCTCGATTGGCGATTCACCCGAAGAGTATCGATCTCAACGACTATTCATCACATTTTAATGTGAAAACAGGCGATGATATTTTGGTTAATCTGGTTAGCGGCGATATAAGCCTACATGCCTTGATTAACCAGATTAATCGTCAAATGCATCTTGATCAGGATGAGCCTGAACTGGTACTTAAGCCAACATTAAACCCACGTGCCAGCCATACTTTGTCTGCACATGGTATTTTGATTGATGGTTTAGACAATGTAGAGCTACATATTGCACAGTGTTGTCAACCAGTGCATGGTGAATCAATTGCTGGCTATATCACATTGAACCGTGGCGTAAGTATTCACAAAGTCTTGTGTTCTGATTATCAGCGTATGATCAAGCAAGAACCAGAACGTGCTGTTGAAGCTGATTGGGAAATGCAGCCAACACGTGGACAAAGTGTTCAAATTGTAGTTGAAGCTTATGATCGTCGTGGTTTACTCAAAGACTTAACTCAAGTGATTTTCTCTGACCAAATTAATATCCGTCAGGTAAATACAATTTCTGAGGCAGATGGTATTGCCAATATGAAGTTGCTCATTGAGGTGAAAGGTTTGGCTCAGCTTTCACGTTTGTTGGCTCGTTTAGAGCAGCAACCGGGGATTATCAGCGCACGACGCATGATTCAAGGTGTTTAAATAAACTAAGTAAAAAGGCCGTCAATTGACGGCCTTTTTTATTTACCAATCAATTGGTTTTTCGCTAGAACCAGAAGGAAGATCAGCATCTGATAAAGGAGAAGAATTTACTTGATTATCAAAACTATCTGGATTCTGAGAAAAGTTCGGTCTTAAAGATAAACCACGTAATACATCGCTAACCACTTGATCTGCAAAAATTTCTGCACTAGATGGGGGAGTGTCTTGGGTAACTAAATTACCGATATTTGTTTGAAGTGGTTGCTTGATAGAACCAGCTGCTGCAATTTTACCTGTATTTACTTCGATTACACGCCAATTGAGTTTGATCGCATCTCGTTCAGCGGAAACTGCACCGTAGAAAGATTGACCTTGTACAGTACGAGCCTCATTAATTCTACCTACAAGGATATAGTCCGCACCTACTTTTTGAGCTAATCTTGCCATTTCTGCTGGAGCACCATCCCATGCAAGGAATGCATTTTCTGTTGCCATTTCATCAACATAGTCCCGACTCACTAAGCTGAGCTGTTTTGAATTTACCATTTGTGTGCCAATGAGGTCCGCTACTTCTTGCACGAACTCATATGGATTTTCCTCTGAGGCTAAATTAAATTTTGACTCAACAACTTGAAATGGAAAAACAGCAATTCTACGTAAATGTTGATCAGCTACACTTGATTGATATTTAGCAATATAAGCTCGAACCCGAGCTTTGTAGTTTTTACCTGAACCTGAAACGCTGAGAACTTGAAAGCGATTGATAGCGCCGGATGATTCTGTTTGAACACTAAAAACAGGTGAGCTTTTACCTTGATATGACCAATGCTGATTTGTCATGACCATATTAACTTCTTCGGCCATTCCTACTTGTGGGCTGACTTTGGTTCCATTTACAGATTGGGCTGCGGTGAGTAAAGCTTCTGCAATAGCTTGTTGTTGTGTTGGTCCACTACCAGAAGCTTCTTTCATAACTTCTTGTAAAGCGGCAAAACTTGAGGTTGCAGTTAGACTTAATAGAACTGCACAAAATATTGTTCTCATAAAGGCTCTTTTTATTCATATAGCATGGCAACAGGTAAAAAGTGCCATGCTAGAAAGTAATTAACTAGAAATGCTTATAAGCCGAAAGTTGATTTCTTTGCAGATTTACGAATTTCTTTTTCACTGGTCCACTCCACAATACCAGTTTTTAAATTCAGTAGTTTTAAAGTGAATTTGTAGTAAACATCACTTTTTCCACCTGAATTTTTTACAATGCTAGATAAATTACCATTTAGCATATATTCAGCACCAATCTGTGAACCAGCTTGTACAGCTGTGCGTTTATCTACCATTCCACTACGTTGTTGATAAGCCATTTGATCTGCAACAGCACCTACAGAAGTCATATCTACAAAACGGAATTTGCCAGAATTAATTAAACGGTTTTGAATGGTATCGGTGATAGATTCAGTATCGATATGTTCTTGGGATTTATTTTTGATCTTATCAACGAATAAAACTGGACGACGATTTTTAGTCATATCAATAATTGGTGGGAAAGCCAGCATGTCATCCACCATTTTTGTGGAAATTTGCTGTAAGTCTGTAGAACCAAAATCTTTAGTTAACGTTTCAACAGATTGCGCATCGCCATAACTAACACTCTGTGAAGCACAGCCTGAAAAAAGTACAGCACTGCTGATGGTCGTAATCAGTAATAGTGATTTAAATTTCATTTAAATATCCTGTTTCTATATTCCAAATAATATTGTGAGTTTTGTGCAAGGAAATTAAGGCTAATAGTTTAATTTCCTATGAGGTTTAGTCTTTTTTCATATAAATCAAAACATCAACTGCGCCAGGATTAGGAGCAACCGATTGGACAGTCTTAACTTCACGACCTTGTAATGAAATAGGTTTCCAAATAGCACCTTCTGGATTGATCTCCGTTCCTTCTGCATCAAACCATACAATTTTGTATTGGAAACTTTGCGCATAGAACCAACCATTCTTTAGGGCAAGAGATGCTCGTTTAATATCACCTAGAGTCGTCATGTTGACTCGACTAACGCCAATACGCGTAGCTAAAATAGGATTATTAGTTTGGGTGCGTACCGCACTATTACCTGTAGTAGGGTCAGTTTTTGTTTGCATAGCATTAGGAGCTGTACAACCTGTAAAAAGTACAGATGTAATTGTGAATAGACTCAAACAAATTATGGTCTTTTTCATTTTGAGAATCCTTTAATAATTAATGAGTAATTGAAAAACTATCTGTTAAAATTTCTTGATTTGCATCAATGCCATGAATAAAGACGGTTTGATTTGGTTTAACATCAATGCTGATTTCTTGAACCGTATAAGCATTTCTAAGCTGGATAGTATGTTTACCTGCGGGTAATGTGAGGCGAGCAAATTGAGCATTACCTGGTAATGTATTCCACGCACGTACATCGGCTTTTTCTGAAGCAGTGTTGTAAATATTTCCAGCAATTTGACCGATAGCGCCGAGACGATTTCCGAGTTCTTTTTGAACCATATATTTTGCTGTCGTGCGTGTAATCTGCGTAGCCATATTGGCTGCTACGTTTTCTTTTAGCGTTTTTACTGCTAAAGCACCTATATCTGTTAATGTCGATGTATTCGTCACAGATCTACCATTTACTAGAACCTGAAGACTTGCTGGACTGCTATAAGTAGAGGGATTGTAACTAGCAAAAGAAATATTGACCAAACCATCTGGAGTTGGGAGAGCAAGAGTATTCGAGATTTTTTGCGGTACTAAACCCTGTTCTAGAAAAATAACAACGGGATACTGTCCAGATTTTTTATTAGAAGCTGAATCTAAACGTTTAACATCATTTTTAATAAATTCATTGGGTTGTAATTCATAAGATTTTTTGAAATCGACGAGAGCATCATTTTCTTCTCCTAAAGCTTCCCAAAGTGTCGCAGCCATATAAAAGGCGTAAGCATTTTGATAGGTGTTTTTAACTTTCCCAGCAATTGTATCTAATCCAGCGAAAGCTTCATCTAGACTCTCGGAAGTATCTGTTCCAGCTTTCTGTTTAGCTTTTTCTGTTTCTTTGGTATGGGCAAGTTCAATTTCTCGTTGAATACGTTGAGCAATACGCATTTCAACTCCTGCACTCTCGGTATTATTCAGTGCTATAAAATTAATTGCCTGATAGACATGTGCTAGTACTTGTTCATACTCTGGAATTTTATAAGGAATCACACTGTCATTGCTCACAATTGAAAGAGCTTTGAATCCAAGTTCAGAGGCACTTATTTTCGCTTTATTATTGCGCTGTTCTAATAAGACAAATGCAGCTTCAAAAGATTTTTCACTTTCTTTATATTGATGGTTTGTCTGTTGTAATCGGGCTTTTTCAAGTAAGTAAAGTGCAGCATCACTTCCTTTCGCTTTTTTATCTAAGAATTTGAGCGTTTCTTCTGGAATTGGTTGTGTGACATTTGCACGAAAATTCTGTGCGGTTTGGTTGTAGTCATCAAAAAAACCAGCGTGTGTGATTGAAGCAAGGGGAGTGAGTAAAAAAATATTAAGAAGTGTTTTATGGAGTTTAAAATGTCCTTTTTGGGGAATAATTTTCACAAAAAACACCTATAAGTTTACAAAAATAAACGCAATATAATTTTATAAACTAACCATTTCAATCATTTTCTTTATTATTAAATTTTTATTTTTCTAATGAAATTATTTATAAAGTCTTATGGAATATAGCTTTGAGTTCTATTTTAAAAATATTTTTTAATGATTTATTTGTTTGTAAAACAAACTAATTAAAGTAATTTTATGTAAATCAAAGAAAATGAAAGTCTATTTTTTATGCATCATAATTTTAAATAATTTCATAAAGCAGAATAGGTATTAAATTCATGAAATTGTTACTTTTAATTAGTCTACTTTTTAAACATTAGAGGGTTTTTCTAATTAATATAATTTATCTAAATAAATAATCTATAAAAAAGGCCGTCAATTGACGGCCTTTTTATCAGCTACTTTCTCGATAAATAAATATTAGTTAACCGATTTAAAAACTGTGGACTTATTGTTGAAAGTTGATAAAGCAATTTGGTTTTTATACCAACTGGAGTGTGCGTAGGTGTCCAGAAATGAGCTTTTTTCTCGACAAGTGAAAGCACCTGTTGAGCAATATCATTTGGAGTTAAGTCAACGCCCATATTTTGAATACTGCCAGCATCCATATTATTGACCATCGCAGTTTGTACAAATAACGGCATCACATCTAAAACACGAATACCATATTTTTTCCATTCCACATCTAAACCTTCAGTAATTCCTCTCACTGCAAATTTACTGGCCGAATAAGAAATAAGGTCAGCTTGTCCGTAAATTGCAGAAGCCGATGACAGATTAATGACTCGTGCAAAAGAAGCTTGCTTTAAATAGGGCAGTGCAGCATGGCAGCCATTGATTACGCCGTTTACATTAATATTGATTGTTCTTTGATGTGACTTAATATCGATATTTTCAAAGGCCCCAGAATATAATATGCCTGCGTTATTCACTACAATGTTAAGCTCGCCAGCCCAGTCGGTAAATTCTTTTAATATAAGTTGCCACTGGCTGTAATCACTAACATCTAAATAGCCAGCGCATGCATTGGGACCTAACTCTGTTGCTAAGCTTTGAGCAAGTGATTCGTTAATATCATAAATGCCTACTTTATATCCTTGTTTGTAAAATACCCGTGCAATTTCTGCTCCAATACCTTGAGCTGCGCCACTAATCAGGATGCTATTTTTCATCTTTTTTCTCTTTATCGTTACAATATGACGAATGATTTGCCGCTTTAATTTTGATCATAGCAAATTAAGATTTTAAATTTACTGACCAACTTTTTGAACTTGAGGGTTACATGGATAAATTGCTTAAAATTATGCAAGAGCTACGTGAAAAATGTCCGTGGGATCAACAACAAACCCCAATGTCACTGACAAAATATGCGATTGAAGAAGCATATGAAGTCGAAGCTGCCATTCGTCAGGGCGATATTGATGAGATTCGAAATGAGTTGGGTGATTTGCTACTACAAGTTGTATTTCAATCACAAATGTTTAGTGAGCAAGGGGCGTTCAATTTTCAAGATGTAGTTGAGGCAATTAGTGAAAAATTGATAAGACGTCATCCACATGTGTTTCAAGCTGATCAATTTAATAACTTAACACCCGAACAAGTCAGTGAGCTATGGAAACAAATTAAACAACAAGAAAAGCAAGGCAAGCCGCAATCAAGATTAGATGAAATTAAACATGGTCCTGCACTGTCTCAAGCACAGGAAATTCAAAAAAATGTTGCAAAAGTCGGATTTGATTTCGAAACAGTAGAAGATGCTTATGCAAAACTAGAAGAAGAACTCGGTGAGTTCAAAGAGGCGCTCAAAAGTCAAAATATTGATGAAATTCAAGACGAATTTGGAGATTGTCTGTTTTCATTAGTCAATGTAGGACGTAAACTTAACATTTCAAGTGAAACTTCACTTTTATCAACCATACATAAATTTAGAAGTCGTTTTGCTTTTATTGAAGAGCAAGCCATAAAACAGCAAAGAACATTAGAAGACATGACTTTGTCCGAGATGGATGAATTGTGGAATCAAGCAAAACGACAATTACAAACAGGGGAAAAACGACATGCGATACAGCATGAGAATTTGGAAAAATAATTGTTTTATTTTAATGATGTTGTGCTTAGGTGTGATTTCACCTTCGGTTTTTGCTCAATCTTTTGATCAAAACTTTCAGGAATGGAAGGCTAAACAGCAGATGTATGACCAAAAGTTAAACATCTCTAAGCCTTCTCATTCATATGGTTCTAAAAATTCTTATACTAAGAGTTCTAATGACTCTACAGGGCAAATTCACTTGAATCAGGCCACTGTAAATGAGTTTCAGCAGTTAAAAGGCGTAGGTGAGAAAAAGGCGCAAGCGATTGTAGAATATAGACAGAAGAACGGAAGTTTTAAAAATATTGACGAAATTAAAAATGTCAAAGGAGTCGGGCCTGCTATTTTTGAAAAAAATAAATCGCGTTTAGCCTTATAAAAGTTCTGTTCGTCAATTATCATTTCCTGCGCAATCTAAAGAGAATCAAATTGCCCTTTGTGTGTGTTAGAGCTATGATTAGCGACAACTTGTTATTTACGTCCTGACGTAGGAGACAGCGTCTTTTGCAAACCTTGCGAGCGTCAAAATGTGGTTTGTCCACAGCCCAACTTCCTTCTTCGATTTTAGATGTGATCGATAGTCTGAACAAAGCAGGCTATGAGGCTTATATTGTTGGGGGTGGTGTCCGTGATTTAATGCTAGGACTCAATCCTAAAGATTTCGATGCAGTCACCAATGCAACACCTTCTCAAATTAAAGAAGTTTTTGGTCGTCGATGCCGAATTATTGGCCGTCGATTTGAATTGGCACATGTCTATTCAGGGCGTGAGCTAATTGAAGTTGCGACTTTCCGTGCCCCTCCTAAAAAAGCAGTCACCAACGCTTCAGGCATGATTTTGCGTGACAATAACTGGGGAACAATAGAGCAGGACTTTGCTCGACGCGATTTTTCTATCAATACGCTTTACTACCAACCACGTAAGGGTATTGTGCTCGATTTTTGTAAAGCAATTGATGATGTCAAAAATAAGACTTTACGTTTATTGGGTGATCCTGCACAACGTTTTGAAGAAGATCCGGTGCGTATGCTACGGACATTACGTTTTGCAGCGAAGCTAAATTTCAAGATTGATTCAAATATTCTCGATATTTTTGATGTTGAGATGACGCAGTTGCTTCGTGATGTTTCTCCGCACCGTTTATACGATGAGTCTCAGAAGCTTTTCACAATGGGTCATTTGGCACGTGTATTACCAATGCTGATTGAATTTGGCGTGTGGAAGCAGCTTTTTGCTGATATTCGCCCAGATTTGACGCCATTTATTCAACGTGCTGCAAAAAATACAGATCAACGTATTCAAATTGGTAAAACCATTAACCCTGCATTTTTTTATGCAGTTTTATTGTGGCAGCCATTTTTAGAACGTTGTGACTTTTATTTAACGAAAGGTGTAGTTCCAGCTGAAGCTCGTGCCCAAGCTGGTTTAGATGTTTTAAAACGTCAAGCCACACGTACAGTCATTCCTCGTTTTGCCGAAACTTTTATTCGTGAAGTTTGGGAAATGCAAACTCGATTGCTTAACCCAAAGCCACAGCAAATTGAAGCATTGGCAAGCCATGCGCGTTTCCGTGCAGGCTTTGACTTCTTATTACTTCGTGAAAAGTCAGGTGATGACACAACACAAGGAATGGGAAGCTGGTGGGATGCTTACCAAGAAATGTCAAATGACGAAAAAGAAGCTGCGATTAGCCAATATAATCGTCAAAAAGCGAAAAGTCGTCGTAAGGTTGCTGCTGAACCTGTTGAGAACAATAGAGTTGATGCAGAAATTGAGCCTTTGGTGGATGTTCCAGAGCCTCGAAGCCGTCGTGGTAAGAAAGAACGTGCACGACAAGAGCAGTCTGTTGACCGTTTTATGGAAAAATCTTCCGCATCACAAACCAATATGACGAGCGATCACCCAATCTTAAAGCGTAAGCGGGTACAACGTGATTTGAGCCAAGTTATTTTTGGACCTACGCAATGACAGTAACCACATATATTGGCTTAGGAAGTAACCTAGGTGACTCACGCCAAATTTTGTCTGAAGCGATAGCCAAGCTTAAATCTATTGGTGAAGTGAAGGTCTCCAAACTGTATCAAAGCCCACCCATGGGTCCTCAAGATCAACCGAACTATCTAAATGCAGTGGCTCAACTAAAAACCGAGTTACTTCCGCTTGACTTACTTGACCAGCTCCAGCGCTTTGAACAGGAAGCTGGGCGTGTGAGACTACGTCATTGGGGTGAGCGAACTTTAGATCTTGATCTACTGATTTATGGCAATGAAAAAATACAAAATGAGCGCTTAACTGTGCCGCACGTAGGAATACTGCAAAGAGATTTTGTTGTGATTCCTTTATTAGATTTAGATGCTGATTTACATATTAATGATCAGCCACTTAAAAATTTAGAACTCTTACAGCAGCCGACGCTGACTGTACTTGCTGATGAGTCTTGGGCTTAAGCCTGACTTATACGTTCTGCAAACTCCTGTAGAGGATACCATCATGATTAGTCTTAGTGACTTAAGAAAATTTAAAGCCGAAGGACGTAAGTTCTCTTGTCTAACTTGTTACGATGCAAGTATGGCAAAAGCAATGGAACTTGCTGAAATTGATACTATCTTAATTGGTGATTCTCTTGGAATGGCAATTCAAGGTCGTGATTCAACGTTACCTGTAACTGTTGAAGACATGGCTTATCATACGGCCGCGGTGCGCCGTGGTAACCAGCATGCATTGATTATGACTGATTTACCATTTATGAGTTATGCCACTTTAAACGATGCTTTGCAGAATGCGAAAACAGTTATGCAAGCTGGTGCCCAGATGATCAAAATCGAAGGCGGTGCATGGTTAAGTGAAACGGTACAAGTGTTAACGCGTAATGGTGTACCTGTATGTGTTCATTTAGGTTTAACACCTCAATCTGTGCATGTGTTTGGTGGTTATAAGTTGCAAGCTAGAACACGTGAAGCTGCGGATCAACTGATTGCTGACTGTACGGCTGTGGTTGAAGCTGGAGCAGCGGTACTATTGCTTGAATGTGTTCCTGCGCAACTAGGCCAAGAAATTGCTGAGCTGTTCCCAAATACTCCAGTGATTGGTATTGGGGCAGGTAATGCGACTGACGGTCAGGTATTGGTTGTACAAGACATGTTAGGTTTGACGTTTGGCAAGGTTGCACGTTTTGTGCGTAACTTCATGAAAGAACAGTCTGGTGAAACAGCTATTTTAGATGCTTTTAAATCTTTTCATGCTGCTGTACAAGATCAGTCGTTCCCTGCCAAAGAACATACTTTCAATGTTGAGCTGTAATTCATGAAAACAGAAACCACTATACAAGGCTTAGCTGCTTCTTTAAATCCTGCTAGAGCTGCACGTAAAAT
Organism: Acinetobacter sp. GG2; assembly: GCF_000292385.1. Classification (NCBI taxonomy): domain Bacteria; kingdom Pseudomonadati; phylum Pseudomonadota; class Gammaproteobacteria; order Moraxellales; family Moraxellaceae; genus Acinetobacter; species Acinetobacter sp. GG2. Next base: position 190,716 of record NZ_ALOW01000035.1, read on the forward strand.
CATTGGTTTTGTCCCAACTATGGGAAATCTACATGAAGGCCATCTCACACTTGTTCGTGAAGCGAAAAAGCTATGTGATGTTGTGGTTGTAAGTATCTTTGTGAATCCGACCCAATTTGGTCCGGGTGAAGATTTTGATAACTATCCACGTACTTTGGAGCAAGATAGCCGCCTACTTGCAGATGTTGGCTGTGACATCGTTTTCGCACCTTCAGTCGAGCAAATGTACGGTACACAACCTCGTTTAACTAACATTAGTGTTAGTCAAATTACGGATGACTTGTGTGGTAGTTCACGCCCAGGACATTTTGACGGTGTAGCGCTGGTTGTCACAAAACTCTTTAATATTGTGCAGCCAAACTATGCTTTCTTTGGTCAAAAAGATTATCAACAGTTAGCTGTAATTCGCCAGTTTGTTCAAGACTTAAATATTCCGTTGGAAGTTATTGGTGTGCCCATTGTTCGTGCCGCAGATGGTCTGGCATTGAGTTCGCGTAATGGTTATTTGACGCCTGAACAGCGTCAAACTGCACCAGTCATCTATCAAGGTCTAAAGCAAGCTGAAGAACAATTACATCAAGGTAAGGATTTGCAACAAGTCTTGGCAGATTTAAAAACGTTGTTGACAGACAATGGTTTTGTTGTGGATTATGTGGAAGCTCGTCAGTCAAATCTGTTACCTGTTACTCAATTTGATCGTAATATTGTGTTGTTTGTTGCGGCTAAGTTGGGTGGGACACGTTTAATTGATAATTTACAAGTTGCCTTTACATCTCAATAATACATAAAAGGACAGCCATGCCATGAAGCGTATACTTATCGTGACAGGACAGTCTGGTTCAGGAAAATCTTCAGCTCTTCAAGTGTTGGAAGATTTAGGCTATTACTGTATTGATAATTTACCTTTGGCATTGCTGCCTGAAATTGTGGCAAAGCTAGATCATGAAAATAATCTTGAACAACTCGCTTTAGGTGTAGATGTCCGAAGTACACGGGCAGATATGCAGGAGTTCGATCATGTTTTTGAGCAATTACAAAAGCATGGTACGGTTGATGTGATTTACCTGACGACACAAGATCAAGATTTAATTGCTCGATTTAGTGCTTCACGTCGCCCGCATCCGTTGGCGAACCGTTTCAAAAGCCTTTTACAGTGTATTCATGAAGAAAAGCAGTTGCTGATTCCAATTCAGTTCCGTGCCACTGTTCATATTGATACCACAGATAAAAGTGTTCATGATTTAAAACATATCTTGCTGTCAAAATTAGGGCAGTCGGATAACCTGATTGTTATATTGCAGTCATTTGGTTATAAACATGGCATTCCTTTAGATGCTGACTATGTTTTTGACGTACGGCATTTACCAAATCCACATTGGGATTTAGAATTACGCCGTTTTTCTGGTTTAGATGAGCCAGTAAGACAGTTTTTAGAAGCAAGTCCGCAAGCAAATGAAATGTTTGAGGACATACACCACTTCTTAAAAAAATGGTTGCCTGCATTTGCTGAAGGGCATCGTCACTATATGACGATTTCAATAGGTTGCACAGGCGGCCAGCATCGTTCAGTTTATATGGTAGATAGACTAAAACAAGCACTTGAGGCAGAATGGACTGTTCAGGTCTTACACAGAGAAATGAAGCACTGGTCATGATAGACACAACTGTTGATGTAATTAATAAACTCGGTTTACATGCACGTGCATCAGGAAAACTGATAGAGGTCACTACGAAGTTTCGTTCGTCAATTCAGATTGGTAAGGGCGATCATTTGGTAGATGCAAAGAATATTATGTCGTTACTGATGTTAGGTGCAGGTAAAGGGACCACTTTACGTTTGGTCATTGATGGCGCTGACGAAGAGCAGGCATTAAACGAAGTACAGGCGTTATTCGCCGCAAAATTTTATGAGGCAGATTAATCGTGGCACGTCGTCCCCAGCGTTATACTGAAGAAGATTTTGATTCTTTAGAAGGACGTGCAAGTAAAACCGAACAGAAAAAAGCAGTTCAACGTATGGCTGCTTTAGGTGAGCAGTTAGCACAACTTTCTATCAAACAAATTCAAAAACTTCCGGTTGATGAGCGTTTAATTGATGCTCTTTTAGAAGTCCAGAATATTAGTTCGTTTGAAGCACGTCGTCGCCAGTTTCAGCGTGTTGGTAAACTCTTGCGTAATGAAGATGAGACAGTCATTTTGTCTTATTTGACACCTCAACAAGGTGCGAAAAAGCAAGCTCAACTTATGCGTTGGGTAGATCGTATGATTGAACAGGGTGATCCTGCAATCAATGAGTTTAGCAAAATTTATAATGCATCAGAGCGTCATACTTTGCGTCAACATGTGTTAAGAATTAACCGTGATAAAACTCAGCAAGTTGCAGAAGCAGATCTTGAAGCATCTAAAAAGAAGTTTATTAACTACGTGCAACAAATTGCTTTATTGTCAGATCAAGGCTAATACCTTTCAAATAAAAAAGCGACG